>WOYM01000083.1 GCA_011620785.1 Methanothrix sp. | reverse complement strand
CAAGGCGGTCCTTTCAGGGCTACTGAAAGCTCCGGTCTTTAGGCCGGAGTAGTTTACTGCAAATAGTTCTCGATGCTAATCAGCTTCTCAGCATCGCTCTTGCTGATGCTCGCATCCGCCACCACCCTCTCCCGAACCTCGATCGTTGCCTTCGCCCGCAAGGCCAGGGCCAGGCAGTCGCTGGGCCGGGCATCTATCTCATTCTTTCGGGAGTCGCTCTTGATGGTCAGCCGTGCATAGTAAATTCCCCCGTCCAGGTCGTCGATCAGCGCATTGGTGATACTGGCGGACAGGCTCTCCAGGGCGGAGATGAACAGATCGTGAGTCATGGGCCTGGGGGCCAGCTCTCCAGACAGGGCATGATGGATGGAGATGGCCTCGGACAGCCCCACGAATATGGGCACTATCCGTCCCTTCTCATCCTCCAGCAAAACCACAGGCGCGGGATTGCTCTCCTCCGATTCCGCTATGTAAACCCCTTTGACCCTGACCGGGACTGGCGTTTCCATGAGATCCTCATGATCGTTCATCTTATAAAACTCCGACGATCAATATCCATCACACCCTGTCTATGCCGATGTGCATGCATACGCCCTCGACATCCCAGTCCTTAATCAAAGAGCCCCGTATCTGCAGTCCCAGACCCATCTCCAGTTCTGCCGCCCTAACCTCTCCCGCGATGTGCCCCTTCCTTTGAACTACCAGATCGAGTATGGGCTTGCTCTCGATATCCACCACCGCTCGTATCTGATCCTCCACCCGCAGATCCAGCTCCTTTCTCATGTCCTGAATGCGCCGGATGATCTCCCGGGCATAGGCCTCTGCCTCAATCTCCGGGGTGAGGGTGATGTCCACATAGACAAATCCCCGGGAGAACTCCGCTGCCGGCAGGTTCTCCGGAGGAAGCTCCCGGAATTGCACCATCTCGGAGGTGATCGCAAACTCCCGGCCCAGATGCCTCAGAGTTGTCTGGCCGCTGCGGTCCAGATCTGCTTTAACCCCGAAGGGCTCAGCGGCTGCTATGGCCTCTACCACCAGCTTGGCCTCTCCCTTATACACTGGCCCGATCTTCTTATGAACGGGAGCCATCTCCAGATCCATCCTGGGCTTCTCTCCGGGAGAGAGGACTGTTATCTTCTTGGAGTTGGTCTGTCCCCGGAGGACATACTCCAGGCCTCCCAGGTCCAAAGCCTCTTTGGAGGGGGCGATCACAATCTCAGAAACCGGCCAGCGTAGCTTTCTCCCGCCCTTCTGCCGGGCATTGGATGCGGCCATTGACACCTCCCTCACCAGATCCATGCTCTCCTCCAGGCGTTTGTCTATCAGTCCCCTATCGCCTTCCGGCCAGTCGCACATATGAACTGAAGGCCTGGCATTCTCGTCCAGTCCCCGCACAAGGTTCTGGTAGATGGACTCGGCGATGAAGGGGGTGAACGGGGCCATGAGCTTGGCAAGCTTCGTCAGAACCTCATAGATGGTGGCATATGCGGCAAGCTTGTCAGGATCATCCTGCTCAATCCAGGTGCGAGGCCGGACCAGCTGGATGTACCACCGACTGAGGTCCTCTAAAATGAAGTCGGATATGGAGCGGACGATGCGGTGAAGCTGATAGCCCTCCATCTGAGAGGTGATCTCTTCCGCCAGGCTGTTTACTCTGGAGAGAATCCAGCGGTCCTCGGGACGCAGGCTGCTTTTGTAAAGGGTGAGATCCGCCCGTTTCAAGTCGAAATTGTCCAGGACCATATAGGGCAGAGCAAAGCGATAAGCATTCCAGAAGATATTGATCATCCGGCTGGTGTTCTCCACCGCCTCCCAGGAGAAGTGCAGATCCTCCCAGGGGGCATTGGCTCCAAGGACATAGAAACGCAGAATATCGGCACCGAACCGCTCCACCACCTCCTCCGGCTGGACGATGTTCCCAATGCTTTTGGACATCTTCCGACCCTGGTCGTCCAGGGTGAAGCCATGCATGAGAACGCTCTTGTAGGGCGCCCGGCCAAATGATACCATTGAGGCCCCCAGCTGGGAGTAAAACCAGCCGCGTGTCTGGTCGTGTCCCTCAGTGATGAAATCCGCCGGCCACCATTCGCCAAACTCCTCCACGTGGCTGGGGAAACGGAGGGTGGCCCAGGAGGCCACTGCGCTGTCAAACCATACATCGAAGACATCCGGTGAGCGCAACATCTTCCCCCCGCAGGGACAGTCCAGCACAATAGCATCCACATCCGGCCGGTGCAGATCAGCGATCTTTTTGCCTGACCTCTCCTCCAGCTCCGAGGCGGTTCCTATAACCTCCATATGGCCGCAGTCAGGACAGGTCCAGATGGGCAGGGGGATGCCCCAGTACCTCTGCCTGGAGATGCACCAGTCTCGAGCATTGCTTATCCAGTCGGCAAACCTCGCCGAGCCCGCCCACTCCGGATACCATGTCACCCGGGAGATCTCGTCGAGCATCTTATCCCGAAGATCGGATATCCGGAGGAACCACTGGCTGGTGGCGATGAATATGATGGGGGTCTTGCAGCGCCAGCAGTGGCCGTAGCGGTGGGCGAGCCTCCCCTGGGCCAGGAGCTTATCCCTCTCTTCGAGATCTGCGATGACGTTGCTGTCCGCCTCCTTGACATACTGGCCCAGGTACTTCTCTCCCGCCTCGGCAGTGTACCGCCCGTCCCCGCCTACCGGGCAGAATATCTCCAGGTGGTGGTCCAGCCCGAGCTCATAATCCTCAAGGCCGTGCCCGGGAGCGATGTGAACGCATCCCGTGTTCTCAGCGGTGACGAAGTCTGCGGCGTAAACGCCATGCTCTATCTCCTTCTGTCTGGGCACCAGATCGAGCAGAGGATGCTCGTACTTCAGTTTCTGCATATCCTTGGCGGAAAGGCCCTGCAAAAGCTCGTAGTCCTGGTAGCGGCCCGTCCTGAGGACTGAATCGACCAATTCTGAGGCCATGATCAGGATCTCGGATTTGCCGTCCTTCCAGGCCCTGACCCGAGAGTACTGGAAGGAGGGATTGACTGCCACCGCCACATTGGCGGGAATGGTCCAGGGGGTGGTGGTCCAGATCACTATGTAGGTGTTCTCCTCCCCGATCACCGGGAACTTGACATAGATCGAGTAGTCGGTCTCATCCCAGTATTCCACCTCTGAGTCGGCGATGGCCGTCTGGCAGCGGGGGCACCAGTTGACCACCCTTGAGCCCCTTTCCAGAAGGTTATGCTCGTGCGCCTTCTTCAGCGTCCACCAGGCAGCCTCCAGATACTCGTTCTTCAGCGTCATATAGGGGTCATCCCAGTCCATCCAGGCCCCTAGAATCTTGAACTGGGCCGTCATGTCATCTTTCTGGCGGAGGGCGAACTCTTTGCATCTCTGGATGAACTTATCCACCCCATAAGCCTCGATATCCTTTTTGTTGCGGAAGCCGAAGGACTCCTCCACCTTAACCTCAATGGGCAGGCCGTGCATATCCCAGCCCGCCCGGTCCTTGACCTCAAAGCCGTTCATAGACCGGTAGCGGAGCACGGCGTCCTTGATCACCTTGTTCCAGGCGGTTCCCAGATGAATGCGGCCTGTGGTATAGGGCGGCCCGTCCACAAAGAAGAACTTCTTGCCGCCCAATCTCAATTCTCGAACTTTGCGGTAGCTATCCGCTCGCTCCCACAGCGATCTGACTTCATTCTCAAGATCTTGCGCATTATACTGTCCAGCCACCTCAGAGATCACTTGCAATCCTCCGAAAAACGATTTGCATGCATGTAGCACCTCTATATTTAGCCTTCGTTGTCCCATTGCAGAGAGGAGATTCAGGGAGGAATATTGATATACAGATAGCCAAAACCAATAATTGAGGGTTGTATATCAAAGAGGAGATCTGGATAGAGAAGTACCGGCCGGAGAGGCTGGACGACATTGTGGGCCAGGACGAGATCGTCCGCCGTCTGAAGTCCTATGTGAAGACGCGAAACCTGCCTCATCTTCTATTCTCCGGGCCGCCGGGGGTGGGCAAGACCGCTGCCTCCATCTCCATAGTCAAAGAGATCTTCGGCGAGACCTGGAGGAACAACTTCATCGAATTGAATGCCAGCGATGAGCGGGGCATAGATATCATCCGCCATAAGGTCAAGGACTTCGCCCGGATGGCGCCCCTGGGAGAGGCGGATTTCAAGGTTATATTTCTGGATGAGGCCGATGCCCTGACCAACGATGCCCAGAGCGCTCTGAGGCGGACTATGGAGAGATACTCCGCTACCACCAGGTTCATACTCTCCTGCAACTACTCCTCCAAGATCATCGAGCCCATTCAGTCCCGCTGTGCAGTTTACCGCTTCAAGCCCCTCTCTACTGAAGCGGTGACCAAGAGGATCGAGTTCATTGCCAGTGAGGAGAAGCTGCAGATCTCAGAAGGGGGTCTATCCGCTATAGAGTATGTCGCCGGCGGCGACATGAGAAAGGCAATCAACGCCCTGCAGGCGGCAGCTCTCTTGGGCGACGAGGTGGACGAGGAGACGATTTATCAGATCACATCCACCGCCAAACCGGAGGAGATCAAGAGCTTCATCAAGACCGCAATATCTGGAGATTTTGTGGGAGCGCGCGCGATACTGGACGACCTTTTACTCTCCAAAGGGCTCTCCGGCCAGGATGTGGTGATCCAGATCCACCGGGCTATGCTGGACCTGGATGATATCGCAGACAGGGATCGGGTAAAGCTCATCGACCGTATCGGAGAGATCGATTTTCGCATGACTGAAGGAGCAAACGAGAGAATTCAGCTCGAGGCTCTCTTAGCGTACTTCGCCCTGATGGCTTCAGAGCAGAGATGAGCATATGAATTATAATTCTGCACTCTTCCAGAGATCTTGCCATCCTCTCTGCAGCAGGGTTAGAATAGAGGATCTCCCCAGATGGGTCGCAGATGCATATCCCATCCTCCAGTATCTCCAGGGTGGACTGAAACATCCTCTCAGGGTTCATGAGATCGCCCCACCAGGACCGCCCGGACGGGAGCGGCCTCAGCATCCTTTATCTTCAGGGGAAGGCAGATCAGCCAGTATCTGCCAGGGGAAACGGCACCAAGATCGAGCCCCTCCAGGATCAGAACATCGTTTTTCAGCAGGATATTGTGAACGGGGAGGGACTCATCCTCATATCGATCCACTGAGATATAGTCGATTCCCACCAGGGCGGCTCCCAGACTGACGCATAACTCTGCTGCAGGGGGAGAGAGGGAGACATATTCATCCCGGAATGTCGGGTTATGCATCAGCCCCTGGATGGAGTTGGCGGTCTTAAAAAGGATGGCCTCGCCTCTCTGGATATTAACATCCTGCAGTGCCTGGGCGGGAACGGCATCGCAATTCCGGACGGCGATCACCCGGGCAGGAGTGATGAACCTTTCCGGAGGATAGCTGTCCAGAGGGGGGCCGTCCCTCAGTATATGAGAGGGGAAGTCAATATGAGTTCCCGTATGGGAGCCCAAAGAGAGAACTGAGAGGCTACAGTTGGACCCCTCCTCAAGTCTTGCTATCCACTGCCTGGAGAAGGGACTGTCTCCGGGATAATTGGGAGCTATCTCTACCGGCGCACTGATATCAAGCAGCTCTTTGCTTAGCAGCGCTTCATAGAGGCCAGGCACTGATGGCTGAGGCAATTGACATCCCAAATCTTTTTTGGCCTCTCCATTCTTGCCCGCTCCAGCCACTTGAGCCCCGGCAGTTCCGGCGGGATCAATCATTATTTCTTGTCCAGGACCCGGATGAGGTGATAGCCAAACTGAGATTTGACCGGACCGATGGTCTTTCCCTTCTCCCCTTCGAAGGCGGCCTTTTCAAACTCAGGAACCATCCTGCCCTTGCCAAACCAGCCCAGATCTCCGCCGCTCTTGCCGGAAGGGCACTGGGAATATTTGCGGGCCATCTGAGCAAAGCTCTCCTGGCCGGATGCCAGCAACTCTTTGACCTCTAATGCCTTCTTCTCCGTCTTGCACAGGATATGTGCAGCATGGACTTCTTTCGTCATAGCACGGAGTTGATGGGGATATGGGATAAAAATATAGGGGTCTAGAGATCTGCTGCGGAATCTCATGCACCCTTCTCAGCTCGGCCCTTCTCCCGTACCGCCAGAAATATCCATTAAGAGCCTCTGGATAATGCAGCGAGGCTAGGTTATTGCGTTGTCAAGGCTGGTATTGCTCAGGCACGGCCAGAGCCTCTGGAATCGGGAGAGAAGGTTCACCGGCTGGACGGACATCGATCTCTCTTTCCAGGGAATCGAGGAGGCCCGCGATGCCGGGCGGATCATGAAGAGAGCGGGCATAACGATTGATGTTGCCTATACCTCCCTTTTGAAGCGGGCCATCAGGACCATGTGGATAGTCCTGGATGAGATGGACCTGATGCGGATTCCCGTCATCATGAGCTGGAGGCTAAACGAACGTGCATATGGGGATTTTGAGGGACGGAGCCTGGATGAGGCGGAGGAACTATACGGCGCTGAGCAGGTGCGAAGATGGCGCAAAGGATTCCGCCATCGTTTCCCTGCCCCTTCATCAGAATCCCTGAAAGAAGTACAAGAGCGTCTCCTGCCCCTCTGGCAGGGCCAGATAGCAGCCGATCTGAAAAAAGGAAGGAGCGTTCTTGTGGTCTCCCATGGCAACACCATCCGCGCCCTTGTCAAGCATATTGAGGAGATCTCCGACCAGAATATCGAAGAGCTGGAGGTTCATACCGCTTCCCCCCTACTCTATGAGCTGGACGGCCGGCTGAAGCACATGAAGCGCATCGATCTATAGCAAATCGGAAATGGCATGAATTCGAGAGGGTTGCAGATGGCATACGATGTTATTCACATATCCATGGAGAAGAAAGAGGAGCTGGTCGATCGATACTCCAGCCAGGTGCTCTATGAGATAAAATCGGATATATATGGGTGCTGCATCAAGCTTTTGACCGGCATCCCATCGATCAAGGATGCCTGGGAGGAGAGCTTCTATTCGGCATCGCAGAGCATTCGTTCCCACGGCCGGCTTTATGTGATCCGGGATCAGGATGAGGGAGAGAATCAGGTCCTTTACAACCCCCAATCCAGGACGGCATTTCTAATCAATATGGACTATTACGGCTGGGTAAAGTCCCTGGCCCTGAGCGTGGCGGGAGATATCCTGGAGGATTATCACAACATCTATTCTGTTCATGGAGCCTGCCTGGATATGCGGGGTCAGGGGATATGCATATTAGGTGGATCGGGGGCGGGCAAGACCACCCATACCTACGGGCTGTTGCGCAACCCGCGGGTGCGGGTGATCTCTGACGACTGGTTCTTCGGAAGGATATTCGGAGATGATATCTTAGCATACGGCTCAGAGAAGAACTTCTATATCCGGGCTGATCTGGCTGAGATCTGGAAGGAGTTTGCCGGTCTGGTTGATAAGGCATCCTTTGATTCCAAGGGGCGAGCAGTGGTGGACCTCCGCCAGGTGATAGGAAAAGGGCGCATCATGCCCCTGACAACCATTGAGAAGGTGATCTTTCTCAAGCGAGATCCTGAACAGGAGGAGATCGTACTTCCCTTGGAAGGGGATCGGGCTCTGGCAATTCTGGAGGAGAATGGCTACTATAACCCACATCTCCTGGTTCATAACCAATTCAAGGCCAATCTGCGCAGCCGCTTTTTCCGGACGCTCTTTCTCCGCTCAAGGGTGATTGAGGTGAACACCACCGGCACCCCTGAGGAGACTCAGAGAAGGATATTGGAGATCTTAGAGGAAAAATGAGATTGATCCGGACTTATGCTCGAGACTATTTCAATGCTTTGACCCTCTATATCGGGACGGGATGAGACATTTCTCCCCCTTTCCTATGAGGTCTTTCCTTCCTATCCTCTCCAGCCCCTCCCGAACAAGACTGTAATTGCCTGGATCCCTGTACTGCAGCATAGCTCTTTGAATCCTCTTCTCCTCCCCCCGGGGAATGTGAACCGGCTGGAGGGTGAAAGGATCCAGGCCGGTATAATACATGGCAGTAGAGATGGTCATGGGTGTGGGGGTGAAGTCCTGCACCTGCTCGGTATACATGTGGTTGTCGCGCAAATACTCCGCCAGCTCGACCATATCGGCAATGGTGCAGCCAGGATGGCCGGACATGAGATAGGGGAGAATATACTGCTCCTTTCCCGCCGCCTGCGAAGCCGCGCGAAACCTCTCCCTGAAGTCGTCCAGAACCTGACGGGGAGGTTTATGCATGCACTCCGTAACCGTTCTGGAGATATGCTCCGGGGCGATCTTGAGGTGGCCGGAGACATGGTGCCGGCAGAGGTCCTCCAGATAGCCGGATCGGTCCGCCATAATCAGATCGTGCCTTATCCCCGAGCCGACGAAGACCCTCCTCACCCCAGGAATGGCCCGGAGCCGGCGCAATAGCTCCACCTGATGGGAGTGGTCCTTATCCAGGGTGGGGCATTCGGCAGAGCAGAGCCTGTCCGGACAGGCCCCCTGCTTCCAGCGGGGGCAGGCGAGGCCGTACATATTGGCAGTAGGGCCGCCCACATCCTGAATGAATCCCTTGAATCCGGGCATCAGGACCAGCCTCTCTGCTTCCCGGACGATGGAGCTTATGCTTCTGCTCTGCACAATCCTTCCCTGGTGATGGGTGAGGGCGCAAAAGGAGCAGGATCCAAAGCAACCCCGGTGGCTGGTGATGGAAAATCTGACCGGCTCTAATGCAGGAATGGGCTCTAGGTAGGAGGGATGGGCCTTTCGGCTATAGGGAAGCTCGTAGATTTGGTCGAGTTCTGCCGTGCTGAGGGGAAGAGCAGGCGGATTCTGGATGATCACCGTCTTGGGATGGGGCTGGACCACCGCCTGGCCTCGATAGGGGTCCTGCTCCTTATAGTGGGCTGCAAAGGCCCTGGCATATTTGCTCTTGTTCTCCTTGACCTCAGCGAAGCCGGGGATGACAACAGCGTCATCCTGCAACGCCCCGCGCCAGCGTCGAACCTCCTCTTTGACCGCGGTTCCGGGAATATCCCTGATCTGGGCGATCGTTTCACCTGCGTTCATGCGCCGGGCCACCTCCAGGATGGGCCTCTCCCCCATGCCATAGACCAGAAGGTCGGCGGGGGCGTCCGCCAGGATGGACTGGCGTACTGAATCCGACCAGTAGTCGTAATGGGCGAACCGGCGCAGGCTGGCCTCGATTCCTCCCAGGACGATTGGTACTTTTGGAAAGAGGGAATGGACCCGGTTGGCATAGCTGATCGCCGCCCGGTCCGGCCGGAGCAGGCGGCCGCCAGGGGAGTAGACATCCCGGCGGCGGCGTTTGAGGTTGGGGGTGAGGTTGTTGACCAGGGAGTCCACGTTGCCGGAGGTTATGCCAAAGAAAAGGCGGGGCCGGCCCAGCCGGAGCAGATCCTCATCTTTTTTCCAATCGGGCTGGGCGACAATTCCCACGGTGTAGCCCGCATCCCAGAGGACCCGGCCCAAAAGTCCCGCCCCGAAGGAGGGATGGTCCACATAGGCATCTCCGCTGATCAGGATGATATCGAACTGCTCTATTCCCAGGCTCCTTCCCTCTGGAAGAGACATGGGCAGGAAGCAAGGTTGCTTTGTCATGAACAAAACATGATAGGCGCCTATAGCAACATAAACTCTTCCGAGATAGGGCTCTGATCTGCCTATGCGAAAAAAATCACAGAGATAAGTCTTAAGGCAAGAAAGATCATCGTAGTATTTAAATCTAATAGGGATATAGTAAGCTACGAGGGGAAGGCAATGAGGGAGAGTCGAGTACGTCCAGCTATGCTGGCAGTCGCTATCATCCTTTTGGCATCTATTGCCGGGGGAACAACTTACCATATCGGACCGGGAGAGAGCCTCCAGGGGGCTATAAACCGGGCGGATTCCGGAGACACGATAATCGTTCAAGGAGGAGTCTACAGAGAGAGCCTGAGCCTTGCCAAGCCGATCACTCTGGAAGGAAAAGGCAGTCCCCTGCTGGACGGAAGCGCTATCGGCAACGCATTAACCATCAATGTGGATGGGGCAAAGGTATCCGGCTTTGAGATCAGAACCGCTCGACGAACTGGGGTCCATGTCCTCTCTAGAGGGAATATCATAGAGAACAACAGCATCTCCGGCTGCCTGGACGGCATTCGCCTGGAAGGGGCCCATTCCAACATCATTGCCAATAACAACATAAACAACAACACCAACGGCATAATCCTCTGCAGCTCAAATGAAAATCGGATACAAAATTGCGATATCCGGGACAACTACATAAATGAGGAGAGCGATTGCGGCATATTTCTCATCTATTCCCAGGGTAATGTCATCCAGGATAATCAGCTGAGAAATAATGGCGACACCTCCATCTCGCTTCGCTCTGCCAGCAATAATTCGATCATAAACAATACCGTCATCGAGAATGATTGGTATGGCATTTCTCTGTCTGAATCCAGCAACGGAAACCGGATTGCATACAACAATGCCAGCAACAATATTGATGCCGGCATATACCTGGACTGCTCCCGGAACAACCACCTCCTGGGAAACCGGGCCATGGGCAACAGCAAGGGAATTTATCTCTCTTATGACAGCAATGACAACATCCTTGAGGAGAATTATCTCTCCCAGAATGGGAAAGGGCTCTATCTGGCAAATCACGCCAGCAATAACACCATTGTGGGCAACACCGCCCAGGAGAATGGGTATGGCGTTTACCTGACCTTCTCCTCCCGCTGGGATCTGGTCTATGCCAATCATCTCATCAATAACGGCTGCAATGCCTATGACCGGGGGGAGAACAATCGCTGGGACAATGGAAGCCAGGGGAACTATTACAGCGATCTGGGTGGGAAATTCTACATCCCCGGGGGACCGGGAATTGACAATCACCCCCAGGCGGAGCCCTCCGGCTGAAGATCAATTCATCAGATGAACCTGGGCCTCTCCGAGAGCCTCATAGCGAGAGGCAGTCTGCGCCAGGGCTTTCCTTTTGTCTCTCCAGTGAGCCTCTCTTTGAGCTCATCCACAGTCATGCTCTTCTTTGCCGGCGACTTGGGAGTGGATTCGCTGCGAATGGTAACTGCCAGCTGTCCGGACTGGAGCTCCTCGTCCCCGATCACTGCCACATATGGCACCCATTCCCTTCCAGCGTCGCGGATCTTCTTGCCCACGGTCTCGTCCCTGTCGTCTATATCCGTGCGGAAGCCGAGAATCCCGGCCAGGGCAAGAGCCCTCTCCTGGTGGCGCTCAGCCACCGGTATGATCCTCACCTGGGTTGGAGACAGCCAGGTCTCGAGCATGGGCAGCTTGCCCTGAAGAGATAGTCGGGCCGCCTTCTCCAATATAGCGTACATAACCCTCTCTATCGCTCCGGAAGGAGAGCAATGCAAGAGTATGGGCCGCCTTCTCGCACCAGACTCATCGATATAGTTGATATCGTAGCGGTCGGCATTCTCCACATCGATCTGGACGGTGGAGAGGGCGCTGGCCTTGTCCATGGTATCCACGAAGTTGAACTCGAACTTGAGGACGAAATAGAAGAACCTCTCATCCCACATCTCGATTAAGACCGGCTTTTTGATGATATCCACCAATCCAGCAATGAACTCCTGGTTCTCCTTATAGAAGTCCTGGGTGAACCTGATGGCAACCTCATAGTCTTCGACCTCCAGACCCGCCTCTCGGAGGACATCGATGCTGGCGAGATACTGCTTCCTGAACTCCTCGATGGCGGAATACATATCGCGGGTCATGGTGTGCATATCGGGCATGGTGAAGGCCCGCAGGCGGCGGATGCCCACCAGCTCCCCCCGTTGCTCGCGCCGGAAGCTGTATCTGGTCATCTCTATCATCTTCAGGGGCAGGGACTTGTAGGATATGGACATGTCATGGCCCATCAAGAACTGGCCGAAGCAGGCGGCGAAACGGAGGAAAAGCTTTCTCTTGTCCGAGTCGATCTGATACTGCCGGGCGGGGAAGCGGTCCAGATACTTTTTCAGAGTGGGATGCTCCATATCGTACATGATGGGGGTCTCCACCTCCATGGCGCCCATGTCCGCCGCCTTCTCCAGTACCAGGTTCTCCAGGAGGGACTTGACCAATCTGCCCTTGGGGTAGTAGCGCATGTTGCCCGAGTCGGAGCCCGGCTCGTAGTCCACCAGCTCCAGGCGTCTCATAAGCTCAACGTGGGGCGGGACCTTGTCCACTGCTCTCGCCTTGGAGATCTCGTAGTTGGCGAACTTCTGCAGGTTAGTGTGGCCCTCGAAATTGAACTGGTCTGCGTCCACCAGATTACCATCCAGATCTAAGACCCTCCAGTAGGATACCGCTTTGGCCTCAGACTTCAGGGCCTCGGATACCACCTCACCCTCGCCCAGCCTTATGGATCGGGAGAGCTCGGAGAGCGGATGGCCCTTGCAGCTGATAGTGAAGGCTTTGTACCAGCCAAAGGGAGCGCGCATGACCTCATAGTTCTCGGAGAGGACATCTGCCATTCCCTTGAGTATCTTGACCGCCGTGGCCGGGGTGGAGAGGCTGGAGCTCAAATGGGCATAGGGATAGATCATAATGCGGTTGGCCTTGACCTGGTTGGCCACATCTGCTACCTGCTTGGCGCCCTCGGCGATCACAGCATCGGTGTCGTCCTCGTCGAACTTCTCCACGGCGATGAAAGCGCACAGCGCCTCATCGAGGCGGCCTTTCTTGGCCGAATCTTCGACCTCTTCTGCCAGCTTCGTGGGCCTCTTGGCCTCGAACTCAATGAAATCCGAGTGAATTAGGAGCAATTGCAATATCGGTCACCTGAACTCTTGAGGGATGGGTGTGGGTGTAATTCAATGTTTCTATCTAGCCCCAGGTGCTCAGAGGAGAAAGGCTCCTGCTGCCAGGGTGATGCCCAGGATCAGGCGTCTGAAGCGGTCCTCGCTCACCCTGCCGAAGGCCAGGCTTTCGAGGCGAAGCGTTGATCGTTCTGGGAGAGAAAGCCTTAAATATAAACAATTGCCGTATATAGTAACGGCAAAAGTCGATTTATTTTCTCTCCCTCCATACTCTTGACTTTTGCCACCCCCTCTTCATCATTCATAGGCAAAGAAAGCTGGATCGTGCAGACTTAAGGGAAAGCCATTGAGAATTAATCTCCCATCCCGGCATAGCAGTTTTTCTTTCCGGATTGGGATTGATTCTCAATATAGGCCTTATGTGAAGAATAAGGCTTTATCTTTGCGCCGCCTTTTCATCATGGATTCAGAAGAGGTGCCCTGAGCAACTCTCGCCTGGATCCGATGAAAAAGTGCTGAAATGCTGGAGCAAAGAACAGCAGCTTTTCAATAGCATTGTAGATGGTGAATGATATGAAACGGATTAGAGAATTAGTCTTTGTTTACTTATTTATTCTCGTCATATCGTTGGCGGGAAGTGCCTGGGCTGCGGACGGACCGGGCGTAGAGCTGAGGCCAGGCGAAGCAAGAGCAGAGATGCTTTTCAATATTGGGATCGGTGAAAAATGGATCGGTGGCGATCCACCATCCAAAGATTCCGATTCCATATTCGCTCAGTATTACTCGGCGGCCAAAGCCTCCTCTGCCAGAAAGCATCTTGAAGCTCCAAAGAAGAGCGACATCAAGGATCTGACCCCAGCCACGGTATATTTCAGCTACCAGATGAATGCCATGCCATTTGACCAATATCGGGCTTATGCCACCTACACCGGCGACAATTCGCTGTGGATACAGGGCTCCTCCAGCTGGACTCAGTATGCAAAAGCTCCAAGGGGATCCGCTCTCTCTTTGATTGTCATATCATCCGCCGGCGGCCAGGGAGTCCTGTATGAGATAAATCCTGATGGAAAGCTGAATAAGAACTCATTTTCCTTCTATCCAGGATACAATCAGATGGACTTTTATGCCGATTCCATCGGCCAGCACATCCTGTTCTATGCAATTGACGGTCTGGTCAGCAATTCGGTCGTCATCGATGTTACGGGTTACTACCAGCCGCCATATCAGCAGCCTCTTGCATCCACCTATCCAGGAAGTCAGGTTCAGCCTCCAGAGTCGCAACCGTCTCCTGCCGATGCACAAGTGACGATCATATCGGAGGGTATGCGCGGATATCAGGTATTCGTTGACGGCACATTTATCGGCACAGAGGGCACCGGAGGAGACGCCTTGGACGGAAGATTCATCTTTGGGGTGGCTGGCAATCGGAACCATGAAATAAGAGTCTATGACGGCCAGTACAGTTACCTGAATACAATTTACTTCCCCCGGGGGATGCAAAAGATAATCAATGTGTAGCCAGGATTTACATTATAAATTATAAAATTTTTTAAAAAAAATAGAATTTAAAAAATTGCCTATAAAAGGAGACGAAATCCTCTCCTCATCCCCGCATGAACTTGTCCCAGCCCTGATAGTTCTCCTTGAGGATGTTGCAGATCCTCTCCATCATATCGAATGGTATTC
This sequence comes from Methanothrix sp., assembly GCA_011620785.1. Taxonomy (GTDB): domain Archaea; phylum Halobacteriota; class Methanosarcinia; order Methanotrichales; family Methanotrichaceae; genus Methanothrix. Next base: position 28,323 of record WOYM01000083.1, on the reverse strand, counting down.
CCACCACGACCTCCTCATCCTCCAGGCCTGCGTTCCTCACCGAGCCGTCGCAGCCCAGTGAGACGTTCACCTCTCCTTTCAGATAGGGGGAGCTGGTGGCATCGACGCAGAAGGACTGAATCCCAGCGGTGTTGAAGGTCATCCTGCCCCCTTTCTCGAACATCGACGCCTGGACGATCCTCCTCGCCTGAAGTGGATTTCCCACGAATATCACCACATCAGGCCGGACCACCATCTTGTCTAGGGGGGCCACATAGCTGGCCACGGTGCTTCCCGGAAGGATGCGGGGCATATTGGCTGCGATCATCGCTCCCGCTTCTTTGGTGGAGCACTTGTGCAGTTTGTCAAAGTACAGAGATCCAGTGCGGATGTTCTCCGGGCACTCCAGCAGGCCCAGGCCCGAGGCGCCACCTTTGCACTCGTGATAGTCGGCATGAGCGAGATAGCTGTTCCCCTCTAGCCTCGCTCCCTGGATCATTGAGCAGTAGCGGAAGGGCCGCTCCACGATATTCAGGTCCTTGGGGATCTCCTCCTCGCTCTTGAACAGTCTCACGCCCACGATGTTGTCCCGGATTCCCAGGGAGGACTTCAATATGTCCGACATCTCTTCAAGATTCATCATTATACACCGGGAATTAATTGGTGGGCATGAGATTTGGAGCTTGCGCTCTGGAATGCACACCATCACATGCTCTTCATCCTTGCAGTGGATCTGGGCCTGGCCTGGATGGAGACCCATGCCCGCTGCGCAGGATGCGAGAACGTCGGAGGCCCTCCCGACTGCACCATCAGGGTTTGCGCTCGAGAGAAAGGATACGATCTATGCAGCTCCTGAGGGGCTTTGTAGGAGGAACGGCTGGGGTGAGATCCGGAGCTCACCTTTCCAGGCGCAAACTATATGTATTAATCGTGCCTATGAAAATAGGTCGCGTTTTGCGCTGCAAGAAGCCGAGATCCAGCAATCCGACTGGGACTCTCAGGCCGAAAGAGAGATCGAGATATGCATTCTGCCGTAGATGCGCCGCTCCCCAAGGCCTGTGAGGTGCTGATAAAGATCCAGTAAACAGCATTTAAAGCTCATATGGGGCTTAAAGGGCAGAGAGATATGCACGCCGTGATGGGCGTAGCAGCATGCCCTCAAGCTGGATTGGAATTTCCTGCCAGCCCAAGACGCGACAGGTGCTGATAAAGAGGCGAAGAGCAGACCCAGCATCCTTCGGTGTATTGGGTTCCCGTGAGACGGACGCTGTGTGATAGTCCAGTGCTGTGTCGCCTCAAAGCAGCATGATGTCGAGATCTTGGGCGAGGTCAGGCCTGCCACCGTGGTGGTTATGGCTCTTGCGAATGGGACGCTGTGGATCGGCGTTGACCCGCCCGGGAATCGATTGTATGATTTTAAAAAAACGACTCATATAATGGCTCTTTCGGTAACCGGCCTTTCCCTGACCTCATGAATTAGCATTTCCATTCTATCGCCAACGCCCATAATCTCAAATTCATCTAATCTGTCCATAGCGCGTTGAAGATTGGTGCTTCTCTCCGAATAGATGGTGAATAATGGTTCATCTTTGTATACGACATCTCCGAGCTTCTTATGAAGGAAGATTCCGGCAGACGAGTCCTTAAGGTACCCTAAAAACCTCGCTAGACTGGCCACTGAAGTATTATTAATCCATAGCAGATTCCCGGATTTATCAGATTGAACTGTGAAATGCTTATCACCAATAGGGATATCTTCTGGATCTATCTGTGAATTTCCACCTTGTGCCGAAATTATCTCCCTCATTTTACTAACTGCTTTTCCAGATATAAGGGCTTCTGCAGCAACAGCCATTGGTTCTCTCTACAACTTCCTGCATCTCTCCAACGCTTAGACTGACAGGCATCAGCACTTCTGCTCGATCAGCTGTTCCGGCTGCAGAAGTGATTGCTCTGGATGAGGATTTAGATATCGTAAGACCGCAGACAGCAACAATAGGAACCACCAGCGGCGTAGTTTTATCTCCAGGAACACCCCCTATGGAGTGTTTGTCGACTATTGGGTGCCTGTTCAGCTTCAATGTGCTGCCGGTCTTGACCATGGCCAAAGAAAGGCTCGTGGCCTCATCCAAGTCGAGCCCGAAGTTATGCAGGGCAGTCACACTGATCTCCACATCGCTCAGACGTTCCGCGACAGTATCCTTTAATATCTCTAATATCTCAGCATCTACCAGTTTCGTATGAAGAAGAGTGAAGTAGGGAATGGTGCTTCATCAACCTCGACATCCATGCCTTCCTTCAGACCGAGACTATCCAATCTTTTTTGCCGATCCCTATATGCCCTGGATGTATAAGGTCAGGAGAAGTATGAACTATCGCGATCTGTTCCGCCTTGCCGACCTTGATCGTGATTCTAGCGAGGCCTAGAACTCCTAATCGCTCAGCATCCTGTGAATTCATTATGGCGACTGCCTTACCGCCCATCTCTAAACCCAGTTGCACAGCTTTAAGAATCATCGTAGCCCCTCATTTTCTGGAATAGCGCTTCTAGCTTCATATTTTGGCATGTTTTCAGCTCAGGTGCGGTCTGAGCTCCTCCAAAGATATTAGACTTTTAAGGAAATGACAGACACCCTGCCCATCTCATCCATCTCCTTAGAGATTCCCCTTGATTTTTATCTTGAAAAGAGTTAAATCTATGGCCGCCCCTAATATATTGGTAAAGGGAAACAGATGATAGAAGAAAAGGATACAACCGGACCGCCAAAGATGGGTGCGGAGCACAAAACGCATAGCGCGGAAGAAGGCCAGGAGATGGAGAAAGCAGGCGTAGAACATAAGATGCACGATAAGGGCATGGGCCCGCAACCGAGCGAACCTCATAAAACACATCGAGGCAGGCATGAAGGCCATGTAACTGAGGATTTCAAAAGACGATTCATAATATGTCTGATTGTTACTATTCCAATCCTCGCCCTCTCAGCATTTATTCAAGATCTGTTTCACTTTAAATTAGAGTTTTCAGGCTCTATTTATGCCTTATTCCTGTTATCCACATTTGTTTACTTCTACGGAGGATATCCTTTTCTCAAGGGATTTTTCAATGAAATTAGGGATAAAAACATAGGGATGATGACACTGATAGCCACGGCCATCAGTGCAGCTTATTTTTATAGTTCGGCTGTGACCTTTGGCCTTAAAGGTGAAGTCTTTTTCTGGGAGTTAGCCACACTGATCGACATCATGCTTCTCGGTCATTGGATCGAGATGCGATCTGTATTGGGAGCTTCCAGAGCCCTTGAAGAGCTCGTTAGGATCATGCCTTCTGAAGCACATTTGATCAAAGATGGCCAGACGATGGACGTCAAAGTCGATACCCTCAAACCTGGAGACCGAGTACTGGTCAAGCCAGGTGAGAAGATACCAGTCGATGGGGCTGTGATCGAAGGGGAGACAAGCGTCAACGAATCGATGCTCACAGGCGAATCCAAGCCCGTTACTAAGAGAGCGCATGATAATGTGATAGGCGGTTCCATCAACGGTGAAGGCTCAATATCCGTAGAAGTTCAGAAAATTGGCTCGGAGACTTATCTCAGTCAGATCATCGAATTGGTCAGGCAGGCCCAGGAGAGCAAATCAAAGACCCAGGATCTGGCCGATAATGCCGCTCGCTGGCTCACCATAATATCTCTGAGCGTCGGCGCTATTACTCTTGCAGCCTGGCTCTACTTTGGCAGGGACTCTGCTTTTGCTGTGGAAAGAGCAGTCACAGTTATGGTTATAGCCTGTCCTCATGCACTTGGTCTGGCAGTCCCTCTTGTGGTTGCAGTCTCGACCTCACTCGCGGCAAAATCAGGTCTACTGATCAGGAACAGGTCCGCGTTCGAGAAGGCGAAGGACATCCAGGCTGTGGTCTTCGACAAGACTGGAACTCTGACTGAGGGCCAGTCTGGAGTAACTGACGTCGTAGCTCTTGCCGGGCTAAGCCAGACAGAGGTCTTAAGAATGATCGCTTCACTGGAGGCAAACTCCGAGCATCACATTGCAGCAGGAGTCTTAAGAGCCTCAAAAGAGAAAGGGCTCGATCTTAGCCCTGTTCATGAGTTCAGGGCAATTCCCGGAAAGGGAGTGAGTGGCCAGGTTGAGGGAAATAGCTGGATGGTGGTGGGCCCAGGCTACCTGAGAGAGAACAATATCGACATAAAGGATGATCAATTGAATAAGCTGGCAGAAGAGGGAAAGACAGTCGTCTTCTTGCTTAGAGAAAACAGGCCCGTTGGGGCTGTGGCCCTGGCCGATATCGTAAGGAAGGAATCCAGAGAGGCAATTGACAAGCTGAAGTCGATGAATATCAAATGCATGATGCTAACAGGAGACAATCGTTTTGTGGCCAAGTCGGTGGCGGATGATCTGGGCTTAGACGATTTCTTTGCCGAAGTACTCCCTCACGAAAAAGCCCAAACCATAAAAAATGTTCAAAAAGAATATGTTGTGGCTATGGTTGGGGACGGAGTCAATGATGCCCCTGCCCTGGTGCAGGCTGATGTGGGAATTGCCATAGGAGCTGGCACGGATGTAGCTGTCGAGTCGGCGGATATTGTTCTAGTCAGGAACGATCCAAGGGATGTAGCTGGTATCGTTAGTTTATCCAAGAAAACATACGACAAGATGTTCCAGAACCTGTTGTGGGCCACAGGCTACAACGCTTTGGCCATCCCTCTGGCAGCCGGCATCCTCTATGGCTATGGGATACTCCTAAGCCCTGCCATCGGCGCAATTCTCATGAGCGCCAGCACGGTTATTGTGGCCATTAATGCCAGGCTTCTGAAAATGTAGCTGCGGATGTTGTTTGTCCTAGCATATTTGAGATACAATTGTATATCGGCAAAAAGAGGGATCTGAACGCCAGAAGAATCAAGGCGCAGACAGGATAAACTGGATGTATATCTGGGATTTATTATACTCTTAGCCATAGCTGGAATCGCCCAAATCTATGTTAGCTGGATCGGTCATGCTTCATAGCCATTGTAGGCCTGATTTTGATGGCCTGTACTATCGCTACAGGGGCCATGCTCAAAGGAAGGATAAAGAGGAAACAAACAAATGTCTTTTTACTCCATAAAAAGGCAGCCATATATTTCGGCACGTTCGTCCTCGGAACACTCCTTTATGGGCTCTTTTTAGAAATTCAGCACGGAGAGCCAGTTCTTACATCGACTCACGGAAAGCTCGGAATTTTGCTTCTTCTCATCGTGATCTTTCAGATAATTCCCAGTTTGGTTTTAAGAGATAGAACCATGATTAGAAAACTTCATATGATTCTGGGATACTCCCTTGCTCCCTTGATAATCCTGGAAGCCAGCAGGGGCTTATATAGCAGCATTTTTGGTGGTTGCTGGGTTGTTGGATCATTGGAGGCTATAATTATTTAACCAACTATGGATCTCAAGTAAAGCCGATAATTATGGCACGCTACCGCCTTGAGCGCATAGCATTGTGATGGAGGTCAAGGAACACATATTCATCTTCCTGCCCATAATTGCCCTTTCCATAACGTTGGCTATCTTAGATCTTTTTATGGTCTTGCTTATGTTCCTGATGGGGGCCATCGTATCTAATGCTGGAAACGTAAGGCTGGAGGCCTGAGATGACGAAAGTGTCTGCAGCCTTCTTGCTGTCTGCAACAGCTACCATACCTATCACCGGCAGTATTATAGCAGCTCACGTTCTTTCACCGGAGTTCAAGCAATTCTTGATTAATTTGACAGGTCATCATTGGATCTCAGTGAGCATCATCGCTGCAATCTTATTCACGCTATATAAAAAGGCCACCGAGCTTCATGAACTATATCCTATTAGATTGTTACTATCGCCTCAGATCAAGCATCATCAGATGAGCACGGCCACTAGAAAGAAATCATTAAAAAGATGAGACTTGCAGGGCGAACTCCTGCACACCCATTTTATAATGAGAAGATATACCAAAGTAGTGGTCGGGCTTCAAGGGCTTTTTCATCCCTCTTTTCTCCATATCCTCACAATAATCGCCATTCCCGCCAGGTTTATGACCAGGATCATGATCACTCCCAGGGCTCGCCTAATGCCCACTGGCATCGCCGTCTTCCCTGCCAGGTCTATGGTATCATCCCCATCCACCAGCACATCCCATGACCGTCCTCCTGCCTTCAGAGTGTACTCTCCCCACCCGAGACCCCGGAAGATATACTCGTCATCCCCAGAGGCATTGGCCAGACAGGTCCCTCGCCCCCACAATTCCACCCCTGCTGGCGCGCCAGCAACTCGCAGAATGCCTCCCTTCCCGACCGGAAGGGCCACTCCCTCGGAGGTTGTATTCGAGGATACATCCAGCAGTGCAAGCACTGTGGGGGCAACATCCATCTCCGACCACTGGCCGCCAAGGTTCAGCTCCTCAGTTCCCGGCCCCTGGACGACCAGGGGCACCCGTAATGCCTCCAGGCGGGCGGCATACTTCTCGGCAGAGTGGCCGCCTTTTCCTTCCTGGTCCGGAAAGACCATGCCATGGTCCGCAGTGACGACCAGCAGGACGTTATTTTTCCGGCAGGCCCAAACCAGCCGGCCTAAAGGCTCGTCCAGCGCCTCCACTGCTTGCAGATAGCCGCTGGCGTTCAGATTATGGCCGGCGCTGTCCACCGCTCCGGCATTGACCAGCATGATGAATGGCTTTCCTATGAGATGCTCTACAGTATCCGCCGCCGCATCCAGTGCCCAGGCGTTGTAGCCGGCATAGCCTGCCATGTCCTCGGGATTGGAATATCCAGCGAATCTGTCCCGCCATTCCTGAAAGAGTGTGCGCAGGCCCTCTGGAGCATCGGGCCGAAATCCCGGTGTGGGCTCAGCGCCCTGCAGGGCATTATCCTCCAGGTACAGGACTGCATCCATCTCCTCCAGGATCGACATCGAGTCTCCCCGCTCCATAATGGCCAGGCATAAATATCCCTCCTCCCGGGCGAGGTCGAAGATGGTGTGGCCGAGCTGGTCCCAGTCCGCTTCCGATCTGCCGGTGACCAAAACGGAGTGGCTCTTTGTGGTCTCTGGTACGGGCACCCGCACATCCACCGCCCGCGCCCCACCGCCGGTGAGGTTGAAGAGCACCGCCTTATCCAGAGGCGAGCCGTCCAGGGCATAGGCATTGTGCTCCGGATAGACATAAGATGAACCCAGGCCGTCTATGACCAGTATGACCGCGCCCGCGGGCTGAGCCATGGGCCCCACCTGGACGTCGAGGGCGCTGCAGCCGGGCAGCAGTAGCAGGAGCAGGAGCAAGAGGAGGAGATGGGTAGGGATCATCCCTCCGGGCTTAGTCAGCTAAATATTAAAATCTTTCATATGTATTGCCTTAAGGGAAAACTCTATTTACTTACCCGAGCTGCGATGCCCTAATCGCGACGACATGCAAAAAAAAGGATTTTGGATCGCAAATGCAGGATCTTTAAAAGTCGGTCATGATCCTGTACTGATCAATCTCAGTCTGTTTCAGGCCGGTTAAGAACTGCTCTGCCATGTCGCGAATGTCCCGGGACCTGGTGATCGCTCGGCCCACCACCAGTATGTCCGCGCCTGCGGCCAGGGCTGCACCCTGGGTATCGGTGCGAATTCCGCCTGCCACCGCCACCAGAAGCCTGCGACCCTCCTCTGCCAGGGCCTTGATATCGGGGATGTTCTGCCAGGCATGAGCGCTCTTCTCCACGTCGATCGCCCGGTGCAGCTCGACCACATCCGGTTTGACATCCAGCCCCTTGAGCACCGCCAGCGGGTCAGCCACATTCAGCATATCGATTATGGAGTAGATCCCCGTCTTTCTGGCCTCATTGATGGACAGCTCAATGGTCTTCTTAGGAGCCAGACCGGATATAACCACAGCATCGGCGGTAGAGTCCGCAGCCAGGCGCACCTCCAGGTTTCCGGTATCCAGGGTCTTGAGATCCAGGATGATAAAAGCCCCCGGCCGGATGGCACGAATCTCCTTCACAACGTTCATCCCCAGCATCTTGACCAGGGGGGTCCCCACCTCTATCAGGATGTGGTCGCTATCCGGCAGGGCAGAGAGGACGCGCCTCACCTCGGCCACATCCACCAGGTCGAAGGCCACCTGCAGATAAGGCGGATCCCAGAGACGGGTGACTCTGAATCCCATGATGGGATGAGTGGAGCGCTCCTTCTCATAAAGGACTTTATCGATATCCGGGAACCCGGCCATGGCCCGCTGGACCGCCAGCTTGGTGGCCCCATAGTTGTAGCGATAGATGGCATCGTAATCCGTAGCCTTGGGATCGATGTAAACGGATACAATGACCAGCAGCTCTTCTGCTCGATCCCGGGGGATGACACCCTCTGCCACTGAATCTGCCACTGCCTTGGCTACAGCCGTTTGAGCCGGCCCAAAAATCTGAGCCGCCTGGTCCATATTCTTCACTGTCACTTTGGGAACGATAAGGGTAGAAGGCTTTGGCGGCAAGTTCGGCCTGATGACCCCCAGGAGAGGGGTATGCCCCGCTGAAAGCTGGGTGAGCCCGGAGGCGAAAGCCGTTCCCACCGGCCCCTCCTTCTCTCCTATAATCAGATCGATATGTGCTACCTCAGGCCCCTTTCCTATGAGAGCCTCTCCGACCAAAAACAAAAAGATTCACCTCGCCCACCGAGTGAGCAATCTCTCTATTTTAATCCTTTTGCCCGTTTTGGAGGTTTCAGATTATCTGCCAGTAGATGAGAGGAGCCAGCACCAGTAGCATCAGCCCGGTAAAAAGCCTCATCCCCACCCGGTGATCCTTGCGGAAGCGGTCCACCCTATCCGGGCTCATTCCCAGGGCGAGGAATCCCCCCACCACAATGATTGGCAGTATCACCCCCAAGTTGAAGAACATCAGGTAGGCGGCACCGACAAAGTAGCTTTTGGCGGAGATGAGATCCAGTATGGCCAGATAAAGCCCTCCCACACAGGGGAGCTTCACCAATGAGAAGAGCGCCCCTGCCAGGAAGTAGGAGCTAAACCTTCTCCGCTCCACTCCCGCCTGGAAATATTGCAGCGCCCAGTCCGTCCGGAAGAGCGATGCCTTTCCCTGCTTTAGAAGGATGGCATCGATGACCTGAGATAAGCCCGCAGCCAGAAGAAGCACAGTCAAAGCATAGCGGAATGAAGCAGCTATGGCCTCAGAATGCAATAGCCTTTGCATTCCCAGGCCGAAGAGGAGGTACATGGAGAAGATGCCAAAGGAGAAGAATGCCACCATCATGATCAGCTCCCGCCTCTTTCCGGAGGTTGAGAGGATGGATGCCGCCAGAAAGACCAGAATGCCGAAGAGGCAGGGATTGAAGCCGGCCACAAACCCACCAGCAGTGACGGCCAGGGCAGTGGAGAGGGAGAGGTCCTGCAGATCGTGTCCGGGCAGAACATCCTCCCGCCGCTGGATGGGGCTAGTGTTGCCTGGAAGGCCTATAGAGGGGGGAGTCTCAGATCTCAGGCTCTGATTGTGCAGGGCCTGAAGAGCCTTCTTCTCGAGGATGGATGCGTCTCCTCCATAGTCCCTGTAGTCTATGACCTCGGTCCCGATGATTATGGCCGGAATATCCAGGACGTTATACTGAGCGATGATTCGGTGGCCCTCATCGGTAGAAAAGTAATAGCTGCTGATATTCAGTGGCACCGTCCGGTCCACCTTCTCCAGGGTCCTCTCAGCAGCGGCGCATTTGGCGCATCCCGGCGAGATGATGATTATGACCTCTACCGGGTCTGCACTCGCATATCCTTCCTTGAGGGCCAATTGGCTGGGGGAGGAACCGATTCCACCGTCCGCATCCTCGCCGCCAGCCGCATGAATGCAGCCAAAGAGGGAGGCCATCGCAATGCCCACAAATAAGAGAATTCGGATGGTTCTCCCGGCAGGAATGATAGAGGAAAGCCCTCTGGAAGGGATCGGTGGCATCAGTCCTCCTATGGCATGGAAGTGATATAAAAAATAGGTCCTCAACTGATGAGTTTGGCCGGGAAAGGGGCGAAAATCCCATCCCCGTTGACCAGATTCATTTACTCTTCAGTTACATACTCAAGGACAGGCATATCCTCATCTGATGCCTCACTGGACACGAATGCCACAGAGACATCGTCCTCACCAACCAGGACTATGGTGTAGGGGCACCCTTCTGCACAGACCTCGACCGCCTTCTTGATGATGGGTGATACATCCAGCTCAATCACATCCTCTGCCTCATCTATCTCAACGGAATCGGACGAGACATTGAGGGCGTACTCAACCTTATCCTTCCAGGTCAGGGTGTTTAATGTCGCTCCCTCCAGGAAGTAAGCCTTGATCTCGCCCTCATCATCCACCCGGGCGACGTTAAGGGTTAGAGTAGCAGACTTGATCTGATCCGAATTGAAGATTCCCTGCGATCCGAAGAGGTTCTCATAGCTGAGGTAGGTCTCATTTATAGAAGCATCATCATCGTCATCGTCCTGGGAAGACACCCACAGTAGATCGCTGTCGCTATAGCTTTCTTCCTCTTCAATAGAATTGACGTAGGTATCCACATCGATTCTCGCTTCAAAGCTCCCTGCGCTGCAGGCGGCCGCCAGCAGGAGAAGTGCACCAATTATCGCAAGCCAGTATCTCAAACACTATTCCTCCATTGAATTTAACCAATACTGCTTGTTTCTGTCAATTGATAAAAAAAGCTTGCCTTCATATGCAGCTTATATTAGATGAGCCAATGAATCTTTATAAAATAGATCGATCATCTAGAGATGGATCGCTATGAGCCTCAAAATGAAACCATCATTAACCCATCCCAGTGCCACGGGGAAATGCCATGCACCGGCTTTATCGAATGCATATCATCCTTCGCGCGGCATAGGTCGCCCGACCCTTTGGGCGGTATCCCTTCTTTATGCTTCCATGTTGATCGCCTCCCTTGCCAGCGCCGCCACCATATCCGTCAGCTCCGATCTGCAAGCGGCAATCAACGTCGCCCAGCCTGGCGATACCCTCCTGGTGGCCCCAGGGACTTACGAGAAGATATCCATAGGAAAGAGCCTGAACCTGATAGGCAATGGGGCAGTCATCCAGGCAGGGGAGAGGGACGCCTGCGTAAATATAGAAGCGAGCGATGTCAGCATCTCTGGCTTTCTCGTCAGGAACGGATTTTATGGCATAAAGCTGAACAATGTTCGGGGCTGCACTGTGGCCAACAATACCGTTATCCGATGCACCCAGCCAGGGATTGCCCTCCTGTTCTCCGACGGCAATGTCATCCAGGGAAACAACGCCAGCTTCAACGGACTGGGGGGTGAAGGGTGGTATGGAATATACCTCTCCAACTCCAATGACAATCTGATCCTTGATAATGTGGCTTATGGCAATGGCGCCTACGGCATAAACCTCTTCCCCTCCTGCAGCAATAACACCATCCGAGGCAACATCCTGCAGGGAAATATGTACGGCCTGTACATGTTCACAGATTGTAGCAATAACATAATAGAATACAATGACCTCTCCCGGAACACCAACTCCGGCCTGGACCTCCGCTTCGACTGCACTGACAACCTGATCCGAAATAACAGCATGATCGAGAACGTAGTCGCCGGCCTGACCCTCCTGGACTCTGGTCACAACAGCATATCCGGCAATCAGATAGAGGCAAATGGGCGCTATGGCCTGCAGATCCAGAGCAATTCGAACGGCAATACCATCATCGATAACTCTGTTTCCAACAGCCAGACCGGCATCTTCCTGGATTCGAGCCAGAACCTGATCTATAGAAATGAGATCCTTTACAATGTGATCCAGGCGGAGGATAGAGGAGAGAACTCATGGAATGCCAGCTATCCGCTGGGGGGCAACCTGTGGAGCGACTACCATGGGAGCGATGAGTACCAGGGACCGGAACAGAATGTTCTGGGTGCGGATGGATTTGGCGACCTGCCCTATGAGATAGACAGTTCCTCTGTAGATCGTTATCCCATTATGGGCGATCAGGTCCGGCAGATCTCCATCATCGAGAAGGCTCTTAATCCCACCCAGGCCAGAGTGGGAGACGATATAAAGGTCACCGTGCGACTGGAGGCTCTGTATGACCTCAACCAGCTGACGGTTAGAGCATATCAGTCGGGAGAAGAGGCAAAGGGCTATGGCCGCCTGGTAGCCTCTGAGGATGCATATCAGGGATCCTTCTCCACCGCCCTGCTCGATCCGGGCGAGTACGACCTGGTCTTGAGGGTAAATGATGTTCGTGGATTCGAACTGGAGGAGACGTTAGGAAGCTTCTCAGTCTCCCCCAGGAGCTGATGAGCCCCTGCATAGTATGGAGATGAGAATTTTGAGAAATTCAAGAGGCTTGCCATGAGAGTTATCAGAATTGCAGGCTGCAACTTGTTGCTGGCAGCCTTATTCATGATGGCGATCATATGGAATGCATCACCTGCGTCCATATGATTTCGTTTGCAGCGGCATCCCCCAGATAATCGATGCCCGAACAGGTAGGGATTTTGAGGCGGGGTCGATACCAGGAGCGATCAATATCCCCTATACAAGCGTTCTGGATGGCAAGAAGATAAGGGATCAGTCAGAGCTGGAAGAGATATTCTCAGATCTGCAGAGAGAAAGGCCGGTGGTGGTCTACACCAATACCGGGGTCAAGGCCTCCATGATCTGGTTGCCCCTATCCCTTCTTGGCTACGACGCCAAGGTCTACGCCTGGCAGGACTGGAAAGCGGATAATCCCGGGCTTGAGCAAGAGCGAGAATAGCCCTGAGTCAAATCGATCGGGCGATGCTGGAGCTGGACTCGGTGAAATGACACCAGCAAATATAAGAATATCGAAAAGGATAGCTGGAGTTAAGAGTGAGACCATTGAATCCTAGCCATATCCTCCGCTTTGTTCTCCTGCTCAGCCTGGTCAGCTATGCATCCGCTTTTCCGATACAAAATGCCCTGGAGAACAATAAGGCAACCGCCTGGTTTCAGAAGGAGTACGAAAATCGCCTAAGACCAAGCGTCGACGATGGCGCTGCTCCGGTCATCTATGGGGTGAGCGTGAGCCCCTCCATTCTCAAGACAGGCGACCCCAGGAGCGAGATAAATGCCCGGGTCCACGATCCTTCCGGCCTGGGAATGGTCTATGCTGATATAGGCAATCGGATGAACCTCATGATAGATTTAGACCGAGATGGCACTTTCACCGGCTATTGCGGCTCCAATATGCCTGCGGGAACCTACAATGTGACAATCATAGCCGTAGACAAGTTCGGCAATGCGGCGAAGGACGAGTCCAAGAAGATCACCATCCGCGATCCCAGGGATCTCAATGGCAATGGAATAGAAGACAGCCTGGAGGAGCAGAAAGCCAAAGACCTGAAGGTCATTGTGCTTCATGAGGGCGACCTTAAAGGGAACCTTACCGGCGTCGGCTCCTCTCTGGAGAAGAGGTTCAAGGTCCTGCCCGGGAGCGCAATGACCGTCTCCTCGGACAACCTGGAAAAGATCGCCAAAACCGACGGCGTCCGAGGGGTGTACACCGATCAGAAGCTCACCGTGCTCTCTGCTGCCAGCACGAGCAGCTCGAATTCTGGGCCTTCGATCATAGATGATCCCAGAGAGATCTCCGGCCCAAAGGGCGAGGGGGTTACTGTGGCTCTGATCGATACCGGCGCAGATGCCGATCATGAGGCTTTGTCCCGGAAGATCGTCGCATTCCAGGACTTCGTGAACAATCAGACAGAACCTTATGACGACAACGGCCATGGCACACACTGCGCCAGCCTGATCGCCGGCGACCTGGGCATGGGAGTAGCGCCGGGAGCGGAACTTGTGGTGATCAAGGTTATGGACAGGGATGGAGCATGCTATCTATCCGATGCTCTTAAAGCTCTGGACTGGTGCCTGGATAATAAGGATCGCTACGGGATAAAGATCATATCGTTTAGCGTGGGCGGAGAGGGGCCTTCTGACGGAGCATCTCTGCTGGACGAGGCCTGCGACCGGATGGTCGAGGAGGGGCTGATCATGTGTGTCGCCGCCGGAAACTCCGGGCCTTCGCCCTCCACCATTGTCATGCCCGGTGGCGCAGAGAAGGTGATAACCATAGGGGCCATTGATCGCACCGGATTGATATTCGAACAATCATCACGCGGCCCGACCCTGACCGGAGAGATCAAGCCGGACCTGGTCACTCTGGGGGTTGATGTCCCTTCCGCCCTGGCTGGCTCCAAGAATGGCCTGAGCTCAGTGAGCGGCACATCAATGGCTGTTCCTCAAGTCTCCGGAGCATCAGCTGTTCTGCTGGAGGCGGATCCTGAACTGCAGCCAGCAGATATCAAGAGGCTGCTGCTCAAGACCGCAGATGAGCTGGGGCAGGAGGGAAAGGATAACCTCTATGGCTATGGAGCTCTCAACCTGACCCGAGCCCTCAAGAGCATCAACGCCCCGAAAGAGGAGCTTTATCCTCCTGATCTAGTCGATGTAAGGCTGAACCGGGATGAGGCCACAGAAGGCGAGCCGGTGATGGTAGAGGCCCAAGCCTCTGGAGAGATCAAGTCCTTAAACACCAAAATCATCGGGCCAGACAGAAATCTGGAGATTCCCATGGACGACGTGGATGGCAACGGCATATACTCCGCCCGCTGGGAGACGAGCTTCTGGACGGCCGGGGATTATGAGATATCCGTCGATCTGGTGGGTGGATTTGGGGAGATGGAGTCAATAGCCGTCCCTTTCCGTCTGCTGGAGAGGTGATGAGATGACGAGCGATGCCTGGCAGGAGATCGCGCGGTTTGGCAGAAAGGTTGTCTCCTCAGGACTCACAAGCTCTCGATTCGGAAATATCAGCATCTGCCAGGATGGCAGGATATTCATCACCGCTACGGGATCGATGCTCGACGAGCTGGATTCGTCCATGGTGGTGGAGGTCAGCTTAGAGAATCCCTGTGAGATGGATAAGATTGCCAGCATAGAGACCTGCGTTCACCGGGCGATTTACCTGAATACTGGGAAGATGGCCATCATCCATACCCATTCTCCATATGCGGTTGTCCTGTCTATGGTGGAAATGGAGAAGGTGGAGCCAATCGATAGCGAGGGCGTTCTCTTTCTGGGAGAGGTGCCTATAATCGAGGGCAAGCTGGGGACCGATATGCTCGCTGAGGCCGCATCTTTAGCCCTTAAGTCCCATATGACCTGCATCGCCAGGGGACATGGCGTATTTGCTGCAGGCGGGACCCTGATGGAGGCCTATACCGCAGCCTGCATGGTAGAGCATAGCTCTCTGGTGAGATATCTGGCGAATTGCTACCCCCAGGGGAAAAATTTATATCTTAACCAACACACTTTTAAATCGAGCGGGTAATCCTAGTTTTTAGAATCCACACTGAACCCCCACTCTCCTACCCGCTCACTTAATAAATTAATAAAAATTGCTTTCTGCCTGGTGCCCACCATTTGCGCCATAAATTATCAAAAGACAAAAGACCTATTAATGTTTGGGTGATACTAGCACATGATGAACTCTTCATTGCAGTTGGGGAAGATCATGGGAATACCGGTGCAGCTGCACTGGTCCTTTCTGCTGGTCATCCTCTACATAGCCTGGGCCTTTGCCTCCTTCAGCCAGCAGGTCCTGGGGAGGAGCTATGGCTTTGGCGAGATCACGCCAGCCAGCCTGAGATGGGCCTACTCTCTGATCTTCTCATTGGTCCTCTTCACCTGTGTGGCCCTTCACGAGCTGGGGCACAGCTATATCGCCCTCAAGAATGGAATCGCCATAAGGAGCATCACCCTCTACTTCTTTGGAGGGGTCTCTGCCATGGAGGAGATACCCAGAAATCCCCGCCTGGAGCTCCAAATGGCCTTTGCCGGGCCTGCTGTGAGCGGAATCCTGGGCCTGATGGGAATTCTTCTCGCCACATTGCTGGATGAAGGCAGCCCTCTTGGCATAATGCTCTGGATGCTGGGCCTCTTGAACATCATCCTCATGCTCTTCAATCTGCTGCCCGCTTTTCCCATGGATGGGGGCCGGCTCCTGCGGGCCTGGTTTGCCACCCAGATGCCATACATAAAAGCCACCCAGCGGGCGGCCAGCATCGGAAAACTCTTCGCGATCATCATGTTCGTCCTCGGCCTATTCTCCTTCAACTTCATCCTCCTCTTTGTGGCCTTCTTCGTCTATGTCGGAGCCTCAGAGGAGGAGAAGGCAACCCAGATCAGTGTGAGCCTGGAGGGTACGAGGGTCATGGATATAATGTCGGAGGATGTGCACACCGTCGACCCGGATATGACCCTGCAGGATTTGAAAGAGCATATGTTCGAGGAGAAGCACCGGGGCTATCCTGTCGTGTCCGGTGATGAAGTGATCGGTGTGGTGACCCTTTCGGACCTGCAGAGCGTTGCGGAGAAGGATCGCGCAGATACCCGAGTGTCTGAGGTTATGACAAGAAAGTTATATGTGATCGGTCCTTCAGAGGAGGCATCTGCTGCGATGATGATGATGAACAAGATGAATATCCGCCGGCTGCCAGTAATGTCTGATGGCCGCCTGGTGGGCATCGTCTCCAGAGAAGACCTGGTCAGGGCCATCGAGCTATGCTCAGGGCAGGACTGAAGAGGTAATCGATTTGGATTTGGATAAGACGGCAGCAAAGGAAGACTGCCCGGAGCCGACATGCAGGATAATAGAGCCTGATGCTGGCGCCGACCTGACTGAGGGGTTCTCCCACGAGATAACCATAGTGGGAACGGCGCATGTCTCAGAGAAAAGCGCTCTGGAAGTGGTCAGAAGGATCGAGGAGACAAGGCCGGACATAGTGGCAGTGGAGCTGTGTCTCTCTCGCTACAAAGCCCTGACCGGACAGGAGGAGAAGTCCGAGATCGAGATCGGCAAGCTGTTAAGTGGCGGAAAGCTCTACGTGTTCCTGGTGCAGTTGCTCCTTGCCTATATGCAGCAGAAGATCGGCCAGAAGATGGGGGTCAAGCCCGGCTCGGAGATGCTGGCGGCGATTCGGGCAGCGCAGAGCACTGGTGCCAGGGTGGCTCTGGTGGACAGGGATGTGGGAATTACCATTCAACGCTTCTGGTCTGCCATGGGATTCTTCGACAAGATTAGGCTGATCGGATCTCTGATCCAGGGGGCCTTATGGGGGGAGGAAGAGGAGATTGATATCGATAACATCACTCAGGATGATGTTGTATCCCAGATGATAGGCGAGTTTCGCAAGATCTCTCCCGGGGCGGCCAGCGTTCTGGTCGACGAGAGAGATGCATACCTGGCCCGAAACCTGCTCAGCCTCTCCAGGCAAGGCAGGGTGCTGGCAGTGGTGGGGGCTGGCCATAAGGAGGGAATAGAGAGGCATCTGAGAAACCCCCAGGCCATTCCCGCCATAGAGAGCCTGAATGTAAAGGCCAAAAAGAAGATCACCTTTTCCCGGGTATTCGGCGCGGTGGTGACATTGACCATCCTGGTGATGATTGCCCTGTTGGTGATCACCGCTCAATCCAGCAGAAGCCTGGTTTTAGCCTTTGCCATATGGTTTGTGATAACGGGCACTCTATCAGCCCTGGGGGTGATCTTAGCCCGGGGCCATCCGCTCTCTGTTTTAACGGCATTCGGCATCGCCTGGATGACAACACTCAATCCATTTATGGCCGCGGGCTGGTTTGCGGGCATGGTAGAGGCCTGGAGGATCAAGCCCACCGTCTCTGACTTAAAAGAGCTTCCCCAGGCGGAAAGCTACCGCCAGATGATGAATAACCGCCTCTTCAAAGTCCTGTTGGTGGCATCGCTGTCCAATCTCGGAGCCATGGCAGGCACCTTCATCGGGGTCTATGTCATATGGAAGGTGATGGATTTGATCAATCCGACCGAGCTGCCAAGCATGGTGATAGAGGCTCTGAGCGGAATGATCTAAAATATCAATTAGGAGCAGGCGGTCTCTCCGATATTATACTTACCCCTGCCTCTTTGATCTTATTCTTCCGGGCGACGTTAAGGAGCATGGGGGTCAAGCTCTCCACCTGGGACGAGGCGGCCAGAGGGCCGACAAATAGAGGCCGGAGGTTCTTTATCTCCAGGGTCATGCTCTTGACCATATCCACGGCCTCTGCATCGTCACCACATATCAGGACATCGCCTTTCAAAATTCTATCTCTCGCCTGGAGAGAGGCGGCAGGCACGGTGTGAAAAGCGGCGACGACTCTTATCGGGGGAGGGAGGAGCGACTTGGCCTGCAGGGCGGAGCTGCCCTCTGGCGGAGGGTTGAAGCGGAAGAACTTGCCATCGTAGCTCATGGGGACAACGGGAGAGATCACAAGCTGGTGGTTGAAGGATGTGGATAGATCACAGGTTACAGATTTCAGATGTTCAGGTGGGACACAGAGAATGACCGCGTCCGCCTCCGCTACTGCGCTGGCATTATCAGTTCCCCATATATTCCCATTCGCGCCCTCAAGCGGCATAATTGCACTGGCGCTCTCCCTGGCCTTATCCTCTTTACGCGAACCGATGATGATCTCATGAGCGCACATCAAGCGCAGGGCAAATCCCATACCTATGTCGCCTGTCCCACCAACAAGAGCAATCTTCATGAGTGACACGTTATCCAGCCCATTATTACATTTTTGGGTCAGAGCCATTGGGGGATGAGAATGGATAAGATAGGATCGGGTCGAGAACGGATCATATAAAAATAAAACCTGAGCAATCCCGGATTATTTTACTCATGTTATAATGCGTAATAAGGGATGGCACGAGATGCGAAAGGGAGTAGCAATGAAGGGGGTAATAAACGTCACCTCGTGCCGCGAATTCCTGCATTATCCTATCATAATGCAGCTATCACTATTACATCTCTTCTCCTTTATTAAGTTTTAGGTGGAAAAAAAGAATATCAATTTTTATAAATTTTCAGATATTGTTTTCTCTCAAAACCTCCTCTAGCTCGGGAAGGGTGGCGTTGGTCTTTATGCCAAGGCCGGCAAAATGAGTACGTGAGGCCTGATGACCCAGGGACATCAACCTCGATATGACATCCTCAATCTTGCCGGGTGTGATTCTGAGCTTCTCACAGATGCTATGATGGTCATAGTACATGGGCACATCCACCTCCTTCGCGCAGGTGCTGAGGATCTTTTTGGCTCTGGGGCCAAGATCCCCCGCTTCCAGGGCGCTGGTAATGACATCTGGATCCTGTATTTTGCCCAGCCATAGGGGCCCGGCCAGGGCGGTTCTGGAACGGCAGTGGCGGCATATACCCACAGGATGCAGCAACCTGAGAGTCTCAAAGCTTCCGCAGCTATTGCAGTGCTCCAAATATCCCAATGACTGCAATGATCTGTCTGCTGCTTCGGCCCCTTTGACCACTCGAAGGTAGGTGCGCACATAGTGATCGGTGACGTGGGTGAGCAACGGCTCTGTACCCTTGTCCAGCCGGGCCAGCTCGCGCGCCGCCAGTCCAAGAAGGATTCGGGCCCCCATCTCCCGGTGATAGTCGGTGCACAGGGGAACAGCCATATATTTTCGGATGCCGCTTTTCAGATGAGCCCCGCATAGAGGTGCGGTATCTGTAGCGGTGATGAAGAGGTATGAGCGGGCAGATCTGCTGGCAGCAGAGATATAGGGGGAGGGAGAGCCGAATGGATCCAGGTCTACCGCCTGAAAGTGCTCCTGGTGCATCAGGACATTGGCGTTTTTTTCGCTGACAATGCAGTCCAGCTGATTTCGGGCCACATTCCTTCGCATCACCTGAACCGCCCGGGGATCGAAATCATTGAGAGTCACCTTCTCCGTCCCTGCCTCTGCTGCCACCCTCATCCCCCGAATACCGCTGGCTGATAGGGCATCAAGGTACTCGCTGATGCCCAGGGCTTTGGTCATGGCCACCCCTATATCCCGGTTGAGTTGCATCCGGGGATTGAAAAAGGCCCCCGTGGCTTCGAATGTGATTGAGCCTTCCGTATGGAGAGTCATCTAAAAATCATTCACTTCCTGGAAGGGAGAACTGCTCACATCCAGAGGCTCAGAGTCCTTCCACTGGGGCGGAGAGCTGGGCTGGGGATGGGATATGACCATAACCCCTTCTACCAGCCGGGCTGCAGTCCCTGCCTCCTCATTCGGCTCAACGATGACATATTTTTTTACCAGTTCCCCTATATCTGCCCGCTCCAGCCTGCCTCCATTGAGAGGACGGATCGACGGCATGCGGTCAAAGGAGTTGGATTCCGGTCCGGGAAGGGAGTAGGGCACATCTCCTATGCCGTCCTTGTTCTCATCTTCTCCCTTATAATCGCTATAATAGTTGCCCAGAGTGGTATTCCAGATATTGCAGCTCTGGTTCTCATAGGCATTGATGTTATTAAACTGAAAATTATTTCCAAATATGAGGTTATTCCGGTTCTCATTCATCCTTATGCCGTGCTTATTCTCAGTGGCATTATTGGCATAGACGGCATTGAACTGGCAGCCTTTGGAGATCTCCAGGCCGTTGTAGTTGCCCCGGGCGACATTTCCGATGACCATATTATGGCAGCTGTTCTCCTGCAGGGATAGGCCGATGCCAAATCCATCGATGATCTCACCTCTGCTATTGTCGATTAGGAGGTTGTCGGTGATGTTATTATAGCTGGACCAGTTCGTCACCAGAATGCCGTAGTAGTTATGGTCGAGCTGGTTTCTCCTCACCTGATTGAATGAGGCATTCCACAGGGAAAGGCCGAAGGTGCACTCCGATATCAGATTATCATTCATCTCTGCCCATTTTCCCTCTCTTAAGAGGATGCCAATATTTGAGTTTCTTATGATGCTGTTGTTCTTTACCGCAATATCCCTTGACTGCTCTATATCCAGCCCATATTTTTTGCAGTTCACTATGTTGCACCCTGAGACATTAAGGCCCCTTCCTCCATGAAGGAATAGGCCCGTATCGCAGCCATTCAATGTGGAATCCTGGAGGGTAATCCCCTCTGCATCCAGGGCATAAATCCCGGCCTGGGCTCCGTAAATGCTGCTGTTTTTAATGGCGAGGTCGCTGCCCTCCACCACTACTGCCGAGTTGGGCATATCCAGGCGCTGGCCCCTGGCAGCCTCGCGGTTTTCCATATAGTATTCGAACTTGGCGGTGGTGTCCTTTCCCACTCCGTAGATCTCGAAGCCATCGATTGTCACCCCATCGCTCTTCACCACCACCGCCGGATTCTGCTGGGTAGCGTTCAACACTGGTCTGCCCTCGCCTATCAAGGTCAATGGCCTGTCTATGGTGATGGAACTATATGTCCCCGGGCCGACTGCTATGATATCCCCCGCCTGAGCGGAGTTTATCGCCGACTGGATATCCTGGCCAGCTTGAATGCGATCGGCAGAGGCTGGGCTGAACAGGAGAGAATAGAACAGCACCAGAGCAAGAAGGCCAGTCCACGCCTTCCTCCCTTTGTAGATTCTAATGTCTGAAATGGCGCATACCCGTGAAGACCATGGCCATATCATGCTCATTGGCGGCATCAATCACCTCAGAGTCCCGAATGGATCCGCCGGGATGAATCACTGCTGTCGCTCCTGCCAGGAAGGCCTGATCCAGGCCGTCCCGGAAGGGGAAGAAGGAATCTGTGGCAGCAACAGTGCCGTTTGTGGACAGGCCGTGCTCCTCCGCCTTCTCTGCCCCAAAGCGGGCGGAGTCCACCCGGCTAACCTGGCCGGATCCTATGCCGATGGTCTGGTTCTCAGTGGTGTAGACCAGGGCATTGGACTTTACATACTTGGCTATCTTCCAGGCAAAACGGAGGGCTCGGGCCTCAGAGTCTGTGGGGGCTCTTCTGGTTACCACCCTCCACTCCTTGATGTCGCCGGTATCAAAATCCTGCAGCATCATACCCCCGAAGATGGTCTTTTTGTAGTATCCCCGGTACAGTTCGCTCTTTCTTTGCAGCAGGTCTCCTATGTCCAGGATCCTGCGGTTGGGCTTCTTCTCCGTGAGGAGCCGCAAGGCCTCTGCCTCGTAACCCGGAGCGAGAAGAACCTCAACGAAGCTGTCCCCTATGCACTGGGCCGTCTTCACGTCCACCATCCTGTTGAAACCTATCACCCCACCGAATGCAGACTTGGGATCGGTGGCAAAGGAGAGTCGGTAGGCCTCGTCAAGGCTTGTGCCATAGGCCACGCCGCAGGGATTGGCATGCTTTACAATGACAGAGAGGGGCCTATTGCAGGCTTCTCCATCGTAATCCGAGAGGTCGATGAGCATCTCCAAGACCGTTTCCGCATCGACCATATTATTGTAGGACATCTCTCGGCCGTTCAGCTTCCGGGCGGCGGGCAGCCCCAGACCTTGGTCATTTATGTAAAGAGCTGCCCTCTGATGCCAGTTCTCTCCATAGCGCAGGTCCTGCACCTTCTGATAGGCAGACGCCACGTAATTTGGCAGGCCATCTGCTTCAGGCTGAAGGCTGGCCAGCCTCTGGATATCCTTCTGCAGGCACCGGTACAGCACCTGAGCCTCCAGCATGTCTCTCGTCTTCTGGGAGAGGTCTCCCGTACTCCTGATCTCCTCCAAGACGGAGGGGCAATTCGAGTTATGCAATAGCACCGCACAGCCTCTTTCCATCGCCTGCCTTATGAGGGCAGAGCCATTCGAGGTATCCGCATAGTCCTGATCGCATACCAGGAGACAATCCTCTTTATGATCTTGGGGAGAAAAGCATTCGCACATCTGCAGGCCAAGCTGCTCTAAGCCCGAGGAAATGGAGCAATCAATTTGGTCCTTGCCTGCCAGTACGACGACCTGTTTGATCTTCATCGAACCTCTCCCCCTTCATCGCTAACGGTATTTTAACCTTTTCCTATTAACACAGGAACATCCCTGCAATGTCCTCCCATCAGCAGATCGTAATCGATAATATTTAAACTCCCAGAGCATTATAAAGAGCATGGACTATGCTGAGGCACTCGATTCTCATCCACTGGGATGTATCATCCGCTTTGAAGTGGTGCCTGGCTCATCCCGGCTGGCCGTTCCCTCGGGCTTCAACCCCTGGAGAAGGTCTTTAGAAGCCCGGCTGACTGAAAAGCCATCTCGAGGCAGGGCAAACCGCCAGCTGGTCGAAGAGCTGGCAAGGACATTGGGCTTGGCCGAATCCGGAATCGAGGTGATTAAAGGAGAGAAGAGCGGGCGAAAGCTTCTGCTGGTTAAGGGAATAGAGAAGGATAGAGCGGTCTTAATCCTCAAGCCTCTGCTGGATCAACAGAGAGGAGGATGAAATGAAGGGATCGGTCAGGGACAGAGAGCGAGAGGAGTGCAAGGATAAGGGTACCTATGATCTGGAAGCCTTAGAAGAGCTGCTAGCTGCCCTGGTCGAGGCATCGGGCCAGGGGGCGGCGACTATCGTTGAGGGCAGGCGGGATGAATTGGCCCTGCGCGCCCTGGGCCTGACCGGGCCGGTGATCATGGCCTCGCGCCGATCGGCCCTCGACCTGGCTGAGGATGCTGCCCGGAGCTACCGGGAGATCATCCTACTCACCGACTGGGATCGCAAAGGGGATGAGATGGCCAGGACCATCGAGCAGCATCTGTGGTCGGTGGGTTCCCGTCCCGATGGGGAGATCCGCTCTCGCATCAAGAAGCTGGTCCGAAAGGAGATTAAGGACGTGGAAAGCCTGCATCGTTACATGGAAAGGATGAGGTATCTGTATGGCCCTTAGGAGCGCAGGCGGTGGAAAACGCTCTTGGCTGCGATTTGAGGGAGAACAGGGATTCTCTGGTCGATGAGATTGCCCAGGCCCTGAAATCGGGGTGATGCTGCCAAGATCAAAACCCCGCCGCCTGGATCAGCTCAACCCCAGATCGCGGGCGATGCGAGCAGCCTCTTCTGCCTCTTGATCACGATGCAATGATCGGTAGGCTACTGCCAAATTCTTCCAGGCAACTGCATACTCAGGGTCGATCTCGATCGCCTTCTGGAAGCAAACAGCCGCCTCATCCTGCCGGCCAAGAGCTGATAAGGAAACCCCTTTGTTATTCCAGGGATAGATATCAAAGGGATCGATCATTATCGCTTCCTCATAACTATCTATGGCCTCCTCATGCCGGTGCAGGTTGTCTAAGGCAGCTCCCCGATTGTTCCAGGCCCTCCTCCCGTCCGGTCCAAGGGGGTTCAGCTCGATGGCCCGGGCATAGCTCTCCACCGCCTCCTCATACCGGCCGAGGATGTGCTGGGCAAAGCCTCTGACAATCCAGGTCCGCGGGTTATTGGGGTCGATGGCCAGAGCCTTCTGACAGGATGAAAGGGCATCAGCGCCCCGATCAAGCTGGTTTAGTGCCACTGCATGGTTTCTCCAGGCATCCGCGCTCTCAGGATTCAGGGAAAGTGCCTTCTCCAGGACGCGCACTGCCTCTTCATACCGGCCAAGCTTGCGCAGAGCCACACCTTTCCGGTAATAGTGTTCAAATCCTTCCGTCCCATTCTCTGATCGCTCCCAGGCTGCGACTGCTTCCTCGTAATCTCCCCGCAGATAGAAGCTCACTCCAATTGATCTGTCATCCTCCGTCATAACACCGCCGAACCTGCTACATGATATCCGTATCCTTGTTTCTCCTTAAACAAATAGCGGTGAGTCTGATCAGTGCAAGGATTATCAAGGGACCAAATCCATCTTCAGAGCCTAATGCTTTGCCAAAAAGCATAAGGATAGCATATATTCTGGATTCATATTAGTAAGGTATATATAATAAATATTACTAAAGTATTAGCAATGAAAGGGAGTGGTACGGAGGGAGGTTCCACGAAATCGCAGCGATCTGAGATACAGGGCAGAATGATGAATTTCCTCGATCTGGATAGCGATGGTCTGAGGAGGGTAGTTCTCGAGTCCATGGTCCAGTCACAGGAGTTTACCGTTTTATCTCTTCATGAAGAGGTGAGCAAGGAGGTCAACGTATCCAGGAAGGTTGTAGCCTCCATGACCGGCTACATAGGCTCCCGCCTGGGGATATTGCACATGAACAAGAAATCGTATCGTACCCCCAGAACCTATGCCCTGAAAGATGAATATGCAGATATAGCCAGAGCAGTACTGGCTAGCTTATGACCAATGTGCTCAAGGCCCCAAGGACTGCCACTACATTAAAGGTCCGCTCCAAATCGGAGTACGCAATCAGCCGATCTCGAGATCCATACCATGAGCTGATGCTGCGCCTTTTCCAGGAGGAGGCAACCGCAGAGAGGGGGCAGAAATTCCTGGTCATTGTTGAGGAAAGGCAGAAGAGAGGAGATCCATTGAAGGCCAGTGAATGGAGGGAGCTTCTGGTCGAACTAAAAGTGAGCAGGTCTGCCTTTTATGCCATGAGAAACAAGCTGCTGGGTGCGGGAATGATCACCAATAAGGGCGGGGAGTACAGACTCTCGGGCATATTCAGCCGAGATCTGATGGATATGGCCCGGTGGTGGTGGACGGCAATTCTGGGCAATAATCTGGAGAACCTATAGATTTGAAACTCAAATGGAAAAACGCCCTTAGCCGGTATTCTAAGCCCCGGGTTCATGGCAAAGGCTCATACGCAGGCCTTTAAATCCGTGATCTGCCTTTCTATGGCCTCTACCACTTTTGCGTTCTCCATATACTCCAGGCTACCCTGACAGAAGGGGCAGACGAAGTTGGCATCGCTTGCTTCGTCGAATATGAACCTGGCACAGCCCTCTGTGCAGGCATAAAAGATGTTCTCCTTCTCATAGGCCAGCCTCTCTTCCAGCTTTCGCAACAGCCTTTTGGCCTCCGACTGCAGGGCTTTATCGAAGTTCTCTGGACAGAGCTGCCAAAGGTATGTGAGCCAACCGGAATCGGGATCTCGCTTCCGCCTGTATATGGCAAGCCTGTGCTCATAAAGCAGATAGAGAGTACGCCTCACAGTGTTCAGGCTGATTCCAGTGAGCTCAGCCAGTCGCTCATCGGTTATCTCCTCTTCTGGAATGCATTCTACAATTCTAAGACCCTCTTCACCAACAAGCTTGTTTAAATAAGCCCTGTGGATAACTTCCTCAATGACCGCCAATGAATCACTACCATGATGTGAGCTGTGTGATATAGGATTATTGCCGACCCCTAAAGCCGCATCCGATTCGACTCTTAGCCCTTCGGGATACGGCTGATCCAATTGCTGCCTCTCATGTTCCTGCATACTTCTCCCTGGAAATTGGAATGCATCGGTCCCTGATGCATTTGATTAATATAGGAACCTCCTTCTATATATCCCCATCGTGAAAATGTCTCATACATAGTTTCAGGGATTTTAATGAATCGGTCGGATATACGTCGATCTTTTCCAGTTGATCATCTGCGAATATGTGGTGACGATAACCGACACAAGTGAAATATAACCATGAATTTATAAATATTGTATTTTCACATACATTCTTCTCAGAAACATTTAGATAATTATGATAGAATTTATTATTTTTTAACTTGTAGGATTGCGAAGGACGAAGCGGGAAGTCCCCATCCTTCAGGGTGGTCTCCCGGACGGTGAGTCCGGGGGAGTTGCGACGCAGTCGCAACAGGATGAAAGCGGAGTCCTTTGCCATGATTACTTTCACGCCGCCCTCAGCTAATATAAGTATTAGGTATCCATAACTGTATTCGTTTGATAATCAGCTACAAGTACCCCATATTCCCGAACAAGATCACTCAATGGAAGTTAGCGGAGAATTTGGATGCTTGTAGGTGGCTCTATAATCGGCTTATCCAAGACCTGAACGAAGCAAAAGAAAAAGGCATCAAGCTCAAGACCTATGATACTCAGAATATGATTCCTTCTCTGAAGCTTGAGAATCCAAAACTCAACCAAGTCTATTCCAAGGTTCTTCAGATGGTGAATTACACTCTTTGGTCTAATATCAAGGGACTGGCAGCATCTAAGAAGTACGGTCGGAAGATTGGTCATATCAGATTCAAGGGATATGGTTGGTATAATACCCTAAATTACAACCAATCCGGCTTCAAAATCGATCAAGATCATGGCGTACTGCATCTATCCAAGATCGGGGACATGCGGATCAAGATCTATCGAAAGATCGAAGGTTGCATCAAAGCAGTCATAGTCAAGAGAGAAGGCGAGAGATGGTTCGCCATAGTCCAGGCCAATCAGGAACCACAGCCGTTACCAGAAACTGAAGAAGCAGTAGGTCTGGATGTCGGTTTGACTTCCTTCGTGGTTGACTCCGTTGGCAATGAGATAGAGAATCCAAGATGTGCAGAACAATCTGACGATAAGCTTGCTAGACTGCAAAGAAGGCTAGCTAGAGCGGTGAGGGGATCGAATAATTATAAGTCCCTCAAGGATAAAATCGCGAAGCTGCATAAGAGAATCAACTGCCAACGAGATGATTTCCTGCATAAGTTATCTCGGACCGATGTCAATAACTTTGATATCATCTGTGTTGAGGATCTTGATATCAAAGGTCTGAAGGAGAAAGGCCATAATAATGGTATGCATCGCAGCATCCATGATGCATCCTGGTCTAAGTTCATATTTATGCTATCGTACAAGGCTCAAAGTGCTGGTCGAAAGCTGATAAAAGTAGATCCCAGGAACACGACTCAAAAGTGTTCCGTTTGTGGAAGCATCGTAAAAAAAGATCTGTCGGTACGAGTACATGAGTGCCCCTATTGCGGATTCTCATGTGATCGAGACTACAATGCTTCCAGGAACATACTCATCACAGGGATGGAACAGCCCGTAGCGCCCATAGAGCCAAAACCGCTACATCACATATCCGTGATGCAAGTTTTGGCGATGACGTGGGAAGCCGCGCCCTTCAGGACGCGGTAGTTCACAAAATGATAATGTATATCATCTCATATCGATTCAGCTTCGCTGAAGAGGGACTTGAGCCTCTGGATGGACTGCAATGCCTGATTTGCCTCATTCATCTTTTGCTGCTCGTAATGTTGCAGGATCTCTTCGATGGGAGTCTTGAGGCGGTAGACCTTCATCGGCCTTCCTGTTCCATCGCTCCTACACATCTTCTCTTCAATCCAGTTATTCTTGCGTAAGGTGCGAAGGGCGATGCTCACCTCCGGCTGGCGCAGATCTGAGCCCCTCTCTATCTCGCGTGAGGTGGCCTCTGTGCCGCTGGCCAGGAATGCTATCATATTGGATACCTTCCTTGGCACACCCAGGCTTTTCAAAGTCTCTACGACCTCGATATCTCTCTCGTCAAATCTCATTACAAATGATTCTTTCATTGCTATCTCCTCCCTAATTTTCTTCCCTTGTAATAATTGAAAGAGCTTATGATATAAATAGTTTATTAATGTCAATAAATTTTTACTATTATTATTACA
>WOYM01000120.1 GCA_011620785.1 Methanothrix sp. | reverse complement strand
GAATAAGATATATTCTACAAAGGGATCATTTGTTTCATGAAGCTGGTCATCATATTGGCAATATGCCTTGCCCTTTTCTCGGCAGGGTGCATGGAGAAGGAAGACAGTGGCGGCGCAAAAGACAGCGCTGCAGGGGCCTCAGAGCCAGTTGTACATGCCGACACTGAAAAGATAAAAGTGACCATTACCTCACCTGATGCCGGGCAGATCATCAAGGGTGATGAGGATATAAGCTTTGAAGGCTCTGCAAAAGGTGGCGAAGGAGATCTGAGCTACGAATGGAGCTCGAGCATTGATGGAAAGCTATCCACCAGTCGGTCCTTCCAGCAGAATCCAGCAGAGCTGGAAAAGGGCGGACATATCATCATTCTCAAGGCCATGGATGAGAGCGGCAAAACCGGGCAGGGCAGCGTCCAGGTAGAGGTGATGTAAGGCAATAGTCCCAGGGGCTTTTCTAGAGCGCGGCCTCGGATAGGGATTCCCTGCAATGGCAGGATCTTTTTTCATCCAGTTTTTGAGCAGCCTGATAAATTATCTCCCGGACATCCTGATGGCACTTTTTCACCTGTTCAGGGATATCGCTGGCGGAAAGGCTCTCAGATTCCCCCATTCCGGCGGCGGGATTGGTGATAATGCAGATAGAAGCATAGCACAGCTGAGCCTCCCTGGCCAGAGCTACCTCTGGATAGCCGGTCATACCCACTACATCCCCGAACTGGCGCATCATTCTGATCTGGGCAGGCGTCTCAAGATGGGGGCCTTCAGCGCAGACGTAGACTCCTTCCGAGGTCTCCAGATCAAGCGACTTCGCAGCTGCAAGAAGATAGCCTCGGAGATGGGGGCAGTAGGCTTCGCTCAGGTCTATATGCACCGCTCGGTCCTCATAGAATGTGTTGGACCGGCATTTGGTGAACTCGACAAAATCATAGGGGAAAAAGAAGCTTCCCACTGGCTGAGATGCCATTGCTCCTACGCTATTTACCGATATGACCCATTGAGCGCCAATCTTCTTGGCAGCAGAGATGATGGCCCGGTAGTCTACCTTATGAGGCGGCAGGTGCCCTGTGCCATGGCGTGGGATGAAGGCGAGCCTCTGGCTCTTTATCCCGCTGCGAACGGCAGGGACGGAGCCATAAGCTGTATCCACCTCATCTGCTATCCCCTCCAGGGTGAAGCCCACTCCGCCGATGACAACGATTTCTGCATCCATGAGTTGAGCTGCTCTTTAAACTTAAACTACCTTTCTATAGAATCTATATTGGAGGCATGAGCGGCGGCCGGAAGACGCCCTTCTCGGTAATCAGGGCAGAGACAAGCTCCAGGGGAGTGGCATCGAATGCCGGATTGTAGACGTTTATTCCCAGGGGGGCCAGGCGCACTCCGGCCAGGGTGCAGATCTCCTCAGGATCACGTTCCTCTATAATGATGTCCTCCTCGCCATTAATCCGGTCAAATGTGGAGAGGGGTGCGGCCACATAAAAGGGAACCTTGTGATGTTTGGCCAGGACAGCATGATTGTAGGTCCCGATCTTATTGAAGACCACATCCCTGGTGATGCGGTCTGCTCCCACAATTACCTTGTCGATCTTCCCTCTGCGCATCAGGCTGCCGGACATGCTCTCACAGATCAGGGTTACGGGGATTTTATCCTCTGCCAATTCCCAGGCGGTCAGGCGGGAGCCCTGATGCAGAGGTCGGGTCTCGCAAGCATAGACCTGTATCTTTTTTCCGGCCTCAACCGCGGAGCGCACAACTCCCAGAGCGGTTCCCCAACCCACGCACGCCAGCCTTCCGGCATTGCAGTGGGTGAGAATGGTGTCCCCGTCCTCCAAGAGCTTTGCTCCGTTCTTTCCTATGGCTCGATTGACCCGGATGTCCTCTTCTGCGATCCCTTCTGCCGATCGTAGCGCTGCCTCGCGGATCTCCTCTGTGCTCTCACCCCCTCTGGCCGCCTGCAGGGCTCTGTCCACACCCCAGGAGAGGTTGATAGCCGTGGGCCGTGAGTTCCGGATCATATCGGCGGCCATCTCCAGTTCGGCGATCATATCGAAAGCGTTGGTGGCATGGGATCTCTCTGCAGCCAGAGCGATGCTGTAGGCACCGGCGGCTCCAAGTGCAGGGGCGCCGCGAACGGACAGCGACTGGATGGCAACTACCAGCTGTCTTATGCTCTCTATCTTCAGGGGAACAAGCTTGTCGGGAAGCTGGGTCTGATCGATAAGCCAGAGGCCTTCATCCCACCAGATGGTCTTGGGCTCGGGTATGCACAAAGGAAGTTCACCAGATAGTAGATGTACATACTGGTATTATTATTTTTTGCTTGCTCCTGTGCAAGATTAGAGTGCTTTTCTCTCCTTAAAAGTATCAGTTCGCTATGAAACCCTCTTCTGCCGCAATCTTCTGTCCCTCTGGCCCCAGGATGAAATCGATGAATGCCCTGGCTCCAGGAGTGGGGTCGCCGAATGTATAGAAGTAGAGGCTCCTTTTGAGCTCATAAAAATCCAGCTTGATGTTCTCATAGCTGGGCACGATGCCGTTGAAGGCTATTCCCTGGACGCCTCCTCCCAAATAATTGAATCCCAGGTAGCCTATGGCCCTATCGCTTCCGGAAATTGCCGTCTTGACCTCTGCTCCGCTGTAGGCCACGGTATCGACTCCAGGGCTTTCTGTCCCTATGTCCCCTATCACCGCTTCATTGAAGTCGTCTCTTGTGCCCGAGCCGTATTCTCTGGAAATAACATAGATATCCTTATCCGGTCCTCTCACCTCATTCCAGTTGGTGATCTCACCGGAATAGATCCTCATAACCTGATCCCTGCTCAGGTCCCGTACTCCTTCCTGGTATATCTCATCGCTTACGGCAATGCTGATGCCGTCCATGCCGATCTTGAATTCCTGGAAGCTGTCCCCGAACATCTGTTTTTCTTCCTCAGTTATAGCCCGCGAAGCCATGGTTATGTCGTACTTGCGCTCCACAATGCCTAAAATTCCCGCGCCGGTTCCACCTGCCGTGACACTGACCAAATAATCATTTTGCTCGAGATTGAAGACCTCTGCAGCAGCCTCGGCCAGCGGCATCACTGTTGAGGATCCCATGATTGTGACATCTTCCGGTAGTGCCTCACAGGGCGAGAGGGATACAAATGAGAGACAAACCAGCAAGATTATAATTATTTTTGTAATTAACCCCACCAACTAAGAATTGTCCGGCCAGATATGTAAGCCTATCGTCATAGCTCAATCCGATCGCTCCCACATCATAGAAATTGAATTGAGGGATTTATCTAGCTTTTATACCGAAACTGTAATCAACCAGATCATATATGAAAGATTTCATGAATTTGAGCCCATGGAACTCCCGGCCTGACAACATCTCTCGGTGGAGGCATTGAGTTGGATGCGGTAATAGAAGCCTATTCAATTCCTGCAGACGATGCAATAGAGGCATTAAAGGCAAACACCGAAGGCGGACTGGGAAAGGACGAGGTTGCAGAAAGGTTGAGGATCTATGGGCCGAACAGCCTTCCCAAACCGAAGCCGACAAGCATTGCGGTCTATTTTCTCCGCCAATTTTATAGTCCCTTGATCTACATTCTCCTCCTGGCAGCCGCTATATCTCTCTTGCTGGGAGACTGGCAGGAGAGCATATTTATCATGATTGTGCTCCTGCTCAACTCAGTTATAGGCACCGTCCAGGAATACTCGGCAGAGAAGAGCGCTGAAGCACTGAAGAATCTGGTCAGAACCAAGACCCGTGTGATCCGGGATGGCGAGGAGTTCGAGATAGACTCCGAGGAGCTTGTTCCCGGCGATATAGTCCTGCTGGAGTCAGGAGGAAAGGTTCCCGCCGATCTCAGACTGATAGAGGTCCAGGATCTGGTGGTGGACGAGTCTCTGCTCACCGGAGAGTCGATACCAGATGCCAAAGACCCCGATCTGATTCTCGATCGGAGAACCCCACTGGGCGACAGGGAGAACATGGCCTTTGCCGGCACCATTGTAGTATCTGGGAGGGGTAGAGGTGTCGTAGTCGCCACTGCCTCGAAAACCGCAGTAGGAGGTCTGGCAGCGTCTCTGACTGGCATGCCCGAGACCAAGCCTCCTCTGATCCTGCGCATGGAGAAGTTCAACTCCACGATCGCTCTGGGCGTGGCCGTGGCTGTGGCGGTGATCTTTGCGGTTGAGATCTACCGGGGAGAGCCCATTTATGATATCTTCCTGCAGTCGGTAGCTTTGGCGGTATCGGCAGTGCCCGAGGGTCTGCCCGTGGCCATGACTGTGGCTCTGTCCATAGGCATGTCTCGCATGGCAAAGAGAAATGTCATCGTCCGCCGGCTGATAGCGGTGGAGGCCCTGGGATCATGCAACTTCATCGCCTCGGACAAGACGGGAACCCTTACCGTCAACCAGCTTACTGTTACCAGAGCAGTCATTCCCGGCCGGGATAGCTGGAATGTGATCGAGCTGGCTAAAAGCCCTCAGGAAGTGGCAGAGGAAGCAGCAGGTAAGATGGCAGCAGAAGGCCCGGTCGGCAGCCAGTCAGCCGGCCAGACATCTGCCCTGAAGGCCCTGGCCAGAGCCTCGGTTCTGGCAAATGAGGCCTTTTCCGGCTTCAGAGACGGTAGCTGGGACTACCACGGGGATGCAGTGGACGTGGCCCTGCTCATGATGGCTCAGGAGACTGGAGTCACTCAACAGGAGGAGCAGAGCAATTATCCCAGGATCGCTCAGATACCATTTGAATCCAAGCGCCAGTTCTCAGCCACCCTCAATCAGGGGCCGGATGGGAGGATTGCATTTGCCAAAGGCTCGCCAGAGAAGATCCTGAAGATGAGCAGCAGAATGGCCACTCCCGAGGGCGAGATTCCTCTGGATCCACAGGGTGCAGATAAAGTGGCCGAGGCTCTGGCCACCGCAGGTTTCAGACTCCTGGCCCTGGCATATGGCAGGTTCCCAGAGAACCAGGAATTCGCCGAGGACCGGCTGGAAGGGCTCACATTTTTAGGACTGGTGGGGATGATCGATCCCCTCCGGCCGGAGGCCAAAGCGGCAGTGGAGGCATGCAAGAGCTCGGGCGTCCAGGTGGCAATGGTCACCGGAGATCATCCGGCAACCGCATTTGCCATTTCCAGGGAGCTGGGGCTGGCGGATAGCGTCGATCAGGTGGTCACGGGAATGGAGCTGAAGGATGCTGAGGCCAAAGGCCCGGAGGCAGTCGATGCTCTTACCAGGAAGGGCCGGGTTTACGCCCGGGTTGAGCCCCAGCAGAAGGTGCTCATCACTAACTCTTTGATAAGAAACGGAAAGCTGGTAGCTGTTACCGGTGACGGAGCCAACGATGCACCAGCGCTGCGTGCCGCTCATGTGGGCGTGGCCATGGGCAAGGGCGGGACCGATGTGGCCAAGGAGAGCGCTGACCTCATCATCACCGATGACAACTTCGCCTCCATTGTCTCGGGGATAGAGGAGGGTAGGATCGTCTACAATAACCTGCGAAAGGTGATCTTCTTTACCATCTCCACCGGAGTGGCGGAGATATTCCTATTCATCTTAGCCCTGATCTTCAATATGCCCCTTCCTCTGCTTGCCGTCCAGCTCCTCTGGCTGAACCTGGTCACCAACGGTATTCAAGATGTAGCCCTGGTCTTCGAGCCCGCCGAGGGCGGGGAGATGAACCGGCCGCCGAGACCGGTGAACGAGGCGATTTTCAATCGTTTGATGGTGGAGAAGGTAGCACTGGTGGCAGTGGTTGTCGGCGGCCTGACCTATGCCGTATTCTACTGGCAGATGTCCATGGGCCGGAGCATTGAGGAGGCGAGAAACATCGCTATGATCATGATGGTCCTCTTTGAGAATGCTGTGGTCTTCGCCAGCCGATCAGAGCTCAAGAGCGCTTTCAGCTCCAGTCCACTTAGAAATCCTCTGCTGCTGTTCGGCGCCATAGCCGCTATTCTGATCCAGGTGGCTGCCATGTACATGCCCGGTCTGTCCGATGTGCTGCAGATTCATCCCGTCTCTCTGTATCAGTGGGTGGAGCTGGTGGGAGTGGCCCTGGTGGCCTTTGCCGCCATTGAGCTGCATAAGCTCATACGCAGGAGGTTTCCAGTGATAGGTTAGTCGCTCCCCTTCCTGAACTGCTCGTCCAGATGGTCCCGGATCTCCTGCACCGCCCCGGCCAGAGTCTTCTGGTTGTCGTATTCATTTAATGTCTTCTCCAGATCCGTGCGAGGCTTATTGGAGAGCTGCCTGACCTCTTCCGTCAGCTGGGGCACTGCCCGAAGGATATTGTCCACAATGCTCACCGTAGCCTTTTTTGCTGTGCGGGAGAGGGGGTTGAGGTCGATGGCTATAACCATCTTTCCCATGGCCAGCAGGGCCTCGCACCGGTCGCCGTCCTCCAGGGGAATGAGCACCGCATCGGCATCGTAGATTCCGCCCCGGGTGGCCAGGGCCCGGGCATGATCAAGGCCTGGCACTGAGATGTCCGGCCTCTCGCCCAGAACATCTTCTGCACCCTTCTCCCTTAGCAGATCGGCGATCTTCTTCACCCTATCCTCGCTGCGGTGAAATAGGTTCACCTCCAGGGGGATATTGAGGGCTGCAGCCAGCGCCACCATCTCCTCTGCGACCAGAGCGGCCACATTGCCGTTGACCGAGATCGCCGGCCTCTGAGCTAAGAGGAGCAATGCCGCTCCCACCCGGATCGCCGCTGCCGCGGAAGCCGTCGTCCTCTCACCCAGGAGATAGTCGAAGCACTCTCCCCTGCCCTGGGCGATCAGCCCCTGGGTGCTGGTATATCCTTTTTTCACTCCTTCTGCCACGCGCTCCCGCGCCACCAGGGAAGCATATCTGGGATGGGATTTGGGAATTTCAGTCAAGGTTAGCACCTCTTTGAGAGATGAAGGTAGTATAGACCTGGCCTGAGCCCTGGAGGGCCTCAATTCCGCCAAAGGCATAGACCGCGTCTCCTAGCATGATCATGCTGGCCCTTCCGCCCTCCGCCTCCACCGCCTCTATCATATCCAGGGCCCAGCTGCTGGCAAGACCCGTCTCTATGGTGAAACGGCGGGAGAGTCGCATGAACTCCTCCAATGTGGGCTTTTTCAATAGATCCTTCAGGGCAGCCCGGCCAGCCTCATTTATGGATGACATGATGCTCTGGTCGGAGAGCACCTCCCGGGTGGAGATCGGGCCCCTGACCACGCAGTGAACCGGAATGGGGGGGACGGGTATTCGGTCGATTCTGCCGATGCCAGGCGCCCCGGGCTCCAGACGGATCACCAGGCCGCCGGTGTTCTGGGCGATGACGTCCCCAAGGCCAGTGCGGTTTACAACCTCTGCCGCATGGGCGACCGATGCCGTCTGATCGGCGGTGAGTCCCAGGTCGAAGTGATGGTTTAGGGCATAAGCGCAACCCAAGGCCCCCGCCCCGCTTGCTCCAAAACCGGAGCCAAAGGGCATATTCATATCGGTTTTCACCCGGACTGGGCTCCTGGCCAGCCGCTCGACGACGAACCTGGAGACGGGAGCATCTGTCACTCTGCCATTGAGAATGATCTCAGCATCCTCGATATCGGGAGAGGATTCTATGATGGTCGTGGCGCCGGGGGAAAGACACAGGCCGCAGCCGATAGAGCCGGACTGCAGAGGGTCTTCCTCACGCCAGGCCGCGAAAAAGCCGGTGATGTGGGATGGGACCCAGGCTCTGGTTGTCAAATGATTCGAATTGGGGGGATTCATAGAATCTCCGCCAGAGAGTCGATGATCTTTGTCGCAATCAGGCTCTTTTTTCCCTGGACCTCGCTATGGCTGCCGGACCGGCTCAATATCAGCACCCGGTTATCATCCGTGCCCATGCCACCTCTGGAGACGTCATTGGCCACCACCAGGTCCAGCCCCGCGCCCTCCAGGGATGCACGAGCTCTGGCCAGGAGCTCCTCGTCGCCGGTATCGGTCTCGGCCTTGAAGCCCACTATCTTGAGATCAGGGTAGGCTTCTCGCACCGTCTTGATTATCTTCCTGGTGGGCTTGAGCCGCAGATTCAATTCCAGGCCGGACTTGATCTTCTCCTCGCTCGGGTCGAGGGTGTAGTCCGCCACTGCCGCGGCGCTGATCAGGGCATCGCAGCCCTTCTTGAGCTCTGCCATGACCGAATCCAGCATATCGCTTGCGCTCTGGGCATAGACCTGGTGGACTGGCAGGTCCTGAATGAAGCGGTGGACCAGGGTTACATCCGCCCCCCGCCTCCGGGCCTCCAGGGCGAGGGCGATCCCGGTCTTCCCCGAGGCCCGGTTGGTGAGAATTCTGATGGGGTCGATGGATTCGGCATTCGAGCCGCTGGTGATCAGGATCCTCTTCCCTTTAAGGTCGGCCGGGCCCAGCAGTCTTTCTACCTCCTGCACCACCCGCTGGTTATCGGCGAATTTGGCCTTGCCCTCCTCGATGCGCGGATCGATGAGGGCCACGCCCATTTCCCTCAGGATTTGCAGATTCCGTATGACTGCAGGATGGCGGTACATGGCCTCATGCATGGCAGGGACGACTGCCACCGGCTTGCCACTTCCGAGAGCCGTGGTGGCAAAGGTGGTCACCGGAGTGTCATCGATGCCATTGGCCATCTTGCCAATGGTGTTGGCGGTGGCCGGCGCGACCAGGAAGAGGTCTGCCTTTCCGTCCACGCCGCAGAACTGGACATGCTCCACCCGACCAGTGATCTCGGTTATCACCGGATGGTTTGAGGCATACTCCAGGGCATAGGGATGCAGTATCTGTCCGGCTGCATGGCTCATGGTGCAATGAACCTCTGCACCGCGGCGGATGAGGTCGCGAATGAGGTCTATCACCCGGACAGCAGCGATGCTTCCCGTCACTCCCACCACTATCGTCTTTCCGGATAGGGTCTCGCTCACCGAGGCTGAGATATCAGAGGGCATACTCATCCCTTTTGCACTTTGAGCTCTTAAAGGATGCCCGTTCCTCTGCAGGGGATTAAGCAAAAACCTTAATTAGCTATTCACCCGAGGGACTATGCCGTGCCGGGGTGGCCTAGCTGGTTAGGGCGCGAGACTCATAGGGTAATTGCGAAGAACGCGCCTGAGTCATCTCGAAGTCGCGGGCTCGAATCCCGCCCCCGGCACCTTATT
>WOYM01000057.1 GCA_011620785.1 Methanothrix sp. | reverse complement strand
CTCCAATGATTCTATGCACAATTGATCTTTGACTGGACCGTCCGGCTTGGATGGTACAGTCTATTAACTGCGAGAAAGCAAAATTTGGTACACGTGCCCTCGTACAAGGGCAACAATCATGGGTACTTAGGTTGCCAGGATTTTCGCTCGGCGCAGCTGTTTAATAAAACTTAAATTGTAGTACGTAGTAGTATTATCCGCGGCCTTTTGCGGGCCTGCTTGATGCATGCATGAGGTATTTGACATGAAGAAAATAATTGCGTTAGTGCTATTGCTGGCTATTTGCATTCCAGCAATGGCAGTGGAGTTGCCGGATCTAACGGGAAACTGGTCTGGAGTCATGGATCATGTGGGATATGATAAGAATACTGCGTGGCTTCCGAATGAAACCGTCTCATACTGGCCAGGCGGGGAAGTAAGCTTGAACATCACAGAGCAAAACGGACGATTGTTTTCGGGGACGATGATTCCAAGCGAAAGCCCTCTGTCTGTAGAAATTGTGCTGGGCGTCTTGAGCGTTGATAATGAGTCCATCACAATGGTAGACGAGAACGGCTATTTGTGGGGCAACGTGATCTCTCCAACAGAGATTGAGCTGAACTATCAGGAAGTCTGCATAGAAGGAATGGTGGTAGGAAGCGGGGTGTTCAAGAAAGTTTGATGGCGATCACATATTTTTTAATGATAATGATTAATAGCAATCGGCTCATAAGTCGATCTGGATGAATTGCTTTCCCAGGCCGAATATATTTATAAGCAGATGCATAGAGTTTGATCACTGCCGCCATGACGGGAACATGATAGCGAGCGATTTTGCAGCAGCTCTCAAGCCTCATGCCCACTTTATCCCCGTGTGTGCGGAGATGGAGATAGGCCTTGGAGTTCCCAGAAGCTCTATTCGGGTTGTGTCTGATAAGGGAGAGCTCAGGCTCATCCAACCGGCCACCGGCCTGGATGTGACCGATAAGATGGTATCGTTCTCCAGGAGCTTCCTTTGTTCGCTATCTGGAATTGATGAGGAGTATCTGAAGGAGCAGACCTTTTTCGAGCCCTTTCCAGAGAACCTGATAGAGCTCTGCCGGGACACTCAATGCGAATGGGCGGGAGCGGATCCATTTGATGGGAGAAAAGCGGGCAGAGGTGATTAAATGGATCGTACGTGTTTAGATCCTTGGAATCGCTCCATAGATACTGGTTTCGATCAATATAGTGCATGATGAATGGAATCTAAGCTAAATCAAAAACGATATCATTAGACCAACTCGGTTCAATTTTGCTCGTAAGGATTGGTAGCGCAAGATGAACTAAAATGGGTTTATTGATGGCTATTTGATGGAGCTAAACACGTACAATGGATCAAAATTTATTAGCTCTCATTGCTATTCCCTTTCATCATTCCCATCCCATCATCATCTCATCCCATCTTCCGGAGATATCGCTCTTCCAGAACGATCACCCTTCAGAGACGATCACCTTTCCAGATCCGCTGACCATCTGGCTGACATTCCTGGGATTGCCCTTATAGTAAACGCTTCCGCTGCCGCTTATCAGGGCATTCAGCTCATCCATGGCGTTTACCTGAGCCATTCCTGAGCCGCTGATGGTTACATTAGACCGCTCTGTCATAAGGTCATAGCCGTGCATCGCTCCCGAGCCGCTGATCGTAATATCGCTGTCTTTTGCCCCGCCCTTCAAGATGGCACCGCCCGAGCCCGATATTATCGCCCGAAGATCCTGGCAGAGAATGTTCAGTTCCATGCTTCCCGATCCGCTCATGCCAAGGCTGAAAGCATCGGATTCTATAGGGGACTGGCTGATGATCCTCCCAGAGCCGCTGATGCTTATGCTCTCCAGCACTGGGGTGGAGGCGAAGATCTTGATGGGCACGTGGGGGTTTATGCAGTTCGCCCTTTGATATATGGTGAGCTTTCCGCCAGCAACATCCGTTTTCATATCTTGGATGATATTATCCTCTGCCTCAATTCTCAAATGCTTCTCCCCCTGGACGAGATAGACATCACCGATTCCCGCGAGATCGATGCTGCTGAAGTCGTCCACTGTCCTGTTCTCAAAAGTATATCTTCCTGATCCCTGAATGCAGCCGGGCATAATGCAGCCGCTGATAAAAACCAAAAGGACTATGCTTATTGCGCTTATGAGGATGATCTGCTCGATCAATGGCTTCATCATTTCACCTGGTCCAGACGAATATGCGTTTATTCTTTGTTTAGAGCACTAAATAATACATTAGAGAAGCTGCTACTGGAAGGACGATGTTATCGTTGACCTTTAAGGGGAGCGATTCAATGATGC
Organism: Methanothrix sp.; assembly: GCA_011620785.1. GTDB lineage: Archaea > Halobacteriota > Methanosarcinia > Methanotrichales > Methanotrichaceae > Methanothrix. Next base: position 7,180 of record WOYM01000057.1, on the reverse strand, counting down.
TGGACAGGAGCACAATGGCCAGGGTCCCTGCAATAGGCAGCACCATAAAAGCGCCCATAGCCCCTGCGGCAAAGCCAATAGTTCCCTCCACTGTCTTGCTCTCATTCCAGGGCAGCTTATGTCTGCCATAGCTGCTTCCCACAAATGTGGCAAGGCCGTCGCCCATAGCCAGTATGATGATAACGGCGATCGCTGCCGCAGGATTGTCCCTCAAGAGGCCCAGGGCAAAGAGGACTCCCAGGGCATTATAGAGCGCTCCCTCACCCGGGATCTCCCCCTCCCGGCCTACGTTTTCCACCCATTCCTTCATCCCTGGTACCTTAATCCCGGATGCGCTCAGATGAATGAGCAGGATCTCTGTGCATGTCAATAAGAGGACAAAGATCGATGTCGTCCGGATGCCAAAAATCCAGATCAAAAGGCATGTAGCCAGATTGGAGACAATGTGCAGAGCCTTTCTCGTCCGCTCGTCATCTCTGTTTTTTGCCTTCCTCTCCCTGAAGACTATTGCCTCGGCAACGGCATATCCCAGGCCGGCGATGGCAACAACCAGCCCCAGATCCAGCCACCACATCTCTTTCCCTGATACCTGGTAGCTGCCGAAGATAAGTCCCACAAAATACGGTACGGGAAATATCAGATTTCCATGGAGAGGAAACAGGATCGAGAACCATCCACTCAGGATCTCGATCCTAGTGCTTCCCCCAACGCCTATGAAGACCTCCATGGCAGTGGCTATCAACATTGCAGCGATGATGCTGACGAGGAGGAGCTTGAAGCGCTCGGTCGAGGTTGGATTGGAGGGGGACAAGGGATCTCCTTATCGATAACAACCATTCAGCTGATCGATATCGGGCAATTGACCCCGAGGTATATAAAAGAATGGTGTGCTTCATTGCCGCATGATAAGGGATTAATTAAATCAGAGTGAATCAGGATAAATCAGTATCAAAGGGCTATGCAGGTTCAATTCGATCCCCGTTTAGGTCCGACAGTATTCCCCTTCCAGCCAGAATTCCCGTTGCCGCTGCGCTCACTATTCCCCTCGACAGGCCAGCGCCGTCTCCGGCCACATATAGCCCTTTCAGAGAGCTTTGGAAGCTGCCATCCACCTCGATCTTCCTGGCATAGAACTTGATCTCGGGAGCATATACCAGGGTGGAGTCGGCATTAACTCCGGGGATGATCTGGTTTAGGATCTCCAGGCCCTCAATGATGTCCATCACTATCCTGTGAGGCAGGGCCATGGAAATATCCCCCGGGGTCACATCCTTGAGGGTATTCTCCACAGTGTTCCGGGCTATCCTCTCCTCAGTTGACCTGCGGCCCCTGTGCAGATCACCGAGCCTCTGGATGACCGGCTTATGCCCTCCAATGGTTGTGACCAGCTTGGCTATGGACATGCCATAAGCGGTGGTGTTCTCCACAGGCTCTGTCAGCTCCAGCCGAACCAGGAAGGCGAAGTTGGTGTTCTCAGACTTTTCTACTATCATGGAGTGGCCATTGGTGGCGATGAAATCCGGGTACTCCTCCTTGACCACGAACCCTCCCGGATTGGTGCAGAAGGTCCGGACGAAGTCGTCGTACCTGCGAGTGACTATGTGAAACTTGGGGTCCCTGTTTATCCGGGTGATGGGGTCCATTATGATCGAGGGCACCTCTATCCTGACACCTATATCCAGGGGCCCGTACCTGGCCTTGATATCGTATTTATCAAGGAGCATACTGATCCACTGAGCACCTATCCTGCCAGGAGCCAGCAGGATTTGAGAGGCCTTTTCCTCTGTGCCATCGGCCAGCCTGATTCCAGTGCACCTCTCGCCCTCAACAATCAGATCCTCCACCCGGCAGTTCAGCCGGAATACCACTCCCCTCCGCTCCAGATCCATCTTGAATGCAGCTATTATCTCGGGCGTTCTGTCGCTGCCCATATGGCGCTGCTTTATGGGCACGAAGCGTGCGCCGGCAGCAGCCGCTTTTCGCCTGAGCTGTTCTTCATCGTACTCTGATGATTCAAGGACCATGTTGGGCGCACCATATCTGAGAAAAGCGGAGTCGACCTCATCGATCAGGCTCCAGGCCTCGCTTTTTGCCAGGCTCTCCAGGTCACCTCCAATTGTGGGATGAAGGTTGAGAAGGCCATCAGAGAATGCGCCTGCTCCACCCACCCCGCACATTATCTGGCAGGGATAGCAGTGAAAGCAGTGGCCTCTATCCTTCATGGGGCAGTTGCGATCCTTGATGTCCTTTCCTTGATCTATCACCAGTACCTTCGCATCTGACCTGGAAAGCTCTAAAGCTGCGAACAGGCCTGCAGGGCCGGCACCAACGATGATCACATCGACCATACAAAAATGATATTAGTGTTATGGCTATTTATATCTGCGTCTGAGCGAATATAGATGTGCAATACGTGGAGGACCTGGTAGCCGTCCCCATCTTTTGTCATCACTGCGAGGAGGCTTTCTGCGCCACGGCCTGCTTCACGGGTGCCTTGCATAAAGAAGGAGAGACGACTGCTTTTGATGCGGAGAAATGCAACGGATGGCAAGATAACGGTTCACTGGAAAAGGTGCAAAGAGGAATGCGATCTATGCGTGAGGATCTGAGGCAGCTGCAATTGCCTCTTTCAACAGAAAAGTTCAACAATGAGAAAAACCTACACCCATGCATAGGAGATGAATCTAATATGGCTGATTGCGATCTATGTACCCGTGCTCGACCAACACTTTATCCCATCAAGGCTCCGGTGCATAACCTGACCTATCCTGAGGGAGCCTATAAAGGAGTATGCGACATCTGCCTGGAGCATCTGGAGAAGGGCTGGCAGGAGCGCTTTGGGTCCAAGCCTGAAGAGAAGAAATAAATTAAATTATTTTTAACATAATTTTTCTAAGGATTCTGCTAGCCTTGGCTATGCCGGAAGATGGTGATTATGAGGATGCAAAAGGAGGAGAAGATAGTAGTGGTATTGCTTTTCATGGCACTGGGCTCCCTGGCCGCCGCCTTTTGGGCCTTCGGCCCCGAGGAGAGCTATACTCCTGCCTCTGGGGATATGGGATCCCTGGAAGATTCACGTTCCCCTCTCATCACTCTGGACGGCCGGATCACAAGCGCAGAGAATACCAGGAGCGGCGGCAATCTGATCTTAAACCTGGATTCGACAGCAATGCCAGTTTTCATTCCCGCCAGCTCTGGGGCAAAGGAGCTATCAGCTCAGCTTCAGAAGGATGCGCGGGTGAGGATCACCGGAACCATAAATAGTTATCAGGGCAAAGATGAACTGAAGGTATCCAGAAAAGCAGATGTCCAGCTGCTGGAAGGATGATCCATCCCGGGAGATGATCCAAATGATGGCTAATCTAATTCTGATATGTAATAGGGAGGAGAAGAGTTGAAGGCGCTCGTCCTGGGAGGCACAGGAAGGATCGGCTCGGCGGTGGCCTGGGATCTGGCCAGGTACGGCGGAGCCGATGTGGTGGGAATCGTTGGCCGAAGAGAGAGATCACTGCAAAAGACCGTTGATTGGATAGGTAGCGACCGAGTTGTACCCCACCTCATCGATATCTCCGACCCCAGGGAATCCAGAAGGCTGATGCAAGAGTACGATGTAGGAATAATCGCCCTTCCCGAGAGAAGGAGTAGCTACAGAGCGGTGGAGACGGCGATAGGCGCAGGCTTGGATACCGTGGACATCCTGGAGGAGTATCACCGCCGACCGGATCCCTATGAGAAGGAGGGTTTGGCAGCACCAACGGGAATGACCCTGGACGATTATGGCGAGTCACTGCACAAAAAGGCTATTGATAGCGGTGTTGCCCTTCTGGATGGCATGGGATTTGCCCCGGGACTCTCCAATGTCACCCTGGGCGAGGGCATCAGAAAGGTGGGAGCTAAAAGGGCGGTGGCCCGGGTGGGCGGGATTCCCTGCCGAGAGGCAGCAGCCCGCCATCCATTGCAGTATATGATCACCTGGTCCTTTGATCATGTTCTGCGCGAGTACATGGTCAGGGTAAGGGTGCTGGAGAACGGCCAGGTGGTAGAGGTGGCGGCAACCTCAGGACGGGAGAGCTTCCGGTTCCAGGAATGCGGAATCGATGAGCAGCTGGAGTGCGCTATCACCCCGGGGATGCCCAGCTTCCTGTACACCCACAACCATTTGGAGAGCTTCTCTGAGAAGACGATTCGCTGGCCGGGCCACTGGCAGGCCATTGACACCCTGAAAGAGTGCGGCCTTTTGGATATTGCCCATATAAATTATGCCGGCCAGTCCTTCTCCCCCCGGGACTTCTTCTTGAATTTGATAGAGCCGAAACTCAGGCCCCTGCCCGGCGACGAGGACGTCTGCGTCATGTGGAACACTGCCTGGGGAAGGGAAGAGCAGGCCGACTACTTCATGTGGACGGGCGCAGACAGCAAAAACGGCATATCTGCCATGGCCAGGGTGACCAGCTCCTCCGCTGCGGTTGCCGCCAGGCTTCTGGCCCAGGGCAGGATCAAGGAGAAGGGAATTGTCGCTCCGGAGGAGGCCTTCAAAGATGAAGCCTATAGCGATCTCATGCGGGAGCTGGAAAGAAGGGGGATCAATATAGTGGAAGCGATAAGGCCAGTGGAAGCAACAACAACGCTGAATGCCTGAAAGCCAGGATGGCGAGAAAAAAGGAGCGAGAAATCTTTGATCATAACCCTTCTTTCCGACTTTGGCTCCTTTTATCCCGCTCAGATGAAGGGGGTGATCCTCTCCCGGCTGCAGGGCAAATCAGGAAATATCGCCGGCAAGATAACCTTCGTGGATATTGCCCACGACATCCCCGCTCAGGATGTGAGGGCAGGGGCTTTTGCTCTTCTCTCAACGGTCAGGTTCTTTCCCCCTGGAACCATTCATATTGCAGTGGTCGATCCCGGAGTGGGGACAGCCAGGCGGAGCCTGGTGGTGGAGAGCGGCGGCCAGATGTTCGCAGGACCTGACAACGGCCTTCTCATTCCTGCAGCCCGCTCCCTGGGAAGGCCAACAGCCTATGAGATCGCCCTTCCTCCCGGCGCTTCCAGCACCTTTCACGGGCGGGATGTGTTCGCCCCCGCTGCTGCCCTCATCGCCGCCGGCCAGCCACCGGCAAGCCTCGGTCCCAGGGTCCGGCCTGTGGACCTTGACTTTGGCGAAGCAAAAAAGACTGCTCGCGGCCTTGAGGTCACCATAATTTATGTCGACCGTTTCGGCAACCTCATCCTGAATCTGCAGAAGCTTCCCATGGGAGATATGATGCTCAAGGGGGTCAGGCTGAAGAGGGTGAGAACCTATGCCGAAGGGCGGAGGATCGAACCACTTATAACCCAGGGGAGCCATGGCTTTGCAGAAATTGCGATCAACCAGGGAAATGCCAGCGAGGCTTTTTGCCTGAAGGCTCAAGATCGCATCGAGCTGGAGGAGATTTGAGTTGTTTGGAATAGAGTTCGTTCCCGATGAATCGGTACTGAAGATCGGCTATATGGCGAAGCTGGCAGAGGATGCCGGATTTAAAAATATCTGGATCACAGATCACTACAATAATAGGGATGTCTGGACTACCCTCGCCGTACTCTCTTTATTGACCAATAAGATCTCGCTCGGAACGGGCGTCACCAACCCCTACACCAGGAATGCGGCCATCACTGCCTCCAGCATCGCCTCCATAAACGAGCTCTCCGGCGGGCGGGCGATACTGGGCATAGGTCCCGGTGACAAGGCCACATTCGATAAGATGGGAATCGACTGGGACAAGCCCCTCTCCAAGGTTAGGGAGACCGTCCTGGCGATCAGAGCCTTCCTGGCCAAAGAGCAGGTCAGCCAGGCGGGGTTCGAGGGGGCCCAAATGTCCTTTACCACCTCGAAGATACCGATCTATATCGGCGCTCAGGGGCCCAAGATGCTGGAGCTGGCCGGGGCGATCAGCGACGGAGTTCTGATCAATGCCTCCCATCCTGATGATTTCAAGTTCGCTGTGCCCATGATCCGCGCGGGAGCTGAAAAGGCAGGACGCAAGCCTGAGGACGTCCAGGTATGCGCCTATGCCAGCTTCAGCGCCGACAAGGACACGGCTAAAGCAGTGAATGCCTCCAAGATCGTGGTGGCCTTCATAGTCGCCGGATCGCCGGAGAATGTGCTGGAAAGGCATGGCATAGGAATGGATGAGGCCAGGGCCATATCGGAAGCCATCTCACGATTCGACTTCAAAGGGGCGATGGAGGGCGTGACCCCGAGGATGACCGAGGCCTTCTCCATATCCGGAGCACCTGCAGACTGCAGGGCAAGGATAGACGAGCTTTTATCGACCGGAGTCACCCAGATTGTGGTCGGCTCGCCCATAGGCCCCAATAAGGAGAGCGCTATAAAGCTCATCGGAAAGCAGGTCATCGGAAAATAGGCCAGAAAGGAGGGTCAAGGCTCATGCGCGGGATTTACATTGGGCGATTCCAGCCCTATCACCTCGGCCATCAGGCAGTTCTAGAGGAGATCGCCCGAGAGGTTGACGAGATAGTGATAGTGATCGGAAGCGCCCAGGAGAGCCATGGCCCGGAGAACCCCTTCACCAGCGGAGAGAGGATGGAGATGATCTATGCCGCCCTGGGTAAAGGAGAGCTGCGGAAGAGGTGCATCGTCACCACCCTGCAGGATATAAACCGCAACTCATTGTGGGTCTCACATCTGCAGTCCATGGTGCCCTGCTTTGACCTGGTCTACTCCAACAACCCCCTGGTCATCCGGCTCTTCTCCGAGGCGGGGTTTATGGTGAAAAAGCCGCCCCTGTATCAGCGGGATGTGTACTCCGGATCGGCCATCCGCGCTCTCATGCGAGAGGGAGGAGACTGGGAGAGGCTGGTGCCTCCGGCAGTAGCGGGTTTCATCCAGGAGATCAACGGGGTAGAGCGGCTCTGTCAGGTATCAAAGAGCGAACGCTCCTCCTCAGCTGATTCGGCAATGCATAACTCCAGTATGATTTAGCGGTGATGGAAAGTTCGCTGAGCCGAGCATAATGTTGTGAAGCATGCCATAGCCTACAAGTGCCACCTTTCGAACTCGGCCCGATTTTCCCTGCTGCGCCCTCAAATTTCAAACCGTAAGATTCAAGAGAGTTCTTTGAGATTATCTTTCCCCAGCGCCCTTTTCAATATTCCCCAAGAGCTGCACCACCTTCCGGCGCAG
>WOYM01000094.1 GCA_011620785.1 Methanothrix sp. | reverse complement strand
TCCTAAGGCCCCTTCTCTTTCAAGGTCCTGCATAAATCCCGCCCTTCCTTTGAAATCTGGTAAGTCATGCCGCCCCTCGTGGGGTGCCTCTGCACATAGCCGAGCTTGATGAGCTTTTCCAGTGAATCCTGCGCCCGGTCCTCTTTCCCCGGAAAGCCGCGCTTGAATGCCTCTGCAGGCACGTGGCTGTGCGGACTCATGTTTGTTTTCCTGCAGATCTTCAGCAGAACCATCTCATCAAATCTGTTTATCATTGTACATAGTATATACTACAACGATATAAAGCTTTTTATGAACGTCTTGATGTATTCAAATGATCCGTAGGATACACCACAACGTTTATATTCCCATGCCGCCTGTATATTCGCATGATGAAATCGACCGTAAAGGCCACCGAAAAGCGTAGAAGGCAAGCATATGATACTGATTGGCAGCTTTACGAGAAGATAAATGAAATCCCTGGATCAAGTGAGTATGAGCTTGCCAAAGCACTGGACTGGACTCCAGGAAAGGTTAATGGGGCAATAAAAAGGTTGGAGCGCGACGGTTATATAAAAACGAAAAAGGAGTTACGCGCAGGCAGAGGGGTGACAGTCGTTACGCCGCTGGAATGGTGGGAGATGCTACCAGCCAAAGAGGTCGAAGAGATCAAGCGAATGGAGATTTGAATTCTCCAAAACCCTTTTCTCCTATGCAGGAGGCTTATCAAATATGCATGAGCATGATAAAACCATTTTTCATTTCAATCCATCCTATCCTATTCGATCTTCCTGGCGGCAACCTCAATCGCCCGGACGACGCTCTCTTGCGGTATTATGGTAGCCACAGGAATGGTGAGCAGCTTTTCCACCGTAGGGCTGACGATGGGAGCGCAGACCAGAGCCGAGGCTCCATCTCTCTCCGCCCTCACCGCGGCAATTATGGCCTCCTCGATGTTAGTTGCCGAATACTCTCTCAATGTCAGCAACCGGTCTCCTATCTTCATCTTCTTCTCGCTGATCTTGTCCAGGACCGGCCGGGCGGCGATGATGGCGATGAAGTCCCCTCCCGAGCCCTCCAGCTGGCGGATGGTCTTCACAATCTGGCGCAAAGTGGTGATATTCGGCTCCCGGTGGCCGGAAAGGATCTTATAAAGAGTGCTCTGGGGTATCTCTGAGATCCGGGAGAACTCACGCGCAGAGAGCCCCAGCTCCCCGATTACCTCCTTTAGAGTATCACGCAGGCTCTCATCCGACTGAAAGGCAGCTCTCATCACCCTTTCCACATTTGGCATACTATTGGGTATGCAACAGCTAATATTTGTACTTTTGGGATATAACCTAAACGTGCCTGCCGGATGTAATTCTTGTACAAAAAGGATAAAATATGGTCACAAATAGAAAATGTTATATTCCCTTTGGTGAAGGTATCTCTCATGGGAGAATATCTGCTCAGATGCGTGAGCGATGGATCGGTTCGGCCTCCATATTCCCTTAGCTGCCCTCATGATAGCTCGCTGTTGCGGGCGGAGTACAAATCCAGGCAGCTGGAGATAAAGGACCTTCCCGGTATCTGGCGGTTCATTGACTGGCTTCCTGTCAAGGGTATCATAGAGAATGCAACCGGAAGGTCAGTGACCTACAAAAGCCAGGGGTTGGCAAGGGAGCTTGATCTTGAGAACCTTTACATCAGCTTCAATGGCTACTGGCCGGAGAAGGATGCAAATTTGCCCACCTGCAGCTTCAAGGACCTGGAAGCTGCGCCAACCATGCAGATGCTCCTGGATAAGGGGGAAAGGTCATCACTGGTGGTGGCCTCAGCAGGAAACACCGCCCGCGCATTTGCCCACATAGCATCTCTGACTGGCCAGGAGCTGGTCTTATTTGTTCCGGAAAAAGCCCTGGAAAGAATGTGGACGATTGTACCACCAGGCAGAATAACTCTGATCGCAGTCAAAGGCGATTACCTCGATGCCATTCAGATAGCAGAGAAGGTGCAATCCCGAAAGGGTTTCACCCCCGAGGGCGGGGCGAGGAATATCGCCCGCCGGGATGGAATGGGAACGGTGATGCTGGATGCAGCGGTAACAATTGGAAGGACGCCCGATCACTATTTTCAGGCGGTGGGAAGCGGCACAGGAGGCATATCCGCCTGGGAGGCCAGCCTGCGGCTGAAAAACGATGGCCGCTTCCACCCGGAGCTTCCTTTGCCCAGGCTGCATCTGGCCCAGAATATACCTAATGCCCCCATCTACTATGCTTGGAAGGCTCTGGAGCCCGAGCCATACCAGGAGAATATGTTCGATGATGTCCTGTTCAATCGCAAGCCGCCATTGGACATGCCCGGCGGAGTCAGAGACGCCTTGAAGGCCACGGAGGGCATGGTTTACGGAATCACAGACAAAGAGGCCGGGGAAGCCAGGGACCTATTCGAGCAGTCTGAGGAGATAGATATTCTCAATGCCCCTGCCGTTGCTGTGGCAGCGCTGCAAAAGACGATAGAAGCGAAGAGCGTCTCCTCAAAGGATATCATACTTCTCAATATAACCGGCGGCGGCATGGCAAGGATGAAAGAGGATTATTCCCGCCATATGCTGCTGCCGGATGTTGCAGTCTCCTCTTGGGAGGATGCAGCCCTATTTCTGGAGGAAGGATCGTGAGCCAGACTATTAGCGATACAATGAGCCGGAAAAGGATAGCTGATATAGCTGATCAGCCGATGGGCGCTGCGACGAGCCAGGCAGCGGTCCGCAATGAGACCAACAGTCAGCCCTTGACGCTCACCGTTCTGGGTGGAGTGGACAAGTGCGGCCACCAGGATCTTGTCCATGAGATAGAGATCTCCCGGGGAGAGATAATAGGAATTGTGGGGCCCACGGGCTCAGGCAAGAGCACTCTTATCTCCGATATAGAGCAGTTTGCCCTGGGAGATACCCCCACTGGGCGCAGCATTCTGATCAATGGCCAGGTGCCGAAAAACGAGCAGCGTTATGACCCGAGGAAGAAGCTGGTAGCCCAGCTCTCCCAGAATATGCATTTCCTGGCGGACATGCAGGTGGGAGAGTTCTTGCGGATGCATGCCAAGTCTCGGGGCAAAGATCCACATCTGGCGGACAAAGTCATCGAGCTGGCCAATACCCTGACCGGCGAGCCCATAAGCCCCGAGTTTCAGCTCACCATTCTCAGCGGCGGCCAATCCCGGGCCCTGATGGTGGCGGACATTGCTGTTATCAGCGACTCGCCAATAGTATTGATAGACGAGATCGAGAACGCGGGAATAAAAAAGCAGGAGGCATTGCGTCTCCTTTCCGGCGAGGGAAAGATAGTGGTGGTGGTAACTCACGATCCCATGCTGGCCCTGATGGCTACCCGCAGGATTGTAATGAAAAACGGGGGCATGACCAAGGTCATCAGCACCAGTAACGAGGAACATAGGATCTTTCTGGATATCGAGAGGGTGGACGGCTGGCTCACCGGCCTGCGTGAGACCATCCGTCAGGGCGAGGTAGTAGCTTGAAGATGGTGGTGGTGGCGGGGACGCCGGGCGCGGGCAAGACGTCAGTTCTCATGCATGCGGTAAAGGATCTGATCAGGGCGGGGGCTGCTCCTGCTCTGGTGAAGATCGACTGCATGTGGACCGAGGACGACCTTCGCTTCAAAAGGCTCGGCCTGCCCGTAGCCGTGGGCCTGTCAAAGGATATGTGTCCCGATCACTATGCCATCTACAATGTGGATGAGATGCTCGGCTGGGCAAAGGGGCAGGGGGCGGGAATCCTGTTAAACGAGACTGCCGGCCTGTGCCTGCGCTGCGCTCCTTATCCGGATCAAGCTCTGGCCATCTGCGTGATCGATGTTACTACCGGCCCGAATAGTCCGTTGAAGGTGGGGCCGCTCCTCACCACCGCCGATGCTGCGGTCATGACCAAGGGCGACCTCGTCTCCCAGGCGGAGAGGGAGGTCTTCAGAGAGCGCATCCTGGAGGCAAATCCCGGTTGCCGGATCATCGAGGCCAACGGCCTGACCGGCAAGGGCTCCTCTGAATTCGCCGAGCTGATCTTGGGCTGGCCGGAGATCTCGGGAGTGATGACCTTGCGGCATAACCCTCCTTTAGCCATCTGCACCTTATGTACCGGCGAGTTGCGCGTCTCCAAGGAGCACCACCGGGGAATGCTCCGCCATCTGGATGGATTCATGGAGTACACCGGCGAATGATGAGGTTGATGAGGTTTGGAGGATCGTGAAGCGGATTGAGAAGCTCCTGCCGGGGTACAACTGCGGGGAGTGCGGATTTTCCAGTTGCCGGGAGTTTGCCGGAAAGCTTGTGGATATGGCAGGCCTTGCGAGGTGTCCCATTCTCAAGCAGGAGAGGTTCAGTGGCAGGGCGGAGGAGATTGCGGGGCTCCTCGGCTCTTCGGAGAGGACAGAGGAGATCGTGGGCGTTCTGGATGGACTCTCAGCTGACTTCTCCCTCTCACCCCTGCCAGGAGAGCCATCCTGCCGGGAGGACCTGCATCCCTTCAATCCCGCGGCCCGGCTCGAGGAGGGTGACATCTTCCGATACCGGCCGCTGGGCTGTCCCATTACTCATTTTGCTAAAGTGCTCAAATCCGGCCAGGGCGTCGTTACCGTCCATCTGGTCGGGCCGGTCCATCTGCTTCAGGGATTGCCTGTGCCCGAGGACATTGGCATATGCCTGGTTTTGGCCTTCGAGGGCACAGTATGCCGGGGCAGGAGGCCGGAGGTGGGGGAGACGGTGCGATTTCTGCCCGAGCACTGCATGATGCAGAAGGTGCACTCAGGAGTGGTGGTGCACTCCGAAGGGATGCGGTTGAGGATCGAAGGGATCGATTTGAAGGTGTGGTAAGTTAATTTTCAATGAGAGAATGACATTGATGCGGGCTGTACTCATGCGGCAAGAAGTTGAAAACCAGAGTGAATTGGAGCAGAAAGGGCCTCTTGATAATTACCCTTGCAGGAGATATGATCTGATCGTCATAGGCGCAGGTCCCGCAGGCCTATTTTGCGCCATAAACTGCCGGCAGAACGCCAGAAATGATGATCATCGAAGAGATAACAGGCGTATCCTCATCCTTGAAAAGAAGAAATCTCCAGGAAGGAAGCTTCTCCTATCCGGCTCCGGCCAGTGCAACATAACCCATGAGGGAGACATACGCAACTTCCTCGATCACTACGAAGAGCATGGCCGATTCCTGCGGCCGGCCATCATGGGCTTCACGAACCAGGATCTCATCTCTTACTTTGAGGCAAAAGGGCTGGAAATGGCAAGCGAGCCCGGTGGCAAGATATTCCCCCAGACCCGCAGGTCAAAGGATGTGCTCGACATCCTGATCAAAGACTGCAGAGAGGCAGATATTGAGATCCAATGCCTGAAGGATGTCAGGACTGTTAACAAGATAGAAGACGGATTTGTTCTCTCGGGTGACGGCTTTAGTTATCGATCCTCCATTCTGGTCATTGCCACCGGCGGATGCTCCTATCCTGCCACAGGTTCCTCCGGAGACGGCTACAGATTCGCTCGCTCCCTCGGCCACAGGGTGACAGAGATCGGACCAGCTCTAACCCCAATTATCATAAAAGACTATCCATTCCATGATCTAGCAGGTATATCATTAGAGAATATAAAAATTTCTTTAAATAATCCCAAGAAGACCAGGGAAGGGCAGGGCGACCTTCTGCTCACTCACGAAGGGCTTTCCGGTCCTGCTATTCTCGACCTGTCCCGGTATGTTCAGCCAAATGATATCTTGAAGCTCTCTTTCGTCCCGAAAGAGAAGCGTGCAGCTCTGGAGGGATGGATTCTGAAGTTATCTGGAAAGGAGGGGAGTCGCACGGTAAAATCGCTCCTATCCAGTATCCCCTGCTCCGTCCCTCTGCCATCCAGGCTGATTGGGCGAATTATCGAGATCTGTGGGATCGATCCTGATCTCGGCCTCTCTCAACTGAGAAGAAGAGAACGAATGCATCTGGTAGATATCCTCGTCGGCCTGCCGCTGACCATATCAAGGCCGGATGGCTTTGAAGCTGCCATGGTCACAAGGGGAGGGGTGGACTGGAAGGAGGTCAATCCCAAGACGATGCAATCAAGACTGGTAAAGGGGCTATATCTGGCAGGAGAGGTGCTCGATGTGGATGGCGATACAGGAGGATACAACTTGCAGTCCTGTTTTTCCACTGCAATGCTGGCTGCCAGAAGCATAAGAGAGAGCTGGGATGGCAAAATGGACTAGCCTCTCATAAGAAGAGCATTGCGACCTGGGAAAGTGAATATTTAGCCTGTAAAGCCTAATTCTCTAGCTTTGGCGAGGGCCACATCCGCTTCTGCTTTACGATTAAGATCTTTGAGAGCCAAATGCTTCTGGTACCATGCATCCATATAATGAGGATCCAGTTCTATGGCTCTATCCAGATATACCAGGGCATCCTTGTGCTTATTCTGGGAATTAAATGCCCAGCCCTTTATGGTCCAGCAGGGGGCATATCTCGGATTGATTCGCAAAGCCTCATCCAGACATGCATGAGATTCTTCATACTTCTTTAATTTAATAAGGGCATAGCCTTTTGAACACCAAGCTCTCGCCAAGCTGGGATTTAGCTTTAGGGCCTCATTATAGCAATTGATTGCATCTTTATCAGTTCCAGTCCAACTATCCTCATTTTGGTCGTATGGATCAGTATTTTTCATGCGGATAAGCCTTTTTTTCATGCTGTATAGCTTTTGTGCCTGAAGAAGAGGTATAATTTTATCCGAAGCCACAAGCCTGGCAGTCTCTTGCCATTTCCCTCGAAACAGCTATATCATAACATCACATATTGGTTGGACATGGCTAACGACAATACCATCAAGAACCTGATCATTCTGGCCCTGGCAATCATAATCGTCATCGCCATCTGGAGAGCCATCTGGTACCTGGCAGGAGTGGCGGTATTCATCCTCCTGGTCTACTTCGTCTACCAGCTTCTCAAGGGCAAGCTGTGATTGCTGCGCTGCTACCAGCAAAATGCCACAGGAGACTGAATAAGAAGCGATCATGCCTCCCAACCTGGCTGCAAAGATCGACCGGTGCATAAATGTCATCTAGCTGTAATTGCCCTACCATCTCGGCCCTGATAAAGCCCTCTTGCCAAGATTTGTCAGCCCTGCAGCAGTTATGCCGTTAGGGAGGCTGGAGCCCTCCATATCTGCTTCGCTCAGTGTCTTGACAAATCCCTGCATCTCCAGTCCGCCCAGACGCGCGCCAAGCTCCTCTGGATCTATATTTGCCATGGAGAGGATCCTATCTGCTTTGGGATAGGGTACCTTGAGGCTGGCAATTGCTTTTATGATATCGAAGTCTGTTGTGTCCATTACTAGATCACCTCTTTCGCTTGCATTTAACTTCGGGTAGGTCCGGCGCGCTCACGGTAATTGATGTTGGAATTCCATATCTGCCCGTCTCTTTCGCTTCAGCAATACGGGTCAATAGCCCTGGCAAATGCGGCTCCAACCATCTTGGATCATTACCCGCATTTAGTTCAACATGCCAATTGTAGAAAGAATCACCCCTCTTTCCAATTGTCAATGCGTGAACGGCACTGCATTGATAAAAGAAATTAAAGACTCTGCACAGGAATTGTCCCCAAGCCTCAGGTGTTCCAGCTTTACGGCCCGTAGGTGTCTCAAACTCGGGAAAGCTACAAGGTGGCATAGTTAAATCGGTCTGACAATCTCTAAAGTTGATATGTTTAGTGCCTTTTAGCTGATTGCATCTGCTGCAAAGTGTTTGAAGGTTATCGAGGATATTATTGCCACCAAAATATTTGGGGATGATATGGTCAACTTCCAGGTATCGAGTATTGATAGATCCACAGCAAAGGCATCTGCCGTCTCTTTCTTTTACCTGTGTTTTCAGCTCTTCAGATGGTTCTCGATCGGGTGGCGACATAGTTGTTGCTATCATTATATGACCACCTGGATCCGCACCATGACGACGCATATGGAGCAATCTCTCTGCACAAGCATTGTATTGGCTCTTGAAAAGCTCATATGTAATATACAATACTTGCCAATATCGATCTTGTCTGTTAAATTCAAGACGCACTGCATCATCTTCTTGAGTTCTAGATAAATCTTTTTTGATCATTTCTCCAGCAACCAGATCCAAGTCATGCAACCTTCTCTCTTCAAAATTAAAAAATCTTGGTGCCGTTCCAATCTGAGCAATATGTCTAGCAATGCTAAAGATATCCTGCGGCAGATTTGATCCGAAATGCCCTTGATTTCCTGGAAAGTAATCTCTCTGCAATTTAGATATCTTCGAGGATACATCCTGGAACTGGACCCCTTCATCATAAAAGCAGTTATCGATCTGTGACAGCAATCCACCTATAAGCTGTTCATATCCTTTTGCCTCATGCTCGAATACCATTACGAGACGTTGGACATGTTCAACCTCTTCACTATCCGATTCTCTGGCAGCATATTCGACTCTATACCACCCCACGGGAAGAAACTCCATAAATGGACCTGGATTGATGTTGATTCCGCTATCCATTTGGGCGGAGAGCTTTCGGACAAGCTCGATCGAGATGTACCTCAGAGGTGGTCTCTTTCCATATTCTACTTCATGGGTATCGGTACCTCCACCTACTAATTCATAATCTGCCCAATTGATGAACTGCTCCCAGTTATCTGTAAAAAAGACAAGGTGTGCTTCAGAAGTTCCTCCAAATTTCGGACCACGCAACGCCCTGCCAACCATTTGTGTTAACAATATTTTGCTAGTGGTCTGGCGAGTTATGAAACATGTCTTTACATCAGGTACATCCGTTCCCTCAGTAAGCATGCGAACATTGAGGAGAACATCAAGCTCATTTTTTCGAAAAGCTTCAAGGACCTCTGCATTTTCATCAGATTTTCGCTTATTGCGTTCATCCGATGTTCTCGGTCCTGCAACATCTCTTGAATAGATAGTCCCAGCACGTATTCCCCTCTTTTCCAGGTATTCGCCAATTGCCTCGCATTGGAACCACCGATCAGCAAATATCAGGGTCTTTCCATATTTTTCTCTATTTCTGGCATAATGGTCTGCAATAAACATATTTCTATCATTATTCTCTGCGAGTTGAGTGATAATATCCTCAGGAATATCTCTAAATGTCCCAACCCATTTTTGATATTCCCGCAAGTCGAAGTTTGGAGTGAAATTGGTCTCCTGCTGCTCAGGGATTGGCTTCGCCAGTATGCCTTGAGCCATCAGATACTGTGGAGTGACCTGGTAGAGGATACCCTGAGGGAATAGCTTATTGAGCCAGCCTTGAAGCTTTTCGTTAGAGTATACAGGGGTTGCCGTCATACCCAATAGCAGCATATCTTTGCAGCGATCCCTGAGGCTCGTTAGCAGCTTGCGATAGCTTGGTGCTGGCGCATGGTGCGCTTCGTCGAAAATGACAAGTATCTTTCCCCTGGCTGAATCGATAAATGATTTAAGTGCAAAGTGATCGTCACTATAGGCTTTAGTCACGGTCTGCAAGGTTGCAATAACGACGTCATCTTCTGATTGGATATCTGCGATATGGAAATGCCCAATGGTCCCTGAAACAACTCTAATCCTTAAAACAGATTTAGGTTCAGTGATCTTGCCGACATGCTCTCCAAAACTGTTATAGGCCTGTTCGAGAAGGTGATGGGTGTGAGCCAGCCAAAGAACCTTATAGCCATCAGATAATGCGGTCAAGCAAAGGAATCTAATAGAAGTG
>WOYM01000089.1:7952-9770 GCA_011620785.1 Methanothrix sp. | reverse complement strand
TTGACGCAAAATAAAATAGACAACTTTATATTGTAGAACGTTGTTTATATATTATGGACAACGAAGTAGACCCAATTAGGTTTTCATATTAATTTTTGTCGTGCCTCCGTTTCACCGAATCGGAGTCATTAGAGCTTGCGGACATTTGCTTCTCAGTCTCTCCGCCTGTCCTCTCGCCAGCCGTATCGCCTCTTGAATCCTGAACTCCAGAATCTCTTTATGCGACAGCTCCACTGGATGCTCTGCCGTCCTGCCCATATCGGCATAGAACTGGCGCTGCAATGCGCTCTCTAATCGGGCAAAACCAAGCAACCCTGCTCAAGTTCGAAATGAGGATTCCAGGCAATCTCCCAGGGATGCCCATCTGGATCGGCAAAATATCCTGAATAGCCACCCCATTCGGGTGCCTGGGCTGGCTTAAGGATGCTACCTCCGGATTGAATAGCTTGAGATAAAACCAAATCCACCTCTTCACGGGTTGCTACATTATGGGCAAGGGTGATTCCGCCAAATCCTCCAGTATCCCTAACATTGGCATCTAAGGCTCCTCTTCGAACCTAACCTTGATCTGAATCATCAAACACGATCTTCTTCTGGGTCTGGAATGATCCCGAATAGGACTGTTTGCTTCTATTCATATAGATCGACCATCCACGTCTGTTCTCGAGGTCCCACTTTCCGTCAAAGGCGAGCGCTGTGTCGTAGATCATAGAATTATTGAAGCGGTCAAAAGACCTGATCGCATTGGTCTCACTCCGGTCCACATGGCTCAGATTGAACCTCTCCCGGACAGTTGCGCCGGTGCCGTTCTCGAATAAGGGCAGGCTCATGCTTTTCCTATTCTTGAGCTGTCCGCCAGCGAAGACCAGATCGTCCTTCTGGATGAATTCCACCTCCTGGCGAATCTTGCTCATGTTGCGCAGAGATTCGAGGCTGATCGATCCAGAGCCTTTCATCCAGCCGCTGGAATCCACTCCAGTATCGTGAAATGATCCCTTGATGGAAACCTCGCCTGAACCCCTGACAGTTGATGATTCTTCAAAACGAAACTCCATATCCGCAACAGTGCTCTTACATATGGGATTATTATGGCCAAGGTCGGGAGTTGAATTGAGAGCATTGGCGCCATGATCATCTATTTCGGTTGCTGCTGCTTCTCCTGTATCGCAGAAAAAGCCTGCCGCAAGAGCCGTTGCCGCCACACTCACTATGAGCACTAGACAGAATGAATTCCTGATCACTGGAATCATAATGGAAAGATTAGATAATTAATCTTTTGATACCTTCAGATCTGTTCATGACCTGGGTTCCGACCCTGTATGCTGTAACCTTATTCGGTCAGCTCGAAGTATACTCGTCGATTGGCCTTTCCCTTGTTCTCTGCCTTTACCAGCTTAATTCCCTTTATCTCACCAGTTCTGCTGACATGAGTCCCACCGCATGCCTGCTGGTCCACGCCCTCGATCTCCACCACCCTTATCTCCTCTCTATCCGGGACATCCATGGCAAGACGCACCAGATCCGGTATGGCCATGGCCTCAGCTCTTGGCAGCAGGCTTATCCTTACAGCATGATCCTCGGAGATCAACTGGTTGGCCTGGTCAACATACTCGGCTATTTTCGATTTGTCAAAGGCTTCCAGGCTGAAGTCCACCCTCGACCGGGCAATATCTATCTGGTTTCCGGTTATCTTTGCGCCGGTTTTATCGAATATTACCGAGCTGAGAATATGGCAGGCGGTATGGCTGCGCATGAATCTGTAACGTCGATCCCAATCTATTCTTCCCGATACCCTATCTCCCGGAGCAAGGCCGGTCC
>WOYM01000089.1:0-7852 GCA_011620785.1 Methanothrix sp. | reverse complement strand
GGTAGAATGCAGTCTCATCAAGGATGACGCCATCTCCCTTTACATCAGCAACAGTCGTATTAAAAGATCGAATGTAGCTATCTTCGATATAGATTGACTTCATCGCCACAATGTTAACCCATTATTTTATCAGCTTATCGGCGGGATGTGACATCTTCTGAATCGATCATTCGCGACAAGACTGATGAGCTGCAACAAAAGATGCTACCAAACGCTGGCAGCTATGAACACGATAACAAAAATAATGGTCGAGAGGTATAGCTGGCGGATCCTCAACGAATACCAGAGCGGCAAAAGTCCAGAGCATAGGGCTGTCCAGTCGACCGCTGATATCCGTCCGGATGGAAGAGGCCTGGCGGGATGATTCACCCGGTCCACCTCCAGGTCAAAATAGTCGTTGGTGATCATGGCGGTGCCTGAGATGAAAAAGCCGGCAAGAAAGCCATGAATTCCAACCGAAGCCTCAGGCACTGATCCGGATGCTATCACCTCACCGGCCACAACGCATACCCCAGCAGCAACTGGCAACTCGGGCTTCACCAGATCGTGCATTGCTTTCGCTTTTGCTGCAATTTCAGTGCCAGGAGAATTGTCACTCATGGAAAAGGGGTTTAGTGCTCAGCTCTCGCTCCACTTCCCATTCTTCCTCAGCCAATGGTCCATATCCGCGGCAGCGATCTTGCCCGCTCCCATGGCACTGATCACCGTCGCTCCACCGGTGGTGATATCTCCTCCTGCCCAGACTCCCTCCATGGTGGTCCTGCCGCGTTCGTCCACCACTAAGGTTCCCCACTTTGTCGTCTTGAGCTCAGGCGTGCTGGAGGTGATGAGGGGATTGGGCACAGTTCCCACGGCGATGACCACTGTATCCACGTTCACTATATGCTCTGAGCCCTTCTTCACCCTGGGGCTTCTCCTGCCGGAGGCATCTGGCTCGCCCAGCTCCATTTCCACCACCTCCATGGCGTTGACCATGCCCCGGTGGTCGCCCAAAAACCGGGTGGGATTGGTGAGGAAGTCGAAGATCACTCCCTCTTCCATGGCGTTCTCCACCTCCTCTAGGCGAGCAGGCATCTCCTCCCGAGAGCGGCGGTAGATTATGTGCACCTCATCTGCTCCCAGACGCAATGCCGACCGGGCGGCGTCCATGGCCACATTTCCGCCTCCCACTACGGCCACCCTCTTGCCTTTTTTAATGGGAGTGTCATAATCGGGGAACTTATAGGCCTTCATCAGGTTGACCCGGGTGAGGTATTCATTGGCAGAGTAGATGCCGCTCAGGTTTTCGCCGGGGACATTGAGGAATCGTGGTGCTCCGGCGCCGATACCCAGGAATACGGCATCGTAGCCACCCTTGAGAAGCTCATCTATCTGGACCTGTTTGCCCACCACAGAGTCCAGCTCCAGCTCAGCGCCGAGGGACTTGACATACTCGATCTCTGAGCGGACGATCCCCTTGGGCAGGCGGAACTCGGGAATGCCGTAGACCAGGACCCCTCCGCCCTCGTGCAGAGCCTCGAAAATGGTGACCTTGTGGCCCATTCTGGCCAGGTCTGCAGCGCAGGTGAGCCCGGCGGGACCGGAGCCCACAACTGCGGCGCTCTTGCCTGAGGGAGGCAGCAGTTCGCAGGGCGGGCACTTTTTCGTCACCCGCTCCCAGTCGGCCACAAAGCGCTCCAGCCGGCCTATGGCTATGGGCGCGCCCTTCTTTCCAAGAACGCAACGGCTCTCGCACTGCACCTCCTGGGGACAGACCCGGCCGCAGATTCCGGGGAGGCTGTTCTTTCCTTTAAGTGATAATGCCGCTCCGGGCATATCACCATCCCGCAGGGCGAGGATGAACTCGGGGATGTTCACGCCCACGGGGCAGCCTTCAACGCATTTGGGCTTCTTGCACTGGATGCACCTGTTCGCCTCTAGAGCCGCCTGCTCTGGAGCGTATCCCAGGGCAACCTCCTCGAAATTGTTCTTCCTCTTCTCTGGAGATTGCTTGGGCATCTCCACCCGGTTTAAATTCAACTTTTCTACCATTTCGTCCACACCGCGCCTCAGAGGCTATGATCTCTTAAGGCTGAGCATCGCCCTGCTATATAAAAAAGATTTTCCTTTCAGAGCAACCTACTAATACGATCAATCCGCATCACCATCTGGCGCGGTTGGAAACATGTCGGAGTTCAAGCTTACCATCGATGGGCGAGAGGTCGAGGTCTTGAAGGGATCGACAATTCCAGAAGCAGCCCGAAAAGCCGGCGTTATTGCGCCAGCGCTCTATGCCGCAGCGCCAAAAAGTCCCCGGCGGGAGTAGTCCATTCGCTGAATAATGTTCAAGGAGGCTAGATGTACAAGATAGTAACTAAGGAGACAGTGGCTCCCAATATCATCCATATGAAGTTTAAAGCGCCCAAGATCGCCAGCAGCGCAAAGCCCGGTCAGTTTGTGATCATCAGGGTGGACGAGAAAGGGGAGAGGATTCCCATGGGCCTTGCCGGCTGGGACGAAATAGAGGGAACGGTAGATATCGTCTTCTATGTCCTGGGAACCAGCACTGCAAAGCTATCCACCGTGTGTGAAGGCGATTCTGTAGCCAACATCGCCGGCCCCCTGGGCAAGCCCTCGGAGATCGAGAACTTCGGCCGGGTGATATGCGCCTGCGGTTGCTTCGGTGTAGGGCCCTCGCTACCACTGGTCAAGGCCCTCAAGGAGAAGGGCAACTATGTGATCACCGTGGTGGAGGGCCGGGGCCCGGATTTCGTCTTCTGGATGGACAGGCTGGGAGAATTCAGCGATGAGGTTCATGTGGTGACGGGCTGCGGCAAGACCGCCTGGGCCAATGACTTCATCGAGCAGGAGCTGCAATCCGGAAGGAAGATCGACAGGATCTTCGCCCACGGCTGTCCCTTTATGATGAAGGTCTCCTCGGATGCCTCCCGGGCTGCGGGAGTGGACACGACTGTGAGCCTGACTCCGATCATGGTGGATGGAACGGGGATGTGCGGAGCCTGCCGGGTGGAGGTGGGAGGAGAGACAAAGTTCGCCTGCGTGGACGGACCGGAATTCGAGGGTCATGATATCAACTGGGATGGGCTGGTCCTGAGGCTGCGCCAGCTAATACCGGAGGAGGACAAATCCTTCAACATCTGGGAGAGGGACAACTGGCACAAATTGATGGACTGCAGGCATAAGAAGAGCTACAACCCGGCGAAGAGGATGAACGTCGAGGAGATGGAGCATAGCGAGGCCAACTGCAAGCTGCAAGGGGTTTGATCATTTTCAATTATTTTTCTAAATGCCTATCTTCTCCTCTGTCCTTCGCGTGGTCTCATCTATCTCGCATGTCGAGTCTCTGATTTCCAGCATCGTCGGAATGGCCTTGAGCATCTGC
Source organism: Methanothrix sp. (assembly GCA_011620785.1). Classification (GTDB taxonomy): domain Archaea; phylum Halobacteriota; class Methanosarcinia; order Methanotrichales; family Methanotrichaceae; genus Methanothrix. The sequence goes on along the minus strand of WOYM01000089.1, from coordinate 4,470 downwards.
ATAGCGGTTAGGACCTGGGAGTATTCGGCCATTCGCATGACGTCGCCATCATAATCGGATATGGTAATGCTGGAGACCTCAGCTCCGGAGGGTTTTTTGGTTTCCGCATACTCCTTGAATGCTTCAACCTGGCTCTCCTTGCCATCAATAACGATATCGACCACCTGATTCTTGCCATCGGTCAGGTTGTTGGCATCGAATCCTGGGAGGCCCGAGATCCATAGCTCCGCCCAGCAGGAAATACCTGTAGCCCACCTCATGCACCGCAAGACTTTTACCTAATATCCCGGCAAGAAGTGGCCAGCATTGCGAGCGATTTAAAGAGCAGCTTCCCAGGAGAGAAATAATAGAGGGATGAAGCATGTTTATGCTCCTGAGGCTGCACTCGCCCGTCTGGGAGGGAGAGATCATATCATTCAAAGTTCCCGCTGATATCGCTAAGGCAGCAATAGCTGCCGGATGCACGAAATGCAATATGACCTGGCAAAAGCTGCTGGTGCTGGGCTTCCTCGCCGGGGCCTATATCGCCTTTGGAGCCCTTTTGAGCGAGATTGTGGCTGGAGGCCTCTCCAACGGCATAATAACCGGCCCAGACGGCGAGATCTGGAAGATCGCCCTTCCAGGGGGCCTGGTCAAGTTCGCCGCCGGAGCGGTCTTCCCCGTGGGCTTGATGCTGGTCGTCATCGCTGGATCGGAGCTGTTTACCGGCAATTGCATGTTCGCCCCCATTAGCGTCCTGAACGGAGAGGCAAGCCTGGGAGGCCTATTCAAGAACTGGTCACTCGTCTACGCAGGCAACCTAGTGGGATCGGTCTTCGTCGCCTACTTCCTTGCTTACCAGTGCGGCTTTTTCGACAACCTCCCCTGGGCGGGCTGGGCGGCAACCGTGGCCAACACCAAATGCGGCCTGGACTTCGGCACCGCCTTCCTGCGAGGGATAGGCTGCAACTGGCTGGTCTGCCTCGCCGTCTGGCTGGCCATCAGCTCAGAGGACGTGATAAGCAAGATCTTCTCCTGCTGGTTCCCCATCATGGCTTTCGTTACCATCGGCTTTGAGCATAGCGTGGCCAATATGTTCTTCATACCCCTGGGCATCTTCGCCGCCAACGATCCGGCCATCGCCGCTAATTTGGCGACCGCTGGAGTGGCTACGACCAACCTCGCCGGTGGAATGGGATGGTACAACTTCTTCATCACCAATCTTATTCCAGTAACGCTGGGCAATATCGTGGGAGCAGCCCTCTTCGTGGCGACGCTCTACTGGTATGTCTATCTCAAGGGGCCAGTCTGCAAGGTAATCCCTGAGAAGGGAGCAAAGAAGTAGCAATGCCCGGCAGATCTATTGGCTGCAATAGAGCATGAATCAAAATAACGGAGAAAGGGATGGAGCCCTGGCTATAATCGGTTGCTGCATTGCTATCTTCTGGCCGGGCGCCCTTACCTTCGGCTTTCCCGGAGTGATGGCCTCCCTATGGCAGGAGAGATATGGCATCAGGAGGATGATCATTCTTTATCAACGGTGCAGCCTCATGCTTTGTCTACATCCCCGCCCTCACTCTGGTGCAGTAGTGGTACCCTCAGAAGAAGGGGCTGGTCTCGGGAATGGTGAGCATGGTATTTGGTCTGGCCGCGGCCATCATGTCACCAGTATTCGGCCTGATGCTGAATGCATTCGGCTACAGGAACATGAGCCTGGCCTTCCTGGCTGCTGGTCTTGCATATTTTCTCTTTCCCCTGGCAGGAGATCTGCTGGATCTGAATGGCGACAGTTTTGTTCCCATCTTTCTCTATCAGAGATGACCAAAGGTCAGCCCTCATGCGCACCCGTCGATCAGCTCCACAGCTTCCCTCAGGTCGCCTATGACCTCGGGGCCCTGGCGTTCGCCCCTGCGGTCCAGGAAGAGGGCATCAAGGCCGGCATCCAAAGCGGACTCATAGTCATAGCTGTAGTGGTCGCCGATATGCAGAACCTCAAAGGGCCTGGCATCCAAATGAGCGCAGATGGCGCCATAGAGGAGAGGCGATTTCTTGACCTCCCGGAAATCGCTGGTTGCAGAGAAGACCTCCCGGAAGTAGCCCTGCAGGCCATCCAGCTCGATGTCGATGAACTCCCGAGCGGCATTGGATGTCACCACCAGCTCATAGTTCTCGGAAAGGAGCTCCAGCACCTCCTCTACCTCGGGATATACCTCGATCTCGTCCTCGTAGAGCTCTAAAAGCTCCTCTTTGCCTATGCTGAGGCCGAACTTGTCTATCCAGAACTTGAGGTCGTACCACTCCAGGTGATCGCTGCCGATTTTCATATACTCGCCAATCACGTATTCTCTGGCAGCGCAATAGTCCAATCCCGTCCTCTCGGCATAAAGCCTGGGCATACCTTCCATCCAGACCTTGTCCACAAACCTCGAATTTACCAGGGTGCCATCCATATCCAGGGATATTATGCGAATCATCTTGAACTCCTGTTGAAGAGGAAATAGTTGCCTATTAGGTTTATTATTCTTTTGGATGGGATCATGAGGTCGCCTTGCGGGGTGGCAAGACGAACATAGCGCTCAGTCACATCTGCATTGGCCGGCTCAAAACGAAGAGCTGGATGAGGCCTGGCTCATGGATCCCGCCCCACCCGCCATGCCGATGGATGTCTTGGAGCTTATCCTCTTGTCGCTACCTGCTGATCCAGAAAGCTGCACCGGCGCAGGCGTTGCATCGACCCTATCCGATGGCTCATGCGGTGCAGGCTTGAATATATTGGTGTTGGCGGTGAAAGCCAGCTCCCCAGACCGGCTGCTACCGTTGGTCATATAAGCAGTATAGCTCCCTTTTCCCAGGGTGGATAAGGATAGATTGAGCTGATACATGTCTAAAGCTCCTGCAGGAACCACAACTAGAGTCATTTCATCCCCGGATATTGATCCGCTGGCGGTAGCGTTCTGTCTCCCTTCTCCTCTGATTATCGCTCCCTTGCCTGAGATAGCATCATCTTTCTGGAAGAGATATAGCTCCATCTGCTCCAAAGATGCGCCGTACAGATTCAGGAGCCAGTCGCCGGTTACATTAATATGAGCGGAGTTGACTGCGTTCGCCTCCGATTTAGGCCTGACAGAAAGAGAAGTCTCACTGCTATCGGATTGGTCAAGCGAATCTGAATCCGCTATCACTCCCGCTTTCACCGCCTTTAATATTAACTCCTGGGGCAGGGGCATAGACATCGATTCTCCGAGCTGGCCTGGGTCGAGGGGATCGGCGGCAACAGCATTTGCCTGGATCAGGAAGGCTGCAATCGTTATGCATGAGATCAATCTATGGCATATTATACTCACATCATTGGATTTCGTATTAACCACACTCCAAGGCCCTTATCACACAGACTCTCTGAAAGCCAATTGAGCCGTTTTTGATGATTATATTATATGACGATTTCGGTCTCGTCAATGGTCGAATCAGGCCGGACCATTACAGGTCAAAAGCTATAAAGTGGACCATGCCTATTTGTCCCAGTGAAAAAGGATGTCACGGAAAAATATAATGGCGAAAATTTTGATGCTGTGGATGTATAACCTATTGCGAATCAATGGAGATGGATAAATGCGCATATTCGTCGTCGTAGGCCACAAGGCCACCACCCAGCCCAACTTCTCTTTAGAGGATATCCCCGGCACCTCCGGCCGCCTGGACATCCTCTGCCGCTCCGTTACCGCCGCCTTTGTCCTCTCTCATGGCATCAGAAAGGATGTTCTGGTGTACCTGGTTCTGCTGGGCGGAGAGACCCCCAAGACCATCCGGCTGATGGGCGAGACCCTCCGCCACCTCAATCCCGATGAGAGAACAACTGCCGCCCTGCTCAAAAAGGCCCTGGCAGTAGAGGCCACGCCAGAATGGGCCATGTCCACCTCGGGCATATTCGTCCGTACCGGCGACCTGGCGGAGCTGCTGGAGGATCTGAAGCAGAGAATTGTCCGGCTGGTATATCTGAGGGAGGATGGAAGGGATTTCCGCTGCCTGAAGGATGAGCCCCTGGAGAGGGAGATGGCATTTGTCCTGGGAGACCACACCGGAATGACTGCGGAGGAGGAGTCGCTCCTCGCCTCTGTCGGGGCGGAGGTGGTTGCCCTCGGGCCGACCAGCCTGCACGCTGACCATTGCATTGTGGTCACGAACTGGCTGTTGGATACCAATGCCTTTATGTCAGATTGCGGATAATACAGGCTCAACGAATATTCAAATATCATCTGGAGATGCTGTATGGTCAATTCAAAGAGCGCAATACTTGCGGTTATATTGAACCTCCTCATTGCAGGACTGGGCCACATTTATCTGGGCTACCCCAGGAGAGGAATAATCCTCTTCCTGTTGAGCTTCCTGATAGGCGCCACAAGCGCTGGATTGGGATGGATCGTGGCCGTCATCCTCTGCTCATATGATGCCTGGCAGCTGGCCAAGGGCAGAGCCGCTCCATTCGACTTCCTG
>WOYM01000018.1 GCA_011620785.1 Methanothrix sp. | reverse complement strand
TCTTGGAGAACCCAAATGATGATATCCTGGAGACGGCCAAGAGGATCGTCCGCCTGGGTCCCATCTGTGACAGCTGCCTGGGAAGGCAGTTTGCCATGCTGGCCACCGGCCTTACCAATGCTGAGCGGGGTCGATCAATAAAGACCGTCCTGGCCATGCAGGCCTCCGCAGAGGATGACATATCTTTGCTGGAAGATCTGGCGCCTTCTTTCCAGTCAGCCCGGCTCAAGCTGGGCCGCAAGAGCGAAAAGGACGTTCGCTGCACCGTCTGCCTGGGAGAGATATCGCCAGAAATGCTCGATGCGTGGGCAGAGCGGGCAGCCGCCGCCCTTGCCGGCTGGGAGTATTCCACCCTGTTGGTGGGCACAAAAGTGTCAGGCCTTCTTGCAGAGAACGAGGAGCTCCTCCTCGCGGACGGCGGCTCTCGCCATGCCGAGCCTTTCAAGTCCGAGCTGAACCGGGAGGTCGGCAAACGCCTCTCTGCGATCACTGGAAAGGAGTTCGACCTGAAAGATCCGAATATGGTGGTCCACCTGAACCTGGAGAAGGGCGAGGCAGAGCTGCAGGTGGCATCTTTATTCCTCCGCGGCCGCTACAGAAAGCTCGTCAGGGGTATTCCTCAGACCCGCTGGCCCTGTCGCGAGTGCCGTGGCCGGGGCTGCCCACGATGTAACGGCACGGGCCGCATGTACCAGGAGTCGGTGGATGAGCTCATCCGGGCAGCGGTGATCCGGGCGGCTGAGGCTGAGGATACCGTCTTTCACGGAGCCGGTCGAGAGGATATCGACGCCCGCATGCTGGGCAGTGGCAGGCCGTTCATAGTAGAGGCCGTCCGGCCGCGGATAAGGACCATCGACCTGGCGGGGCTGCAAGAAAATATCAATCGTCATGCAGAGGGCAAGGTGGAAGTTATTGAGCTTAATGTGGCGTATTCCGCTATGGTGGAACGGCTTAAAGAGGCCACTTTTCTGAAGACCTACTCCGCCCTGGTCAGGCTGGGAGCAGAGGTCGCAGAAGAAAAGCTTAAATCTGGCCTGAAGAGATTAGTTGGACAGGTCGATCAGCGTACGCCAACTCGGGTGTCTCACCGAAGGGCAGATAAGCTCAGGGTGAGGAAGGTTTATAGCGCAGATCTTATTGAGGTAGTGGGCAATCTGGCTCACATAAATGTAAAGGGCGACAGCGGTCTTTACATCAAGGAGCTGATCTCCGGAGATGGAGGCAGAACCCAGCCGAACCTCGCGGAGATCCTCAGAGTGGACGCGGTCGTTGAAGAGCTAGATGTAATAGATGTAGGTGGAGAATCAGATGGCACATCATCACGGAATGCGGAAGAAGTCTAGAGACAAGCTGAGCAAGACTGTCAGGAGCAGTGGAATATCTCCCGTTGTCAGAGCTATTCAAGAGTTCGATACGGGATCAAAGGTTCACGTGCTCATCGATCCCAGCATACATAAGGGCATGCCTCACCCCAGGTTCCATGGGAAGACGGCCGAGGTGGTTGGAAAAAGGGGCAGAGCATTCGTCCTGAAGGTCACAGATGGCGATGCCATCAAGACCTTGATCACACTGCCTGAACATCTTAAGGCGCAAAAATAAGATGATTGTCAAGAGCGTATTAGAAGAGGAATTCCTGACCCTGGCGGAGGTCAAGGAGATGCTCGACCAGATTCGAGAGAAGCGAGCTGATGAAGAGGAGCTGGGCTATGAGCTTCGCCGGGCGATAAGGCATGCTGAGCTCTTTTCCAAGGGCAGCGCAGAAGAGAATACGGCAATGGTAGCTGAGCTTATGAAAATGGAGAAGATGACGAGGACCATAGCGGTTAAGATCGCGGATATCAGGCCCGTCACCAAGGATGAGCTGAGGGCGATCTACGCCAAGGAGCGATTCAATCTCAGCGAGGAAGAGCTCAGCAATATTTTAGAAATTGCATTCAGGGGGTAAGGCGCATGCCTGAGGGGAGACCGCCGAAGAGAGAAGAGATAGCTAGGGTTCTCGATTATCTCCCCTATGGCCGCACTCCGGACAGCAGAACCTATCAGAAGCAGCCTTTGGTTCAGGCGGTGGGTGAGACCAATTTTGTGCTCATGGAGATGACTCCCAAAGAGGGAATGGTCCCTGTAGCTGGAGCCCGGGTGTATATCGGCAGTGGTAGCCGTGATGTGATCGATCATGTCAACCGCAGGATCGACTACTCAGAGCTCTCTAACAGCGCCAAGCTGGAGCTGCCTTTTGTCATCCAGACCATAGTGCTTGAGGATGAGCCCAGGTTCATCCGCTACTTCAATGATGCCGGCCCCATCACCACCCGCATGCACGCCCTGGAGCTGTTGCCGGGCATAGGCAAGAAACTCATGTGGTCGGTGCTTAACGAACGCAAGAAGGATTCCTTCAAGGGCTTTACCGATCTGGTGGAGAGAGTGAAAGGCCTGCACAATCCAGAGAAACTCATAGCCAAGCGCATAGAGGACGAGTTGATGGACGACCGCATCAAGTACCGGGTCTTTACCACAATGCCTCGCATAAGATGAGACTGGGCCAGCATTTTTTGATCGATCGCCCGATTGTGGATTCTATCGTGAGCCATGCCGACCTTGGGCCGGAGGATTGGGTGCTGGAGATAGGGCCCGGGGAAGGCATCCTAACACGAGAGCTGGCTGCCCGCGCCGGCCGGGTGTACGCAGTGGAGATCGATCCCGATCTGGCAGCCAATCTATGCAATATGGCACCAAATGTGATGGTTATACATGCCGACGCTCTGACCGTCCGGTTGCCCCAGTACAATAAGATCGTCTCCAACCTTCCCTACAATATCTCCAGCAAGATCACCTACCGCCTGCTCAGCCGGCCCTTCGACCTGGCGGTGCTGATGTTCCAGAAGGAGTTTGCTCAGCGATTGAAGGCCGAGCCTGCGAGCAAAATTTACGGTCGGCTGGGGATGGTCGCCGGTTTTTTCAGTCATATTGAGATCCTGGAGAACGTCTCCAGAAAGGCCTTCCGCCCAGTTCCCGATGTAGATTCGGCGATAGTCCGGCTCCGCCCGCGAACAGAGAGGCCTCAGGTGGATCCCAGGTCCTTTATGAGGCTGGCGGATATTCTCTTCAGAAACAGGCGCAAGAAGGTGAAAAAAGGCCTGGCAGCATACGGTGTTGATAAGATGACTCTGGCCGAGCTGGACCAGTCTCTGATCAATATGCGGCCCGAAGAGCTGACCCCGGACCAGGTGGCAGGTCTGATATTGGCGATCGAAAAGAAGAGCGATTGGATCTGATCGGTCAAAGGGGCCCGTTTGCTTCATCCCCTCTTTTCAAATCCCCAGACGTATGTGCTTTATCTCCAGGAATGACTCCAGGCCATAGTGCCCCAGCTCCCGGCCGATGCCGCTCTCCTTCCAGCCACCAAAGGGCATCTGATAGTCCATCACATTGTTTATGTTGACCCCCACCCCACCCGACTCCAGCCTCTCTGCTGCCTGAATGCCTGTGGCGATGTCGCTGGTGTATATGTATGCGGCCAGGCCGTAATTCGAGTCGTTGGCCAGCTTTATGGCCTCATCAACGGTCTTGAATTTCATAATCGGTGCTACTGGGCCAAAAGTCTCCTCTCTCATGATCTTCATCTTGTGGTCGGCCCGACCCAGGACGGTGGGCAGGAAAAAGTAGCCCTTTTCGAATGCCTCCCCCTCCGGCTCCCGGCCGCCGCAGAGGAGCACTGCTCCCCTATCAAGGGCGTCCTTCATATGCTCTTTGGTCTTCTCACGCTGCTCATTGCTGAACATCGGCCCCAGGTCTACATTATCTTCCAGGCCGTTGCCAATCCGCAGCCGCTCGGTCTGATGGACCAGTCTATCGGTGAACTCCTCTGCCACCTCATCTGCCGCATATACCCGGTTGACGCTGATGCAGATCTGCCCCATATTGGAGAAGGCCCGCTGGGCGCAGGCGGCAGCCGCTTTTTCGATATCGGCATCGCCACAGACTATGAAGGGCGATTGCCCTCCCAGCTCCAGTGAGACGCGCTTGATCTGATTGGCAGCCTGGGCCATTATCCATCGTCCTGTCTCTGTCTGACCAGTGAAGGCGATCTTCCTGGAGATGGGGTTTTCCACCAGCTCTGCTCCCACCTCTCCACCCGGACCGTGGACCACATTGACTGTGCCTGCAGGAAGACCTGCGTCAGAAATAGCCCGAACGAATTCCGTGGCGGCGACGGGGGCATGGCTTGGCGGTTTGGCCACAAAAGTGCAGCCCGCCGCCAGGCACGGCCCCACCTTCCAGGAGAGAAGGTCCACCGGATAGTTCCAGGGGGTGATGAGTGCAGCGACGCCCACGGGCTGGCGGAGGACAACGCTCCGGCCGCGGGATGTGGCCAGCCATTCCCCGACATTCCTCCTGCCCTCTTCTGCATAATAGTCCAGGATATCAGCAGATGATAGGATCTCCGCTCGGGCATTTTTCAGGGGCTTTCCCTGCTCCTGGGTCAGCAGTCGGGCTATGGACACCGCCCTCTCTCGCACTAGATCCGCGGCAGAATGCAATAGCTCTGCCCTCTTCTCGCTGGAGGTCTCAGACCACAGAGGAAATGCCTTCTTTGCCGCCTCCAAAGCCATCCGGGCATCCTGGCGAGTTCCTACGGAGACCAGAGCCACAGGCTCCTGGTTTGCTGGATTGTAAATCGTCTCCACCTTATGGGATGAAATGGGGAGCTGTTCCCCGTCGATTATCATATGAGTCTGATGCATGAAAGACCTCCGCGTCGCCTATTCCATCAACTATTCTATCACCGATTCTATCCCTCCTGGCTGATAACCTTTGGGCCGGACCGATCAGAATGAATCTCCTCTTTCATCTCCTCCATCCGGGGATGCATCATCCACAGACTGCTATAACATTTATATGGGTAGGAGTCATGATAGAAAGCCAAAGATAATGATCGAGCAAACATAGATTTGAGGTTTATGATAGATGAAGTCACCCTGTGAGGAGATCGTCTGGAATGTGCTTCCCAGCATCAGAGCGGCTATTGCCGAAGAACTGATCAAAAGAGGAATTTCTCAGAAGGATGTGTCCAAAATGCTGGGAATCACCCCCCCTGCGGTATCCCAGTATGTCTCGAAGAAGAGGGGCTACAATATCGAGTTCCGAGAGGATATCAGGGAGGCGATAGGAGGGCTTGCGGAAGATCTTATCGATGGAAAGGTCGATGATCTGGTGAAGAGGATCTGCGATATCTGCTGCATGCTTCAATATGACGAGAGCGCTTGCATCTCAGGTCGATGCAAAGGGAAGTAAGAAATGAGCCTTGACGACAAGCTAAAAGATCTCAAAGATCGTATCCAGGAGAAAGGACAGCTGCTCATCTCGTATTCCGGTGGGGTGGACAGCAGCCTCCTGGCAAAGCTGGCTCATGATGTCTTGGGTGAGGGGGCCCTGGCGGTGATCCTGGACAGCGAGGCATATTCCAGAAGCGAGCTGAATGAGGCGGTTGCCCTGGCAGAATCCCTCGGTCTGAGACTGAGGGTGGAGAGGTTCTCCATTATCGAGGATGAGGCTTTTTCTCAAAATCCAGCCACCCGCTGCTATATCTGCAAAAAGAGGTCCAGTGCCATTCTCAAGAGGGTGGCCCAGAAAGAGGGTATAAGCTGCATCGCCGATGGGGTGAACGCCGACGACCTCGATGACTATAGACCGGGCATTGCGGCCTACAGCGAGGAGGGGATCTGGCATCCATTTGTCGATTCGGGGATCACCAAAAAGGATATTCGCTCCCTGGCTCAGGATATGGGACTGCCCGTCTGGGACAAGCCCTCTTCCGCCTGTCTGGCCTCGCGCATTCCCTATAATGAGATGATCACACGGGAAGGTTTGCAAATGGTGGAGGAGGGAGAAGAATATTTGAAGAGCCTGGGGTTTGGCCAGTTGCGGGTGAGGTCGCAGGGAAAGACGGCGCGAATCGAGCTGGAAGAGCAGGAGTTGGAAAGGGTGCTGGCTTGCAAGCAGGAGATCGTCATGAGGCTGAAGGGCATTGGTTTTGAATATGTGACCCTGGACCTAGAGGGCTACAGAAGCGGTAGCTTAAACGAGGTTTTGTGAACGTTCAAGAGATTCGATCCGATTTTCCCATTCTCGATGATCTCATCTATCTGGATAGCGCCGCCACCAGCCTTACTCCTGAGCCCGTCCTGGAAGCGGTCCTGAGCTATTACCGGAGCTACAGAGCTAATGTGGGCCGGGGGGTCTACCGCCAGGCCCAGATCGCCGACCAGAGGTATAGAGAAGCTCATCGCAAGGTGGCGGGTTTTGTGGGGGGAGAGGATGGAACTGCCGTCTTTACCAGGAATGCAACCGAATCGATCAACCTAGTGGCCGGGGGCCTGGACTGGAAGAGGGGGGACCGAATTGTGACGACATTGCTCGAGCACCACTCCAACCTCCTGCCCTGGATGAGGCTGAATAAAGTGGGGGTCGATCTGGAGGTCATAACTCCGGATAGAATGGGGAGGATCGATCTGGCCGACCTTGAGAGAGCCATAAACAAGAAGACCAGGCTGGTCGCCATGAGCCATCTATCCAATGCCCTTGGCACCATCCAGCCTGCGAGAGAGGTCGGCCGGATCTGCCGTGAGCGGGGAGCTCTCTTTCTGCTGGATGCCGCCCAGTCCCTGCCCCATATGGCAGTGAATGTTAAAGACATTGATTGCGATTTTTTATGCTTTTCCGGCCACAAGATGCTCGGGCCCACGGGATCAGGGGTGCTCTGGATCAGGGAACTGGAGGAGGGCAAGAGGAATGGAGAGCAGAGGAGGGCAAAAGGGCAGAGAATAAGCAGTCATGCCAGCAAGAACCAGGACTCCGGGAAGAAGCTGGGAAGCAAGGAGCTGGAGCCCCTATTGGTAGGAGGAGGGATGGTAGAGGACGTCCTTGACGACGGATTTCTCATCAAGAAAGGCTATGAGGGCTATGAAGCGGGAACACCGGACATCTCCGCCGGTATCGGTCTTGGTGCTGCAGTGGACTACTTAGGCCGGATAGGAATCGATGAAGTCCACGATCATGAGATGAGGCTCACCAGGAGGCTTCTTAAAGGACTGGAGGGGATCGGAGGCCTGGAGGTCTACGGACCGGGGGATGACAGTCCGGTGGAGCGGGGAGGGGTGGTCTCATTCGGGATAGAGAGCCTCTTGCCCCATGAGATCGCCCTGATGCTCGACCAGGCCTCCAACATCTGCATTCGCTCGGGGCACCATTGCTGCATCCCCCTTATGAAGCACCTGGGATTAAAGCATGGCACCGCCCGAGCATCGCTGTATCTTTATAATACCGTTGAGGAGATCGAGAAGCTCCTGGGGACTTTAGAGCAGATCGCCAGGATGGCTTAAGGGAACGCATGAGAAGATGATAAGAGACTTTGAGTGCCTGAGGGTGGATGGAGATGACTCCTATAAGGCCACCTGCCCGGTGGCTGAGGAGGTTCCCTTATCTATTTTCATCAACGGCCGCCATTTCGCCACCGCTATGATCAGCCCCCAGATGAGAAAAGAGTTCGTGGCCGGGCACCTTTATTCCGAAAGGATCGTCTCTGCCATCGAGGAGATCGAATCTATAGAGGTGGAGGGAGATGTGGCCAGGGCGATAGTCGCCAATCCCATTCGGGCGATAGTCCCCAGGAGGCCCATTGTGAGCGGCTGCGGGGGCATAGCCTCTTTTCTGGATGAGTCAAAGCTCCCCCGGATAAAATCCGATCTGACGATCAATAGAGAACAAGCTCAGGAGGCGATGAAGGCCATATCCCTCTCCGAGACGCACATCGCTACGGGCGGGGTTCACTCAGTTGGGCTCTTCGATCAATCCGGGCCTGTATCAATCATCGAGGACATAGGAAGGCACAATGCCCTGGACAAGGCCATAGGCAGCCTGATCATCAAAGGGGAGGGATTCGACCTGGGCCGGGCGTTTGCCGCCTGCACCGGCCGGGTATCATCGGACATGGCATTGAAGTGCTCTGTGGCTGGCATCCCCATAGTCGTCTCCCGGGGGGCGACGACGGGCCTGGCCATAACCATTGCTCAGAGGACGGGTCTTGGCATCATCGGTTTTCTGCGGGGGAAGAGGCTGTCCGTTTATGCCAATCCGGAGAGGTTTGTGATTTGAGGTTGACTGAATGAGGTTGACTGCATGAGGTCGCCTAAATGATCTGCTCCCTCTGTCAGGAACGGGCGATCGTTTCCCAGCGCTACCTCGGCCGGCACTTCTGCCAGGATCATTTCATCCAGGATTTTGAGGGGCGAATGGCCCAGACAATCGTTGTGAACAGGATGATCGAGAAGGGAGAGCGGATCGCAGTGGCGGTGAGCGGAGGGAAGGACAGCACTGCCCTTCTATTTGCCTTAAGCCGGGTTATCGCCGAAAAAGAGGTGGAAATGGTGGCGGTGACTGTGGATGAGGGCATCGCAGGCTACCGGGATGATACCATCCTGGCCGCAAAGAGGATCGCCCGGCAGCTGGGAGTGGAGCAGGTGATCGTCTTCTTCCAGGAGGAGTACGGCTGGAGCCTGGACGAGATGGTGGTGGGAGCAGAGGTCGCGCCCTGCACCTACTGCGGGGTCTTTCGCAAGAACGCATTGAACCGCGCTGCCAAAAGCCTGGGGGCGACAAAGCTTGCCACCGGCCACAACCAGGACGACGAGGCCCAGTCGGTGATGATGAACTATCTGAAGGGGGATATGGAGCGTCTGATGCGCTTTCGGCCCAGGAGGGAGCAGCCGAGGCTGGTTCCCAGGATCAAGCCCTTGCGAGATATTCCTGAGAAGGAGATCGCCCTCTATGCCATGGTCAACGGGATCTATTTCGAATCAAGGGAGTGCCCCTATGCCCGGCTCTCTTTAAGAGCGGATGTGCGGGATATGATGAACAGGATGGAGAGCCTCTTTCCCGGAACCCGGCAGAAGACGCTGCAGGGATTTGAGAGGATCGAGGAGCTGTGCCGAGGAGACTGGGCCCAGATGGAGCTGGCAGAGTGCAGGGAGTGCGGCGAGCCATGCGTGGGGAAGAGGTGCAAGGCCTGCGAACTATTGGGGATGATGAAGACTATCAACTAGATGGGCATTGATTTTATAGGTTATCTGGTAATGCAGAAGGTCTATAGCTTCCTCAAGCGAATCCTGCCAGGTTCTACAACCGCGAAATTGCCGGGCCAATCACATCCAGATTCTATTATTCCAGCAATGAATAACGCAATATAGTCAGCCGATCTGAGAGGTATGCGAAACAGTATGATTCCGCAAGACGGCTTGGTTATTGAATTGAAAGCAAGCTCTCCAAAATCCTTGTCAAAGGTGAGAAGGATACGTCCTTCTCTTTCCGCAAGCATCATGATGTCTCTGTCGCAAGCCTGAGGGGTGCTCTCACTGATCGATAGCACATCGTATCCCATCTTGCGCAGCAGCTCAATGGCTTTGATGGGAACATTCTCGTCAGCTAGTAGCCGCATTAAGGCCATCCTGCTGGACTTTGTGAGGATGTACCCTCTCGGATTTCATCAGGTCGCTTGCATATTGGAGGCATGCCTGAATGTCTTCATGAGTCAATCTGGGATAGTTCTGGATTATCTCGGATTCAGTCCAATCATTGGCCATCAGCTCGATGACAAATTCCACTGCTATGCGCGTACCCTTGATCACCGGTTTTCCAGCAAGGATTCTGGGATCCTGGGATATTCGATCTCGCCAGTTCATGATTGAATTATAAGATGTGGACCCTTAAGATATCTCTTTTTCGGCTCTAATGCCTGCCAGCTTCTATTGTGAAATATCCTTAACCCTACAGTCCACAAGAGTAAACGATCATTAATGGAGAAGCTGCATTTGCCAATTCTCGTCGAAATCGATGAAGACGGCTTATACCTGATTAAAAAAAAAGGTACGTGTTTAGCTCACACTTGCTTTTTAAGATTTAGCCACCAAGCAGAAATAAA
>WOYM01000114.1 GCA_011620785.1 Methanothrix sp. | reverse complement strand
CTCGACTTGCAGGTTAACGAGAGATGTAGGGAGTAAGTCATCGCTGATCAGGTGGTTACTTCCTGCTGCTCGTCTTCGCCACACTGTTAATTATAGCTCCCTTTAGAGGCAGATGGTTCTGTGGCAATCTCTGCCCGCGAGGGAGTTTTGTTGATTTCTGGCTTGCTCCCATAAGCCGCAAGATAAGAATTCCATCGAGTCTCAAGAGCATGAAAGTAAGAGTGCCGATTTTTTTCCTACTAATGGGATTTATGATTTTCAGAATTATCAGCACGAATGGTATTGTGGACAAGATAGGAATGGTCTTTGTTACCCTTTGCATTATCACAACCTCTGTTGCTATTCTCTTTGGAGTTATCATTGCCCCAAGGGCATGGTGCTCATTCTGTCCCATGGGAACTATCCAGAGGGTTGTCGGAAGGGGTAAATACAAGCTAAATCTGGATCAAGAAAAGTGCATTGAGTGCGGAAAATGCCAGAAGGTCTGCCCCATGCAATTGCCTGTGAACGAGATAATGGAAAAACCGGATTGTATCAAATGCGGGCGATGTGTAGAAGCCTGCCCTAAGAACGCATTAAGCTTTTAGATGAGGTACATTGGGTAACATTGTAGAGCAAATAAGCGATGGGCTTGATGACTGGCCAGGCCCGAAGCTTCATTTGCATCTGATTTTGCGGTTCATAAGTTCCCTATCGTATCTCTCACGCTTTATCCATTGGTTAGCAAGGGACAACGTTATCAACAAGATCTTTAGATTGGAATCATGCGCCAGGAAGAGCCGTACAAGCGGGCATTGCATCTGGAATACTTCACCGTAGGCTACAACGTCTTGGAGGCTTTAGCATCCATATTTTTTGGATCGGCAGCAAGAAGCATTGCTCTTGTTGGTTTCGGCCTGGACAGCATCGTCGAATCCCTCTCTGGCCTGATCTTGATCTGGAGGCTGCGTCAGCATAAGCCCGAAAATGTCAGGAATGAAGCAAAAATAGAGAAGAAGGCCATTCGGTTCGTTAGCCTTACCTTTCTTCTCTTGGCTCTCTATGTGCTCTATGAGTCCCTGCAAAAGCTGATACTTGCCGAAGCCCCTCAATCCTCTTTGCCGGGAATAGCTATCGTTTCTCTATCCCTGATCATCATGCCTGTTCTCTGGTACAAGAAAAGAGAGTTGGGACGCAGCATTGGCAGCCGAGCCTTAATCGCTGACTCAGAGGAGACACTCGCTTGCGCTTTTCTCTCTCTGCCACTCCTGCTTGGACTCCTAGCCAATTACCTCTTCGGTTTCTGGCAGGCCGATCCCATAACAGGATTGATAATTGTAGTATTTCTCATTCGGGAGGGGCTAGAGTGGTGGCGAGAGGCAACAGAGGATGAAGAAGACGAAATGCTTTGATAAGTTAAAACGCATGCAGGCGACATCAAATCATCGAAGTGGGATGTAAGTCGGATATAAGTCGCTTGAAACTATTTTTATCGGGGAGGATGTTGAAAATATATTTGATAAAATTTTATACATTAAAACAATGATTTATGAGGGGCTCGGGCCCTTCCCACCCTCTAAAAATCTCACCCCTCTCAACCCCGGCCCAAAATCGGCATCAGCAGGCACATTCTTCTATCTGATAGCAATCGGGCCCCGAACTCTGCAAGTTGCACGCACTGAAAAATAGAACTTCCAGCCCTGCACTTAACACCTCCCAAAACCTCTTTCTCCTAACTCCTCATTCCATACTATATAGGATCGCGTAGAATTGAACTCAATCGACCTCTGCATAGTGGTCACCTCTGGCTACTGCTATCGATTCCGATAACCCCCTTTCCCGGAGCGCATACAAATCAGTGGGAGTGAAGCTCTTTCTGTAAGAGTATACCAGCCATGGCTGGTTTTTCGTCCTTCAGATTTTCACTATTTGTGGCTTCCTTCCTTGGGTCTTTATACCCTGCTTGGCCTGGCGAGAATAATCCAGAGTGCCACCATCCACAGGAGAGTGGGGAAAATGATGAGCCCTGACATGGAACAATCACAATCATTAATAGTGATGTTTTGATATATCTATGTTCCCCCTGACAGGCAAACAGCAGCCTCAAAATTTTTTTGAAAATTTTCCAGAAAATACAAACAAGCTATAGCAGCTTATAGCGTTGCTATATGCAGAAAATGATTTATCCAATATGTTTTATTACAATTTTATGCAAAAAATGACTCTGGCAGATACTCAAAAACTCGTTAACTCTTATGTAAAAACTTTTGGCCAAAGTGGTGCAGCTAAGAAGCTCACTGAAGAAGGCTACATGAGCCCCGAAGGTGCCCAAATCCTGCAACCACATATCTATAGAATTTTGAATGGAAGCAGCACCTGTCTTTTGGCCCCTGAAACAGAAAATCAACAGCAAGAGTCCCCACGAGAGCAAGACAGGTAGCAGCAGAGCTATTTAAAAATGAGGAGCTGTTGAAAGAAGAAATCGTCAAAGTCGGAGAGGAGCTTCGCGAAGAGCTGATAGCGGAAGAGGTCGCCTTGGAGGAGCTGGAGCGCTCATTGTCGCCCCTGATACCTTCCATTGGGGATCGGCCCTATCGCGAGCCTCGACACTTGGATCGAGATATCAAAGTATCTGCCGTCTTCGATCGAAGGCGCGCGGTAGAGTTGGAGAAGCCCAAGAAGCAATATCAAGAAAGAGAAATTAGTGCGGGGGACGGGATTCGAACCCGCGAACGCCTGCGCGACAGGGCCCTCAACCCTGCTCCTTTGACCTGGCTTGGAAACCCCCGCTCACAAATATGGGTTATAGACCGGCTTTTATCTTGGCCGATCCCAGCTCTATGATAGCTCTGCCAGCTTTGAATCGAGGTCAAGAGCTCTCATCTTGATCTCGTCCACAGCTCTTGCCACCAGATCCTTGGCGGCAACAGACCCGCTGCCCTCGATGGAAACCACAAAGGAATCCAAAACGGGCTTAAGATCAATGGCGGCGGCCTCACAGGCACCAACGCAGAGCTTGCACAAGGAGCATTCCAGTATATTTGTAGCTTTCGCTCTGCCCTCCTCTATCACCAGGATATCACGAGGACAGGCCTCAACGCACTTTCCGCATCCGTCGCATGCCTCGCTCACAGTGATGCTGGGCAGATTCTTGTAGCCGCACAGAGTTCCTGCCTGCCACTTGGAGTGCTCTTTGCCCACTCTCTTGGTGGCATAGCCCTCCATCACCAGCTTCTCTCCCTCACCCAAAATCACCAGTGGGATCTTCTCGAAGGCCGGACGGACTCCGGGATCGGTGAACTGAATGTCCTCAGAGTAAACCATCCCAGGCCCCTCCTTGGAGAGCATGAAATCCACCCGGCATCCGGGACATCCCGTCCCGCCGCACTGGCAATCCTCGGGCTGGGAGAAGAGGTCCAGCTCGTCTGCCACCAGCGGGACTTCCCCTATCCTCAATCCTATCTGCTCGTCAAATAGAACCGAGGTATTGTCATAGAGGTTGATCTCATCTATGGCCAGTATCGGAACCTCGCTCATGCAGGCCCGGCGAATGCCATTGGCGAAAGCGGCGCTAACGCCGCTGAGGAGGTACCGGATGCGGTCCTCCCTCAGCTCAAGCAACTCGAAATTCAAGTTTTACACCCTTCGACCCCTCTTTCCTCCTCTGGGCTTGGTCCCATCGTGAGGTATGGGGGTCGCATCTTCAATCCTGCCGATCCGGAGGCCCGCCCGCGCCAGAGCCCTGATGGCCGCCTGTGCGCCCGGTCCTGGAGACCTCTGCCGATTCCCGCCGGGAGCACGTACCTTGACGTGAACTCCTACGATTCCCTTGTCCTTCACAGCGTCAGCGACCTGCATGGCCATCTGCATGGCTGTGTAGGGAGAACTCTCGTCCCTGGCTGCCTTGACCACCATTCCGCCCGAGATCTTGGCCAGAGTCTCTGCTCCGGTCTGGTCGGTGATGGTGATGATCGTGTTGTTAAAGGACGAGAATATATGGGCAATGCCCCACTTTCCTTCTGCCATTTATCCTTCCACCCTGGGTGTTCTGGATGCCCTCTCCGGATGACCCTCGCTGGCCATGGGAGAGCCCATGTAATAGTCAATGCTCATCTCCTCGCCCCTGGGCACGAGATAACCAGGAACATCCACCCTCCTCCCGGAGACCTGTATATGGCCGTGGACGATGAACTGTCTGGCCTGCTTCAGGGAGTTGGCCAGCCCTTGCCGGTAGACCTGGGTCTGCAGCCTTCTCTCCAGAACGTCGTTGACCTTCATGGATAAGATGGCATCCAGATCACCCTCCTCTTTGAGCATTCCCAGCTTCTTGAGGCGGTTGAGGATGGCTTGTGCCTGGGGAGGCTCCTCTCCCAAAGATACCGCTGCCAAGAGCTTTCTGCTGGCCTGTCTGTACTTCTTTAAAACGGCCTGAGCCTTCCACAGCTCCCTCTTGTTCCGCAGTCCATAAGCCTTGACTACCTCCACCTCTCCCGCAATCCTCTCCGCCTGCCAGGGAGTTCGTGGCCTGGCATACATCTTTCGACTCTTGCCTGGATATCCCATCTCTTACCACCTTCTCCTTTCCTATTCCTTGGCAGCCGGTGCCGCGGCTGGTGTTCCTTCTCTCTTTCTGCTGACGCCCACGATTGCGCCCGTGCGTCCGGAGGATCTGGTCTTCTGGCCCCTCACCCTCAGACCCCGTTCATGCCTGAGCCCTTTATAGCTCCTCATCTTCTTCATGAGATCGAGGTCTTCTCTAAGGGTCATGTTCAGGTCCATACCCATGATGTGAATATCTTTGCCGGTCTCGATATCGCCGCGCCGGTTGACCATCCAAACAGGCAGTATATTGGTGGCGTCCTCTTCCACGACCTTCTTCAGCTTATCGATCTCTGCATCAGGAAGCAGTCCGAGGGTGGCATTGGGGTCCACTCCCGCACTCTCTGTGAAGATCTTGGCGCATCTGCGGCCCACGCCCTTGATGCCCGTCAGGGCCATGTGGACCTGTCTCTTTCCAGCCAGATCGGTATTCAAAATGCGAACTATATGCCTGAGCTCTTCATCAGAGCCCTTCTTAGGCTTCTCTTCAGCCTTTTTAGGCTTCTCTTTTCCTGTAGTTGGTTTTGCCAAGTTAGTCCTCCAGGGAACTTTTTCCTCTGGATCAGCCCCGGGTCACAGCCCGACGCCGCCCGCTCAACACGTTGTGGGGCGAATTAATCCAATGAGCCAAAGTGAAGTTATGCTTCTCGTATAAAAGACTTATGAGGGATGGACGGGAGGGGCGATGCGATAGGCGGCAATGGCAGGAAAGCTCATCTGCAGGAGATCGCCCTGCCTTTCTGCCGCCAGCTCTCCACTTTTGCGGGTCTGAAACCTGATTGTATCTTGCGGCCAGTTGCAGCAGTTGAAAAGGACAAATGCGCTTGCCAGAGTGGCATGGCCGCAGAGAGCGACCTCTGTCAGAGGAGTCAACCATCTGATCTGGAAGCCATCCCCATGGGGAACGAGGAAAGCCGTCTCAGATAAGTTGTTTTCGGCAGCTATGGCCTGAAGGACGGAGGCCCGGGATATGTCCATTGAGATGATCGATGCCTCTGGATTGTTTCGAGATAGGGTCAAGGTCTGCGCTCCCACCCCGCAGCCGGCCTCCAGGACAAGGCTGCCTGCGGGGGTAGGTGGTATCGGAGTGAAGCAGCTGGACAAGGGTGGAGGCCTGATCCTGCAAGCGCCTGCTTTCCCTTGGATCGTAGCCGTGAACGTATGCTTTGTTCATGCCGGCCTCTTTTATTTGGGATCGGTAATAATCTTAGCTGTCGGCTCATCTATAGGATCATCCCTTATCTTATTTATGTGCTATATGATCAAGCGCAGATATGATATCTAATATCGCGATGGAGATATATTCTCGATACTTCTCAGGAGCAAAGCCGCTTACGATGAAGCTCATCTTCGACGCCTTCTCTATGAAGCTTTTAGGGGCTCAGATGATCTCCGAGGTCCCGGTCTCAGCTTTGATCCGTCCTTATCTCTGCTCGTAGACGTAACCGTGGACGCAGCAGAGGACGCTTTGAAAAATAAATCCGTCTGTTAGAGATCCTTTCATGACTTGATCCTTAATGACAAATCCATAATGGTAGCTGGCTGGCAGTGCAGACCTTTCCCTCGCTTCTTGCCTGCTTTTTCAAGGCCCTACATTTATCATGATCGTACATTCATACAGGGAAAGATTTATTTGCTCAATTGCTAAAAGTAATTAGATAAATGAATATGCATACTGGATTCTCCGAGGTTTTCGGGCCAGCAATGAGGAATTGGCTTTGGATTTAAGTACAACTGCGCTTTTAGCATTTCTTGGATTTCTGCTCTGCATGTCGGCTTTCTTCTCTGCATCTGAGACCGCATTGATGTCACTGAGCAAGATCAGGCTCATCCATTTGGTTGAGGAGAAGATAAGAGGTGCCAGCGTGGTAGAAAAGCTGAGGGAAGACCCCAGCAGACTGCTGGGCACTATCCTTGTGGGCAACAATCTAGTAAACATCAGCGCATCGTCCATTGCCACAGTCTTGGCGATAAAATATTTCGGCGATAGCGGAGTTGGCATCGCTACCGGGGTGATGACCATGCTGGTGCTCATATTCGGAGAGATCACTCCCAAATCACTGGCTGCTCAAAAGTCTGAACAGATAGCTCTCTTGGTGGCAAGGCCTATCTCCATTTTAGCATACATTCTGAGTCCCGTCGTAGCAGTCTTCTCCCGTGTAGCCAGCATCTTCTTGCGGCTCTTTGGCTGCAGAAGCAATGCCAAACTGCCCTCGATTACCGAAGAGGAGCTCAAGTCCATGGTGAATTTGGGCGAGGAGGAGGGCGTCATCGAGGATCATGAAAAGACGATGATCTGCAATGTATTCGACTTCGGGGATCAGCTGGTTAAAGATATTATGGTTCCGCGGATGGACATCATTGCCATCAACATCAATGCCACCTATGAGGATGTCATAAAGATAATAAGAGCTGAGCAGTTCTCCCGCTATCCAGTTTATGGCAACAGGATCGATAACATAGTAGGTATTCTCAACGTCAAGGATCTGGTCTACCTGGATTCCAAAAGGGATTTTGACATGAAAGGGTTTGTGAAAAAGCCCTACTACACATTCGAGTTCATGAATACCTCAGAGCTCTTCAGCGAGATGAAAAAGCGCAGGACACATATGGCCATAGTCCTGGATGAGTATGGGGGCACGGCCGGTATCGTCACTATGGAGGATCTGGTTGAGGAGATCGTGGGGGAGATATCAGACGAGTACGACATGCAAACCAATGAGATCGAGACGATCCGGGAAGGAGAATACATCGTCGATGGAAGCACCCGGATCGAGGAGCTGAACGAGCTGATCGGGACGGATATCGAATCAGAGCATTACGAATCCATTGGCGGATTTATGATCCAGCTATTGGGCAGACTGCCCAGACAAGGCGAATCCGTCGAATACATGAACACAAGGTTCATCATAGAAAATGTGGAAAAAAACCGCATCAAAAAGATCAGGGTGCTGATGTCAGAAGCCCTGCCTGATGAAGAGAGCATTGTATTGTGAGTAGAAGCCCTACCCCTTTAGGGGTGGGGAGGAGTCACTTGCCTTTCTTAGCAGGCTTTTTCTTCTCTTCGGATGGCTTTTTTCCTGCCATCTCATCTACTTCTTCAGCTCCCTGTGCCAGCAGCTCATCCTCGTCCCCGGTGAGGATCTGGAGCAGACGGGAGAACTCTCCTGCATGAACCCTCTCCTCATTGGCTATATCTATCAATACCTCCTTGACCAGAGGATTATCTGTAGCCTCGGCATGAGCCATGTAAAGATGCACTGCCTCATGCTCTGCAGCCAGATCGAGGCGCAAAGCTCGGATCAATTCCTCTGAAGTCAATTTTCGGTCAGGCACCTTTCCGCTGAATGGATTGACAAACTCGGCCATTTAGAACTCCTCCTTTTTGTTCTGTCCAGATAATATTCGATCAACCAGAGTATGTATCTATCTCTGTCATTTCAATTTTCTTTTAAAGCAAATAAGCTTTTGGGTTGACCCTTGACCAAATTAAAGATTCTTCCAGAATTACATCAGAACTGCCGGTTGCATCTCTTAACCCTGGAAATGCATTCCCTGGAGTAGAAAGGGCCGAATATCTGATTGCCAGCTGCGCCGGGGCCCTTTTCTTGCAGATCATGATACCGCCAGGCAATCATGATGTTCTTTTTTATCAAAACCGAATCAGGTGTCTCCATGGGCAGCTTCCATCCACCGTCATACTCCTCTCTCAAATAATACAGCCAGAAGTGGGTGAGGTCATTTTTAAAGCCGTCAATGGCTGTTATCATAGACCCCATGTGGCCGGTAGCGCTTTCATCCGGAGTATAATCGATATGTGAAACCATTTTGAGAACTTCCAGAACGCTCATGCCGGGATTGATCAATACCTCTGCCTTTTTTATCCTCTTTTGGCCATTGAAACTTCCATTTTCATCGCCATAGTTAATGTATACCTCAGCCTTGACCTTGCTATCTTTTGATTTTCTATTGAAGATCATTCTGCCACCTGTGGCCAATACATAAATCCTGATATATTTGAGCCATTGGGATTGAATGCTCACAGATGGATGCCCAAGGACATATTGCAAAGAACAACCCCATCCCGAATAACAATATTTATAACTAGTGTGTCCTGCAAGACTATCTCGCGGGCCATGGCTCGAGCCAAAGAAGCAACGGGATGGATTAGAAATGGAGCGAATAATTGGATTAATCCTTTTCGCTGCACTGGTCAATAGTGCTTCGGGACTGGATTTTCGGTATAACGAAACGCTGGACAGTCGAATGCCCGTTACTGAATTTCCAGAGACTGAGAATTATGATGTATATGTTTTCCAGCAGGGCCAATCCATCATCGCCGAAACTGCCGACGGCAGGCAGATAGCCACTTCCTCCATCAAATCCGATGCATCCGGTCTATTTAAGGCAGCCATCGATGCCGTCCCTGATGGCGGCAGCTTGAACATTGGCAAGGGCCTTTACGTCCTATCTGCGCCCTATGCCGTCCCGCTTTATCCCAATGGAAGCAACATTCTCTATTGCTGCATCCCTGTAATTGACAAATCCATGCACATCTACGGCGCGGGAGTGGATGAGACTATCATCCAGCTAGCCCCGAATCAACGCAATCTTTCGCGGCACGTTGCCATGATGATCATCAGAGGGAGTGGGCCGCTTTCCCCAGGTTATAGCGATTTTACAGTAGCTAATTTGACTTTGGACGGCAACCGGGCGCAACAAAGAGATGACCAACCACAAGATGGAGAGGCCCTGATCTTGGCTGGCTCGAAGCGAAGCAACGGAAAATACTATCGCCTCAAGTTAGTGAATTCTCATGGCTCAGGGATCTATTTGGGAAATAATGGATCAGGCAGAGAGAGCGATGCGGTGGTTTTCCAAGTGGTAGCCCAAAACTGCGGAGCGGAAGGCTTCATGCTGGATACCTGCCATAATAGCCATGTTTTGGATTGTGCAGCCTGGCAGTGCAGAGAGGGACTGTGCCTGCATGGAAATAACGACTGGAAGAGTAGATCAAAGGATCAGGTCTCAGCAACCAAGTTCCAAACCGATAGCCAGATAACCGTCTGGCAGGTGAACGACTTCACCCTCAGCGAAATAAATATGGATTGCACACCCGCGACTGATGCCTATGGCCTCGTGGTCAGAGACGGGACCGGACAGGTGAGAAGATCAGTCCTGAAAAATGACAAGGCAAAGACCGATTCGACTGGAGGAGCGACGTATATCTATGAGTCCTCTCGGGTATTATTCTATGATTGCCAACTGGAAGGATTTTTTGGAATCCATGCTGTCGGGCGGTCCCATGTAGAGGCAAAGAACTGCCGTCTAGTAGCACCTGGTGGGTGCTTCTGCACGACCGATCTACATCCCGTTCAAAGCACCATCATCGCAGAGAATTGCGTCTGGTCTGGAAAAAAGGTAGTTATGCAGGCGGGCGCTGCATTCCTCGAAGTTGAATGCGTGGAAGAGCAAACTACTCCGGCCTAAAGACCGGAGCTTTCAGTAGCCCTGAAAGGACCGCCTTG
>WOYM01000090.1:41164-48981 GCA_011620785.1 Methanothrix sp. | reverse complement strand
CATGAACCTTGGGTTCGATATCCTGAGGTTGCCCATAAAAATTAGCGAAGAGCCGCATTTCTCCTGGTCCGATTTATATAATCACCTATTTGGACAAAATACCTAAACCACCTCTGTGAAATTTGTGGAATTCTGGGTGCAGTTTATGCATGATTCGTTTTTCCTGATGCTGAAGCTGATAATCGATGCGCCTTTTCCACTGGATGCATCGTCGCAGGTCGGGCAATCCGCAATGGCTCCCTTTTCATCGGGACTTACATCTTCAGCGCCTTTCCGTGCTTTTTCAAGCTCTGGAATAGAGCTGGCCAAATTCTTCGCTGCAGTCATATCAACCAGCTGGAATGTGGTCAAGAATCTAGCGCCCTGTGACTCGGCATAATTAAGGAAATTCCGATAGGTATCAAGGAAATCTCCATCTCCTGAGACCAGATTGCTGAAGATAACGACTGTGGGCGCTCCTGCCTTGGCATTCTCGTCGAACTGGGACTGCAATAGGTCCTGCCATTGCGAGCCGCTGAGGCCCATATCATCCCTAATGTATTTGTCGTAGAGAACCGCTTTCTCTCCATTCACGTCTGTCGTGCTGATTGGAACCGCGTATATATTAGAGCCTTCAATAAGATATGGCCAGGAATCATTCTCATGACCAGGCATGTAGATCAAGCCCTGCTGGAATCCGGCATTGTAGATAATGCTTAAGTTCTCCAGGACTCGCAGTGTATCCTCATTTTGCTCAAAGCCCTGCGGTCGGAAGCCCTTGATATCAACATGCTTGCCTCCGCATACATAGCAGCTATACAGGCGTTTGTTCGCATTCTTCAATATCTCTTCTTGTTCAGCGGCCGAGAACGAGGACAGATTTTCTCCGGTGTTATTTCCATAGAGAGCAAGCTCGTGGTTGCTCATAGCTCCCAGAGATGTGATCCTCAAACGATAGACTGTGGCCATCTCACCGCTCACAAAGATGGTGACATTTCGATTATAGGGATCTATCTCATTGATCTGATTTATCAGGGAACCTCCCGCGGCTTTGACCTCTTCTGAGGAGGGATTTGATGGTATATCCGCATCTACTATGATGCTCACTACAGGACTCTCTTGGCACAGGCTTGGGCATGTTATGCCTGACAATGCTATGGCAAATAGGAATACCATAATTGCAGCTTTGTTTATCTTTTTCATTGCTTCGCCTCACTTTTATATAAATTAGTTCACAACAATATTTGATTCTCTGGAATTTGATGTAGCTATAATTGATCTTTCATACTAATATTTGTTTTGGTCAACCACTTTTTTAAATTAACATTATGATATTTATATCTTCTATTATGATATGATATGGTTTTTGCTATCTGTATACGCTATCGGATTAAATAGTGTGGTAATCTATAAATACCATAGTTACCTATTTTATTTAAGGTGAGAACTTCATGATCAAATCTAATTGGAAGTGGGCCTTTTTGCTGTTAATAGGCCTGGCAAGTATAATTTCGAATGCAGCAGCTCAGGATGCAGCAGCTCAGAGTGTAGCACCTCCGAGTGCAGGCTGTACGCCCGTTCTGCAGCAACCAGTGGCTCCAGGTGATATAATCGACCTCAAAGGTCCCGATGTGCCGGCTAGCCAGCAAGCATTGGGTATCAATTGGGACTATTCGTGGACTGTGAGAAAAGATGATGCCGGAGGAGAGATAGTCGCCACATTTGATACCCAAAGCATCTCTTTTGCTGTTCCAACTACGGATTATGCAGAAAATTATTACTTCGAGATGTTGGTTACAGCTCGTGAGGCTTCGCTTTGTATCAACCAGGCTTGCATGACCTTCCCAATTGTGACGCCAGGTGAGTGCTCAATAGACACAGATGCAGAGGATCAGATTTGCATCACCGATTCAGACGAGTACGAGTATAGCACAGCAGATACTCCTAGCCAGGTCAATCAGCGCTGGTGGGTGTTCAAGCAAGGAGAAGTTCCTGCAAATCTGGAATACAACGGCAACGCCAATTCCAGGGTCGGAGATGGATCCAGTATAAGCATCGCATGGGATGGAATAGCTGAGGAATCCGGCACATATGTGATATTGACAGGGTACTTCGGCAAGAAATCGCCCTTTGTCCTTCAGGGATCTTGCCAGAAACAAGTCGTGATTGTGGATGTGCCGCTCAATACGATAACTGTAACGTGATGAGAATCTTGGGCACCAGGGCATTGCCTGGTGGCTCATTTTTATTAAATATCGGACTGGCATGGCAATCGGCTACCGATGGGGAACGCGCACGATGGAATGATAAATATAAATGCTTATTTAAAAAATTGGCAAGCTATAGATTTATGATACCCATCCTCAGCAATTCCAAAAAGGCAATCTGCCTTTCGGCCATTTTATGTCTATTTTTCCCATTTATCCTGAGCTCTGCTGCAGGATCAGATTGGCCGGATTGCAATTTTCACTGTCGCGCCAAGGATGTAACGATAACCGATCTCTGGCTGGGCGATGCTCAGGGAAATTCGCTATCTACTTGCACTCAGAATAGCTCAGTAGATGCCTACATCTGGGCTAGATTCAAGAACAACGCCAATAGTCCTCGATATGCGGTAATTCTCTTATGCGACATATATGTGGATGGTGCTCTGCAGAAATCCCATTATGATGATGGAGGCCTCTGCGTTCGGGATACCATTCCAGCAGGGTCTGAGAATTCTCTGTCCTTATACGGATTCTCTTTTAGCTGCGGTCAAGAAGTAAAGATAGAGAAGCTGGTCATAAGCTGGGAGACGGCCAATGGCATTGATTGTTCCAATGCCAATCGGAGATGTAGCAATCGAAATACCAAATGCTATAGCGAGACGGATTCCATTGATCTGACACCTCCGAGCTGCCAAATTGAAGGGCCGAGCATCTCTTGTGAGAGCATCATCGCCTCATATCTGCCCCAGATCAAGAAGGGACCGACATCAGAGCCCCAGTTGATTTGGAGAATAGATGGAAGGGATGCAGAAGATGAGTCGGTCGAGGAAGGCCTTCAGATTGATTGGAGAGACTATGGAAGTGGATATCATCTTCTACAGCTTATCATAGATTGGAATGATGACCATGGCAGGCTGGTTCAGAGCTGCACGGACAGCCTCTGGATTCTGGTTGTTGAAGTGCCAAGCAATGTGATCGAACTGATCTCAGGGACTGAGGTGCTCAATGATTAAGCCTCTGTTTTTGCGCATGCCTTCCGCCGGAAGGTCAAAGAGTCAAGAAATCGCCTATATGTGTATATGGCTATCACTAGCTTTGCTCTTGGCATTAATGCCCCCCGTCAGCGCAGAGACGAATCAGATGATCGGTGGCGTATCCTATACGATCTCTGCACCTTTAGCCCCTGCGGGGGAGAGCTACAGTTATAGCTGGTCCGCAACTGGAGGCACTCCACTAAACGCGAGCCAGAGCTCATTTCAATGGACCGCGCCCCTTGTAGAGAATTCTACCACGGTCCTGATCGAACTGAAAATAGAGAGCAATGTAACCGGCTGCATTAATGAAAACCAGATTGAGATGCTGGTCCAGCCCTCGACAAAAGCAGAGATTAGCCTAAAAAAAGACTGCAGATATAGCCCTCCCGTGAGGGTGGGCGATACAGTCGTTTATACATATAACGTAACCAATACCGGCGGAGTCACTCTATATGAAATAAACCTCACCGATACCCATGATTGGGGGCCGAACTGCCATCCAACTCGGGTTGGAGGTGGGGAAGGTGACGAAGCATTGGAGCCGGGCCAATCATGGCAATATGAATGTCCTTACGAGATTCGCGATCCTGCCAATTATACCAAGCTGCGCATCATGGCCAGCTATGGTAACAGGCAGCAGGATATTATTGAGAAGCTACTGCGGCTGAGAACTCGCATGGAAATCAATCTGGAGAAGATGAGAAGACTGCAGAAGGAGTTCGATCCGCATGCTGGAACGCTAACTATTGAGCGTATACAGATTGCTGGAATCAACTATACGTCCTACTACTATGTTAACCAAGTGACTGAGGAGAGCCTTAGGGAGATTATGGATCCGCAAGGGAATTTAAACATCACTTACTATAGCGATCCCGTCTCGCAATTGAATCTGACTACTCGATACGATCCAGACGGGAAGATTCTCTCGGAAGAGGAATTCTACTATCCGAAGCCAGGAACAAATGAATACATGAAGATCGAATACGATAATCCATCTGTAGGCTTGAAGACCATCACAATTACAGATTATAATACAGGAGATACATTGATCATAATAGAGGACTATGATGGAATTATAATAAGTAAAGAATACAAAAAAACGCCGGGCTACATGGTTTACGAGGAGAAATATATCCTTAAAAATATCGCCACTGTGAAGGCTAAGACGGTTACTGGCCAAGAGGTATCAGATTCAGATACATATTCTTTGGAGGTATTCAAGCAGAATCCAGTTTTAAGCGTTTTTAAGGATGCTGAGCCAGATCCAGTGCAATCCAATGGTACTATTAATTATACGATTACATATAAAAATAATGGAGGTCAGTATGCCCACGAGGTAATGCTAAAAGAGACCTACGATGAGAACCTGGAGTTCATATGGGCAAGCCCTGCTCCGGATCCAGGCACAATTGATACCTGGACCATTGGAGATCTGGAGAAAGAAGAGTCCGGCAAGATAACGATTCAGGCCAGATTGAAGGCTATTCTCACACCCGGATCGATAATCACCAATCGAGTTGATATGTGGTGTAAAGAAGGATCGCATGCCGTTGCATGGGCCAATACTACTGTAACGGGAGAAGGGCTGGTAATTGCAAAGAGGGCCTCGTCCCGCATAATTGTCCCAGGGGAGCATCTGAATTACACCATAGACTACAGAAACAATGGCTCTGTGAAGCAGACCGATGTTGTGATCCATGATTATCTGGATGAAAAAGTCGATTTTAAGTATTCTCTATCAGATCCACTTCTCATCAATGAGAGCTCAGGAAGACACCATTGGTGGTATGTTGGAGATATGCTGCCCGGATCTGGAGGGACCATCGAGATATTCGTGAAGGCCAAGGGCAAAGACACGTTCAAAGACAACGCCGATTCGGTCTTCAACACATATCAGATAAACTCTTCGCAAACCAAAGGAACGAATAAAACACTGGAGACCTCCGTCGTCCACTCATTATGGATCGTGAAGGAGGCAAATACGACTGCGGCCGCTCGAGGTGAGAATATCACCTATACAATAAAATATGGAAATTCCGACACCGATTTTACCGCTGAGAATGTGAGCATAACGGATACGCTTCCAGAAGTTGATTTTCTCGGAGCAACTCCTCAGCCCAATTTCATAAACGGAAAGGATCTTACCTGGATGATCGGAAATCTGACTCCGAGGGCAAACGGCACGATCGTTCTCGAGGTTCATATACCTGAGAAGGCGCAGATGATCTTCGATGAAACCTCCTCTGTTGAAGGCGATGGCTTTGTACGCATGCGAAAGAGTCTCTCCACGGAAGAAGAGGAGCGCTCGCTCACAAACAGGGTCGAAATCCGGGGTTACTATGAATCTATGCCAAACCCTGTCAGCAGCAGCTCTGCAGTGGTCACCATTCTCGGAGCTGCCGGAACAAGGATCACTACTTCGGAGCATGGAAGCGGCCACTACGAGGAGGATGAGAGTTCGCGCTTGGTATCGAAGAATAAAAGCGTGAGTCTAAAAAAGGATATCTTTGCCAGCTATGGGAGTTCTACTTTCCAGCTGCCCGGCAAACGAAGCATAGACTACCAATCCCTATGGTCGGACAGAACATCGGCGGCAAATTATATTCGAGGAGAAGTGGTCACAGAGAATTTTATGTATGCCGACAGCCTGCAAAAAAACAGCAGCTTTGATGCGGACATGAACCAAACAGTATACCGTTCAGACGCCAACTATGGTTCGGGAATAGCTCGAATCAGCTATCGGAAGAATATACAGGATAGCCCCCAAAGCACAAAAGAGATCGATGAGAATTATCATGGCAGTTTCAGAGTGTTTCAATCCGTTGACTCTTATGGAGAGAATGTAAAATACGATAGGTCGATCACAGGCAAAGGACGGGTGTCCTCGGACAAGCGAACAGAATATCAAAGATCCTTTGAGCATGGTAGTGGTTACTATTCAGCTGAGGAATCGATGGATTCAACCAGCATCATGAAGGACGTCAAGATGCTCTACTCACCGCAAAAAGAGACCCTGGGATCCATGAACATCAGCGGCGGAGGCCTATGGCAGGAAGGCATGCAGACCAAAGATCCCGAGATGGGGCTTGTCATAAGCGAAGAGATCAAATCTGCCTCTTACATCGAAAAAGAGGCAGAAATGGATTTGTCATCATTGAAGTTCATAGGGTCTTTCAACGGGTCTATGGATACTGCAATCCTCCAGGGAAAAGGCCCAGATTCCGAAAAGGTGCGGCTGGAGCAGAGTTTTGTGGGCGAATTCAACATTGATACCGCCATCAGTCTGCATCCTGAGCCCTTACACCGTTATGTGCATGTGAACATTGAGAAGAAAGCCATTATGCAAGAGGATAATATAGTCCTCTTCCTTATCAATGTCACCAATGATGGCAGCAGGCCGCTCAAGAAATTGAATGTTTCGGACAGGCTTCCTCGGGGCCTGAGCTTCATCGACTCCAGCCAGAGGGCAGAAGTTGATGGCCAATTCATCAATTGGACTATCTCGTCCCTGGACATTGGCAGAACGATGACCATAAAGCTGAGAGCCAGGGTTGAGAACGGCCGCCAGATATATGATAATTACGTGAGCGTATCAACCGGCTACAACGACACCAGAATTGAAGCCGAGAATCATACCCTATTTGAGGCTTACTATCAGCCCCTCTCCTGTTGCCCGGAGCTGCCACCTGAATGGAATTATTGGAGTTCTGGCTTAAATAGAACGCCGATAAATGCAGAATGGGGCAGCTGGAAGCCTTCTCCATGCTTCAATTTAAGCACGGAGGTTATTGACTGCTTTGTGGAACAAGAGAAATACTACGATGAGTTGGATCGAAACCTCTCGAGCTGCTGCGCATCAAATTATGATGTCCCTTGAAAGATAGTTGTATCCAATAGAGAACTCCTTCGCTGGTTAGTCGTCTGATCGATACGCCGATGTGAGTCGAGTCGCCAATACAGCCCTCATCATCCATCAGCCATTTTGAAGCTCTGGAGCATATGGGGGCGCCTGCGCTGCGGCGTTCAGTCTATCATCAATGTATCAGCTAATCCGAGCTTCACACCGTTTGGCGTCATCTTATAGACCACTTTGTCAAGCTTCACGATAACGTAGCCATCCTTTGGCACGGCATCAAAGCCATGAGTCGCGAGTAAGAATGCAAGATCTTTTGCATCTATTCGGACATCTTCGCTATCTGTAATCAGCTTCATGAGATCAGAGTAATCGCCAAAGGCTGCAGAAGGGCAACTTATTGATGTAATTATTACACAGATCATGGCTGCCATCAGGCATGCTACATTTATTCTTTCAATTAATTTCATAATGATACCCGAATATCAACAAGAGCCCCGATTCTATTGTATTCTCTTATACACTGTAAAGGTCAGGATCCTTGTCCTGACCGCAATTTCTCAAGATCGTTTTTCAGATCTGCGCTCATCTTAGCCCCTTCAAGATTGGAAATCGCGAAGAATTGAAGCGCAATCCCTTCGTACTTGACTCCTTCAAGATTTGCACCTCTGAAATCAGCGTTTTCAAAGGCAGTGGTGTCGAATATGACTCCTCTCAGATCAGCACCTCTGAAATCAGCGTTTT
>WOYM01000090.1:0-41064 GCA_011620785.1 Methanothrix sp. | reverse complement strand
GCAGTGGTGTCGAATATGACTCCTCTCAGATCAGCACCTCTGAAATCAGCGTTTTCAAAGGCAGTGGTGTCGAATATGACTCCTCTCAGATCAGCACCTCTGAAATCAGCGTTTTTCACATAGGACTGGGTGAGACGGGCATTCCTTAGATCAGAATAACTGAAGTCCACATTCAAAAAGCTCATCAATATTATTTTGGATGACATTAAGTTCGCATTGCGCCATATAGTTCCATTTATGGTCACTCCATACATATAGGATTCTGAAATATCTGCGCCAGATAGATCTGAATCATCCAGATTTACGTTTAATAATCTGACACCGGATAGATCTGCATTTCTCAGAATCGAATTGGAAAGATCTGCGTATTCCAATTTGGCATCTCTTAGGGTGCAACCGGTTAGATTCGCCCTCACCAGGTAAGATCGGGTTAAGTCTGAGTTCGACATATCGCAATTGCTGAGATTTGCTCCAAAGAGTTCTGCTCTGGAGAACTGGCTTCCTACAAGGCTACTGCCGCTCAGATCGGCCCAATTCAATTTGGCTCCTAACATATTGGCTTTGCTCAGATATGCATCCTCCAGAATGGCAAGGCTAAGATCTGTTCCAAGGAGCCTGGCTCCATAAAGATTTGCGCCTGTTAGGTTGCATCCGTCGAGCAAGGCATTGGTCAGATCGGCCCTATCAAGATTGGAATTGGATAGATCTGAATCATCCAGATGCGCTCCTGGTAGGCTCGCGTTTACCAGTCTGGCCTCAACCAACCTGACTCGGTTCATAAAGGTTTTTTTCAGGTTCGCATCGGAGAGATTCGCTTTCTCAAGATCAGAATCATCTAGATTTGAAGCCACAAGATACGAGCCAGAGAGGTCCGCCATGCTGAGATTTATACCGGTTAGGTTTGTAAAACCCAAAGTTGATTTAACCAGCTTGGAGCTTGAGAAATCTGCTCCTCCACACCGGGCCTCGGAGAGGTCCGCCCCAGATAGGTCTGCATCGGAGATGGTGGCATTGATCAGGTTCGCGCCAACCAGGCTTGCTCCGGTCAGATTTGCGCCTTTTAATTGGGAATTCATAAAGGTGGAACGTTCCATGAATGCGTTTATGAAACTTGCTCCATTCAGATTTGCATCGCTGACCTTCGCAGACCACAAGCTGGCGCCATCCAGCCTGGCATCAACCAGAGTTGAATTGTCCATCATGGCCGAATCCATAAGGGAACCTGACAGATCAGCTCCGGTCAGATTTGAGCCCATCATATAATTGCCAACCAATGTGATTCCTCTGAGATCGGCACCGGAGAGGTTAGAGCCATCGAGAGCAGCGAGTGGCATGAATGCGCCACTGAGATTGGCTCTGATAAGCGTGGAGTTTGAGATGACGGCCTGCACCATAAAGGATCGGCTCAGGTTCGTCCCATAGAGATTGGATCCTGCCAAGTTAGAATAACTCAAATCTGTCCCAGACAAATCCAGGCCGCTCAAGTTCCTATTATTTAGATCAACTCGAGCGTGGAATGGCTGATTAACGAACGTGCTCCCAAAAGGAAGGTTCAAGACGCTGATATTGAAGCGGCGAAGCTCCAGCATATCGAAAATGTATGAGCTGGGAAGCTCTTTTATGACTGGAATATCATCCGCAGGAACACCCTGCAAGATGCGGAGCCCCAGGTCGGCCGCCAGTCTTCCTTGGACTTGACCGGTGGTGATAACTCCTCCAAGCACACCGAAGCCCATATAGACGTCTCGAGTACCATAAATTGGAACCGAGCTTGCGCTTCTCAGGATCCATGCGCTCTCTTCGTGGGTCAGGGCTCGTCCTTCCCGATCACTGTTATAATTTAAAAGAAGGATCAGACTGCCCTCCTGCAGAGCGGAAGCATTCCTCTGTAGTTCTTCTACTGTCATGTCATTCCAGATGACGAAGCTGACATTTGTGCTGAATCTGGACAGGGTCTGGTTCATGACCTCTTGGTTGGCCTTGCCAGTGGTAGTCCGGTCGTTAACTATGACTATTTGCTTCGTATTTGGATGCAATTTGAGCATAAGAGAGATTGTACCTGGTAGATCGAAGGCCTCCACCACGCCGGTGAAATTCTTCCCAGCCGTCAGCATCTGGTCTTCGAAGAAGTTTATTCCGCAAAAGACTACCGGAGTGCTGGAAAACAACTCGTCTCTGTTGTTGAGAAGGAACTGGAATGCATCATCATCCGAACAGATGATGACATCGAAGTGACGATCTTCATACTTATTTTTGTAAAGATTTTTCAATTCATTCAGTCGGGCCTCAGTAGGCTCCTGCCTCTTGGCATCCATATACTCAAAAGATATTTCTGCTCGAGGATAGTAAATAGATAGCTGATTCTCAATCTCATCGCCTACGGAATCGGTCCATGGCAATCCGGGGTTATACGAGGCAAGAATGAGTATTTGCTGGGAGGCATCTTCCTCTAGAGCAGTGGATGATGCAACTAGAGTTATAAAAAGCAAGCAGAGTCCAGGAGCCAATCTGAGCAGTGAATGAGCCATGATAGCCCTTTTCTAATTCCTACTATAATTAATTTGTTCTTTTCTTAATTTAGAAAGACAATCCCATTCAGAACATCAAGCGGCTCCCGGGAGTGACTTGAGGTCGGAGCGAAGATCCTCGGAGATCCTGGCTCCATCCAGTTTCGCTCTGGACAGCGATTGAAGGGTGAACTGGTCATACTTGATTCGCTCCAGATTGGCGCTGCTCAAATTGGCTCCGGTCATCTCAACCTGAACCAGTGTCGCATCTCTCAGGTCGGCGCCGGCCAGATCCGTCATGGCCATGAATACACCTGTCAGGACAGAATTCTTAAGGGATGCTCCCCCCATTTCCAGTCCCCTCAGGTCGAGTTCACGCAGATTGACTCTATCAAGCTTCGTATTCCTAAGTGTCGCTCCTGCTAGAATAGCTCCATCCAGATCGGCTCCGGATAGATCTGCTCCTGTAAAATTCGCTCGAGTAAGATCGGAGTAAGGCAGTTTGGCCGATTTCAAGCTTGCACCAGTCAAGATGGCCTCAGTCAGGTCCGCATAAGCCATATCAGCCCAATTTATGTTGGCGCCGGTAAGATCGGATCTCATGAGATAAGCTCTCGTAAAGTCCGCATCGCTTAGGTCCGAACCGCTCAAATTAGTACTGTAAAGCTCGGCTCTTGAGAACTGACCTCGAGATAAATAGGCACCGCTCATATCGGCCCAGCTTATATGAGCTCCAATCATATTGGCGCTGGTCAGATATATTCCCTTAAGCTTGGCACCGCTCAGATCAGTTCGAAACAGCCTTGCATCTGTAAGATCGGCGTCGCTGAGGTCGGAATCGGATATGTCTGCTTCGGTTAGATCTGCTTTCACAATGCGAGCTCCGTTCAGCTTGGATTTGGACATTTGAACCCGTATTAGGTTCGCTCCAGTCAAATCAGCTCCCGAGAGATCGGCTTCCGTAAGAACAGCGCCCGTGAGATCTGCATTCTCCAGCTTTGTGCCGTTCAGGTGAGATGCCATCAACCAGGCCGATCGCAGATATGCCCCATTCAGATTCGACCCGTTGAGGTTGCAGCCCTGCAGATCAGACTGATTCAAATGTGCTCCGACGAGATTCATTGCCGAAAGATTCGAATTGCTCAAATTAACACGATCTTCGATCCTGACATCTAGCTCGGCAGATCCTGCGCCAAGAACGCAACTCATTGCCATCAAAGCGCCTAATGCAATCCTCATCAGCGAATCAATTCTCATCGAGCCCCTCGTTATTCCAGTGCTTTTAATTTATTAGTATGTCAGTAACGCATTTCAAGTTTCCGGTAGGACTTGTTGCAGCATGTCATACCCGGATTCAGAGCATATCCTTCCGGAATCGCCTTCTAAAAGGTGCTTTGCATACCACACAGTCTCACCGAACTTATATAATTTGCAGAGACTTTTTATCTTGACATCTTTCAGGCCAGTCTCCATTGGGGGTTAATTGAGTCGAGGTATTTGAAATCCACAAAGCTATACTGAGCCTGGTAATAATAATCATCCTCTGTAATAGGCCCGTAATAGCTATCCACTGCCAGCCAGGTATCGGGAGCGTCCTTGTCCTCTACAACCACCCAGAGATGTCCCTGGCTGTCAAATCCGCTGGGGTCGTACATATAAACTGAGCCATATCCCAGGCTCTCATAGCTCTCTTGCAGCTTTTGGGAGCCATCATAACACATGCCCAAAGGCGTTACTGGAAATATCTGATATCTGGTAATGGTTTTTATGAAACCTGCATTGTCTGTCCTCTTGTAAGTGAGGTTGACCCTTATAGCATCGCTAGAGATCACCTGCACAGGTCCGGATCGCGTATCGGGAGGAGACATCCACAGATCACCGAGCCTGGGAGCAGCTCCATTGGGCGTGACATAAACCTCCCTGCTATCGTTGAGCTTGACCACCACATAAGCCGGCTCTGGTCGAGCGGAAAAACCGTGCGTAGCCAGAAAGAAGGCCAGGTCTTTGGATGTGATACCGACATCCTCATAGCTGGATAGGAGCAGCCATAGATCGTTTTCTTGGGTTGCCTGGCTCAATCCAAAGCAGGATAACAGAAATATGAGCACAATGGCTGAGACTCTTTTCAATCCAGCATCACCGCTGACCGAAGTCTGAACTCGGTCTCATATAATGAAGAGTTACAGATATTTAACTTGTAGGATTGCGAAGGACGAAGCGGGGGTGGTCTCCCGGACTGTGAATCCGGGGGGTTGCGACGCAATCGCAACATGATGAAAGCGGAGTCCTTTGCCATGATCACTTTCACTCTGCGGAAAAATACAACCCACAGGCCCAATCCAGCACAGTCCAAGCTGCATTTCAAACGCAAATTAGATATACGTTGGAATGAGTTAGTAAGCGGAGATAATGATCACTGCCGTTCTTCCAGGATGGCAGTAATTATGGACTTGGATGTGAACAGTTTGGCTGATCGTGCAGCAGTCTTCATCGATGGTGCGTATCTGACTAAGATTTTGGATGTTGATTTCGGGAAGCCGAAGATCGACCTCGCCCGTTTTTCTGACATTCTCTGTGGCAACTATGAGCGTCTTCGGACCTATTATTATAATTGCATGCCTTACCAGAGCTGTCCCTCCACTGAAGAGGAGAGCCGCAGGTTTGCCTCCATGGACAAGTTCGTCTATACTCTGCGAAAGCTCCCCAGATTCGAGGTTAAGCTGGGGCGGCTGGGCCGGGTGGGAGGAGAGTTTGTGCAAAAGAGGGTGGACATCGCCCTGGCCGCGGACCTGGTCCGGCTGAGCTGCGGCCGGATGATCGGAAAAGCGGTTATCGTCACTGGAGACAGCGATTTTCTCCCCGCCATCGAGGCGGCAAAGGATGCAGGCGTCCTGGTGACCCTATTTTACTCAGAGAGTTCTATTCACGATGAGCTCCTGTCCGCAGTAGACGAGAGAACTCCCATCGATCAGGATCTGATAGATCTGGTGGCTCGATAGAGGAATCGAGCAGTGTGAACAGATATGTACATAAGCAATTGGCCAATACAAATATCAGTGTGATATAAAATGGACGTCCTGCATGGCAGAGGGCATGAATGAGATGATAAAAGCCGGTGAGACAGCACTGATCTAAGGCATCTTCAAGGCAGCAAAGCAGGCTGGCCACCAGCTGATAAAAGACGGCCGGATCTCAGAGGATATGGAGAAGGCCGTGAGCAGAGAGCTGATGCCCAGGGATGCTTACTACAGAGCTGCTCAAAAGATGATCGAACAGATGAGGACGAGCCAATAGATTGTTAGTACAATTCTGAAGTGTGCTCTCGAAAGGATCAAATCCTTGTACGTCTTTAGCCCCCGAGGAAGAAGGTATGATCATGAAGGTTCTTGTCAGTGATTCATTAGCAGAGGACGGCGTGAAGAGACTGCAGTCGGGTGCTGATGTCGATGTTATCACCAACCTCTCTCCAGAGGAGCTCATCCAGAAGATCCCAGACTACGATGCCCTGGTAATCCGCAGCGGAACCAAGGTAACGGCGGATGTCATCAATGCCGCGAAAAGGCTCAAGGTAATAGGCAGAGCCGGTGTGGGCATAGACAATGTGGATGTAGAGGCTGCGACCAAAAAGGGGATCATCGTTCTCAATACCCCCGGCGGAAATACCATCTCCGCAGCCGAGCACACCATCGCCATGATGCTGGCCCTGGCCAGGAACATACCCCAGGCAAACTCCGCCCTGCACCAGGGCGAATGGAATCGCAAGAAGTACACAGGCGTCGAGTTCTTCAACAAGACCCTGGGCGTCGTCGGTCTGGGCCGGGTTGGAGCAGAGGTTGCCACACGCATGAAGTCCTTTGGCATGCGAATCTTAGCCTATGACCCCTTTGTGACAGAAGAAAAGGCCCAGCAGATGGGACTGACCCTGGCGCCTCTGGAGACCGTTCTGCGTGAGGGCGACTTCATCACCGTCCATACTCCCCTTACCAATGAGACCCGCAACCTGATCGACGAGGACGAGTTCAAGATCATGAAGGACGGGGTTCGAATTGTGAACTGCGCTCGAGGCGGGATCATCAACGAGGCCGCTCTTGCCAAAGCTGTGGCCGAAGGAAAGGTTGCCGGAGCGGCGGTCGATGTCTTCACCAAGGAACCCCCCACCGGAAACCCCCTGCTCGGGCAGGAGAGGATCATAACCACTCCCCATTTGGGAGCTTCTACCGCCGAGGCCCAGGTCAATGTCGCCTTAGCAGTGGCAGACCAGATCCTGGCCATAGCTAAAGGCGGACTGCCCACCAATGCCATCAACATGCCTGCCATATCACCGGAAACGCTGGCGGTCATGGAGCCCTATATGGTGCTGGCCGAGAGGATGGGATCGCTGCTCGGGCAGATGGTTGGCAGCGGCTTTGAGAGCTTGGAGTTGATCTATAGCGGAACCATTGCCGAGAAGGATACGAGACCCGTGACCATATCAGCCATAAGAGGCCTGTTGGGCGTCCTGATGGGAAAAGACAGCATCAACTTTGTCAATGCCACCACGACGCTCAAAGAGATGGGCGTGAAGCTTCTGGA
Source organism: Methanothrix sp. (assembly GCA_011620785.1). Lineage (GTDB taxonomy): Archaea > Halobacteriota > Methanosarcinia > Methanotrichales > Methanotrichaceae > Methanothrix. The sequence goes on along the minus strand of WOYM01000090.1, from coordinate 33,985 downwards.
GAGCAAGACCGAGTCTATAAATGGATACAGCAATGCCATAACCATGAAGCTCACCAAGAACGGCGTGATCAACATGGTTCAGGGCACGGTCTCAGGAAACAAGGAGAAGCGCATTGTGCAGCTTGATCTCTACCGGACCTATATCCCCACAGAGGGTGACATGGTGATAGCAGTCATAGATGACAAGCCGAATATCATTGGGCCCTGCTGCGTGGTTTTGGGTGAGGGCAATATCAACATCGGCTCAATGCATGTGGGACGTATGAATGAGGGGCAGCCTCAGCTCATGGTACTGAGCGTCGACCAGATGGTACCCGATGATTGCATGAAAAGGCTATTGCAGGTTCCAGGGGTGAAGAGCGCCAAGATGGTGGAGCTGTAAAGCCGATGAAAGCAAGAAAGGAGATGTCGGATGATATTAGATGCAGCAGAGATTCTTGAGAGGGTGAGAAGGGATAAGCCCCTGGTACACCACCTGACGAACTTCGTCACCATTTACGATTGCGCCAATATCGTCAAGGTCTTTGGAGCCTCTCCGGTAATGGCACATGCCAGAGAAGAGGTAGCTGATATGGCAAAGATAGCCTCTGCTCTGGTCCTGAATATCGGCACCCTCACCACGGAATTCGTTGAGGCCATGCTGCTTGCCGGAATAAGCGCCAATGAAAAAAAGATACCCGTGGTCCTTGATGTCTGCGGAGCCGGAGCGACGAGGTTCCGGGACGAAAAATGCCAGGAGATCTTAGATGCAGTAGATGTAAGCATCATCAAAGGCAACTCGTCTGAGGTCGCCCGCATCGCAGGAGAGGATGTTCTGACCAGGGGAGTTGATGCCGCAGATATCGGATCAAACCTGCTGGGGGTGGCCCATTCTCTTGCCGTGGAGCGAGGCTGTACTGTGGTCATAACCGGCAAGGATGATATCGTGGCCGATATGAAGAGAGCGATATGGGTGCATAACGGCCACCCCATGATGGCCAATGTAGTGGGCACAGGGTGCATGGCCACATCGGTGATTGGAGCATTTGCTGCCGTCGAAGCGGATCGCGTTGCTGCTTCCGTCTCCGGGCTGGTCTGCTATGAGGTGGCGGCTGAGATTGCTGCCCTGGTTGCGGCGGGACCGGGATCTTTCAAGGAGAACCTTTATGATGCAGTCTACAACCTGGACTCCGAGACCATAAGGAGAATGCAGAAGATTGAATCGGAAGAAGATTGCATTGCTTAGATGGCATAGTAGCCGAATCAATGAGCAGAGGATTGAAGGGTGAAAGGATACTATTTCATTACCGACTCGAAATTGAGCCGGGCGGGAAATTTCAATGATGTCATGCAGGCTGCTGCCTGCAAGGTTGAGGTAGTCCAGTACAGAAATAAAAATGCCGAAACCCGGGAGATGTACGAGGAGGCCCTGCGTCTGAGAGAGATCTGCCGGGATCTGACCTTCCTGATAAACGACAGAATAGACATCGCTCTTGCCGTGGGCGCAGATGGCGTCCACCTGGGCCAGTCAGACATGCCCTGCACCACTGCCCGCAAGCTGCTGGGGCAGGAGAAGGTCATAGGGGTGACAGTACATAACCTGAAAGAAGCGGTGGAAGCAGAGAGGCTTGGGGCCGACTATCTGGGGGTCTCCCCGATATTCCAGACGGCGACGAAATCCGATGCAGGAAAGCCTGCCGGAATCGCTCTCATCGAGGAGATCCGGCGGAAGGTTGACATCCCACTCATCGCCATTGGAGGAATCAATCATTCCAATGCTCCTGCAGTCATCAGGGCGGGAGCAGACGGCCTGTGCGCGATATCCTGCGTCGTCGCCAGCGATGATGCGACTGCCCAGATCAAGAGGTTCCAGGATCTGTTTTGAGCGATTTGTTGCTCGATTCATAATACCCTGGCTTAACCCTCGGAGGATGAATTCCCACCATGGAGCTTTCAGTTCTCTATTTCGATTCCATGTCTCTGGAAAAACTCAATCAATGCCTCTTCCACCACCTGGCTTTGAGCATGCATATTGCCTTTGGCTTTTACCGTGAAGAGCTTCAAGGTCTTGGCCACCGGCTCAGTTAATGTCAATGTGGTCTTTGGCATTAAATTGTATATTAGTTTTTTAGTTTATATAGATATTGGTACTTTTAATCCTATATATCCTGGTTGTTTATTGGAGCATTCGACCGTTTGACCGCGATCCAACTATGCGCGAGGGTTGAAAGGCAAAGCCCTTATAGGCATCCGAATTCCTGTCAAGTCAAATACATCCATCCGGGTCAAAAAAATGGTATCCTTAGATTCACTTCCTCATCTTCCCGGCTGCTACATATTCCGGGACAGCCCTGAAGACGGGGGCAATATCATATACGTGGGCAAAGCCAGAGACCTCAAAAAAAGGGTTGCCAATTATTTTCAGAAGCAGAGCCACAGCCCGAGGACAGCGGCCCTGGTGGCAGCTATAAAAGGGTTGGACTTCATAGTTACAAATACTGAGGTCGAAGCACTGCTCTTGGAGAACACACTCATCAAAAAGCACCAGCCCCGCTATAATATCAAGCTCAAGGACTCCTCCCGCTATGCCTCAATTCATCTGACCGACGAAGAGTTCCCCCGGATCAGAATCTCCCGCAAAGCCCAGGGCCCGGGCTCATTCTATGGCCCCTTTGTATCCGCCAAAGAGAGGGGATTCGTCTACCAGATCGTTCGCAAAGCCTTTGGCCTGCGCACCTGCAAGCGCCTTCCCAAGAGGGCGTGTCTTCGCTATCATCTCGGCCACTGCTCAGGCCCCTGCATGGGCAAGATAACGAAGAAGGACTACCAGACAAGGGTCCAGAGAGCTAAATCAGCCCTGGGCGGCAGGACAGCTGAGCTGATCAGCTCTATGAAAGAGGAGATGACGGGCCGGGCCAATCGGCAGGATTTCGAGCGGGCCATAGAGCTGAGGGATGAGATCAATGCCCTTGAGCGGCTTCAGGAGCGGCAGAGGGTGGAGCAGAACCGCAAGTACGACCAGGACGTCATCAGCTACTTGATGGATAAAGAAATCGTCTATCTCATGCTCTTCAAGGTCTATCGGGGCACACTGGCGGGAAAAGAGGAGTACCAGTTTCCCCCCAGCGAGGACTTTCTGGAGGAGTTCGTTGTGCAGTACTACTCGGAAAACGAGCCTCCAGAGGAGCTGATCGCACCGGAGCCATTCGATGATTCTCTGGAGGAATTTCTGGCTCACCTGAAGGGTAAGAAGGTTCGGGTCACCGTCCCCAAGCAGGGGGAGAAAAAAGAGCTTCTCTTGCTCGCCCAAAAGAACCTGGAGATCAGCGTCTTCGGCGATCGGGCAAAGCTAGTAGCTCTGCAAGAGGCACTGCGCCTGCCCAAAAAGCCCGAGGTCATAGAGTGCTTTGATATCTCCCACCTGGCCGGCTCATTTGCCGTGGGCTCGATGGTTCAGTTCCGGAGCGGCAAGCCGGATAAAAGCAACTACCGCCGCTTTAAGATCAGGGATGTTCAGGGTGGAGACGACTTCGCCTCCATCGCCGAGGTGGTGCGCAGGCGCTACTCCCGGCTGAAGGATGAGAACAAGGAGCTTCCGGATCTGATTGTCATCGACGGTGGCGCAGGCCAGCTCAGCTCAGCCTTAAAGGAGCTGCGGGAGATGAGGGTTAAGGTCCCCATCATATCTTTGGCCAAAAGAGAGGAGGAGATCTATGTGCCTGGGCTGGACGGGCCACTGGATATAAAGAAGAATGAAAAAGCATCGCTCTATCTCCAGGAGATCAGGGATGAAGCCCACAGGTTTGCCATCGCCTATAACAGATTGCTGAGGAAGAAGGCAGTGATAGAATGAGTGAGCCCTGTTAGTGAATCCTGAGCAATTTGACCTCATCGCTTTTATTGATGATGTATAGTCTTGAAATTATTTCGCCCGACCTAGTTTTATGGTGTTTAAATTATTCATATAATTTCACAATCCAAACATTCAATGACCAATTGCGAAATAAGCTTCCAAAGGCATTTTTCGCCTGAAAGCTTTTTTTGGAGTCTCCAAGCTCTGGAAATTCAAGCTTCCATGATGTCTGTCGTTATACCAAGTGATAAACTTGTCGAATGAATGAAAAACAGGCCTGTGCTTGAAGTGAACCCTCGCCCATTCTTTGTGCCCACCAAAATTGATTAGACATCACTTCTTTTAGGATGAGTTTATACTTGGCACCTTAGCCACAGGTGGTGCCACCCACCTATGGCTAGGATGTGATAAGCTTGAAATTGCGCAGCTTCAGCCATGGCTATGGTCAAATCACCTACCACATCGTGTTGGTGCCCAAGTATCGATACAAAATATTCTCTGATAGGCGAGTTAAAAAGGATTGCGAGTTGATCCTCAAAGATATTTGCATGGTGCAAGGATATAAAATTCATGCAATAGAAATTGTGGCGGATCATGTTCACTTGTTATTGGAATTCCACCCAAGCACTTCCCTATCAAAAGTCGTTCAATATTTGAAAGGAGGCAGCTCGAATAGGTTGTTTAAGCTTCATCCTGAATTGAAGAAACGCTATTGGGGTAGAAGCCTATGGTCAAGTGGCAAGTTCTTTCGATCTGTAGGAAATGTGACTGCGGATACAATCAAGCACTACATTGAGGAATCTCAGGGGAAACCGAAAGCAGAGATTCAATCGTGCGGGTCCAGGGGATCAGGGCAACGAAGACTCGACGATTTCTGGATTCCATAAAACCGGGCGTGAGGGCGTGCGGCCCGAAGCATACCCCATCCTTTAGGGTGGGGTGGCCGCACGCAGTTTGATTTCAGTTTCGAGACGTCTTGATCCAAGATAGCACAATAGTTCGACTTCATTCAAGTCTGGCAAAGCTCTACCCAGCGGCCCGATCCAAAGGAGAAGCTGCCGGCCTTAAAATTGCGGTTCTTGTCAGCGCAGTTGGAAACACCCCAGAAAGCATTTCTATACACAACGAACGTACCAATGAGCTAAAGACTATTAAAATCGGCCCCTGGATAAAAGGGAAAATACTGCTCATTGATCTTGGTTTCTATAAATATCAACTATTTGCCAGAATAGCTGAGAATGGCGGATTCTTTGTCTCTCGATTAAAGGATAACTCAAATCCGCTGATTATAAAGGCAAATCGATCCTGGAAAGGCCAGAGTATAGATGTGTGCGGGGCATATCTGCAAGATGTATTGCCTAAGCTCAAACGACAAATTTTGGATGTGGAGATTGAGGTCTCCTTTAAGCGCAGAGCGTATAAAGGAGTAAAAAGGCCTGACAAACATCGATTCCGTCTTGTTGCTATCTACAATGAGGACGATGAAAAATATCATACATATATTACTAATATTAACTCAGATATTCTTGAGCCGGAGGATATCGGAAAGCTTTACGGAGCTAGATGGGATATCGAATTGATGTTTAAAGAGCTAAAGAGCAGGTATGCATTAGACGCCCTGGATACTAAAAATCCTTTGATAATTGAAGCTCTTATATGGGTTGCTATTTTAACACTTCTTGTTAGCAGGAGAACATATTTTAATGTTAGAAAAATTCATCCATGAAAAAATATAATAAGATTCACTCAACTTCGATGGAGCATTATCTTCGCAGAGAATGCAGATGATCAGCTGACTCTTATTCTACGATATCTGGGAATAACGAGGACTTGGGAAACTCTAGCAGGTGTTTACGATAGTCAAGCCCTAGACCCCCATGTAAACCGCGAACGCTTTAGAGCTGAGTGGTGGGCTTAACCGATGACCAATGGGTGCCTCTGTGGTGAACCGCGGTGCTCTGACCCAACCACAGAGGCACAGAGGCTATATTCCCTGCCTTAACTCACCCACATAATTCAGCGAAGAGCCTTAAGCTTCAATCTTCTGCTTCACAACTCTAAATCAATTCTTTCGCTTTTATTGCTTCATTTGCATGACTCTCGACCAAAACATAAATATTTAAAGAAGTTCATGATGAGTGAATTGTCGCAAGGATAGAGAAAAGCGCCCGGAGCAGGAAGGAAGATCCAATCCTGCAGTCAGGTGAACGGAGGTATGTTCTGTTGGAAGAGAAAGAGAGAAGGGAAAAGAAAGGAAAGGGCAGGATGACAGTGCAGGAGGCGGGGAGAAAAGGGGGTATGAAGACCGCCGAGACCCATGGCAGAGAGTTTTACGAAAAGATCGGCCATATGGGCGGCCAGAAGGTAAAGGAGCTGATTGAAGAGGGAAAGAAGGCCCTGGGCCGTTCTGGATAAATTAATGTCTTCTTTATCTTTCTGTGGAGTGCTTCTTCAAGCCTTTTGTGGCGGAGATCGCCCTATGATTCCGCCTTATCATCTCGCATCTTGACCAGGAGCCAGCCGCGTGGGGTCCTGGTGAGGGCGAATCCGCCCTGCAGCTTTTTGCCCTCCAGCCAGAATGAGGCATGGCCGCTCTTCAGAGCCTCTGAGAGGGAGATCATCTGGCCATCCTTATTTGAAAGGTTCTTGTATATGCCCCGATCCCAGATGACCACTGTTCCTGCACCGTACTCTCCCTCGGGAATAGTGCCCTCGAATGAGGCGTACTCTACCGGATGGTGCTCGGTTTGGACTGCCAGGCGTTTGTCCTTTGGATTCATGGAGGGGCCCTTGGGAACGGCCCAGGATTTCAAAACCCCATCCACCTCCAGCCGAAAGTCGTAGTGCAACTGGCGGGAATGGTGCTCCTGCACCACAAAGATCTGGCTGTCCGAATCCGCTCTCTTATCGGCGATCTTTGGAGGATTGGGCTCAGAGGTAACAGCGAAGTTCCTCTTCTCTTGATAGCTTTTAAGCGCATTGGAGTTCACAGGCATCCTTCCATAATGGTCTGAGCGGCGCCAGCAGAGGAGCACCCGCATCAAAAGCGTTTTTTTGATGCTTATTACAGATGCATATATTCTATCTACTTATTCTATCCGTCTCCTCTCATATTCAAGTTTGCGCCAGACATTCAGCAGATCGGATATCCACTTATTTGACTAATTTTTTTATTAAAAATGGATGAAAAGATAGTGAAAATGATCACAGAACCTGCATAAATCTATCTCTGCAAATTCAGCACGACGTTGCCGGCACAAAGTCCGATCCCGGATCGACCTTGACCTCCATAGCCCTGCGCACATCCATTGCATCCAGGAGGCTAGCAGCCTTTCCAGTAGCGATATACCTCTTCAGGCAGCCCAGTATGGCAGCAATATCTCTGGGGATTTTAATGCATTTGGGTAGATGATGGTTCTCTCGATTCAAGGCCAGCCGGCAGCTACTGCCTGCGCCGGCTCCTTTTCGATTTACGCACCTGCGGTTGCAAAAGGCCACCGTTCTGAGCAGCACTCGTCCTACATCGATATTCAGTGGCGGATCGGAGACGCTGCGAGCATAGACGGCTGCGGCCATGGCAAAGAAGGAGAGGTTCTCTATCGCGCCTTCCGACCATCTCAGGGATAGATACTTCATTATCCGGGGGTTGATCTCAGTCCTGGCCTGCTCTACCAGGGCACGGTAGCCTGCAGCTGTGGGCATAAGAAGCACCTGGTCGAACTCAAACTCCCTTCCACTGGCCCGGCTGTCCACCAAATTTGTAAAACGGCTGCCGTACCGATCGCCGAAATCTTCCATCTCTCTAAGGGCTGTATTGAGCTTTCAGGCTTTAAACTATTGTATTTGACAATTTTGGATCTTTATAAGGTAAACAGGGCTGTCTGCCAATAAAACCATCAATCCCACCTGTTAGGCCAGCTTCTCAAAGTCGTTCCACCATCTCGGTAATTCTAAAGGATCCATCAAGAATCTCCTCTTTCAGCCTTTTTGCTAACCCCATCGCCCTTGCTCTATCCGATTGGCGGAGCTGAATGGGAATCGCCCTCTCCCCCAGGCGGATGGCCCCCAGCCTCCCCTGGAATGCCCCGCCGCTGCACTGGGAGACGCACAGGCCGCAGTTGAAGCACTTTGTTTTATCGCGCAAAACCCGGCCATCCTCGATGCTTATCGCATTCATGGGACAGGCCGGCGCTGCAGTGCACCTGGTGCAGCCTTTACACCTTTCCGGATCGAACTGTACCTCCAGGTCGACGGAATCCCAGACATCCCCGTAAGTCGACTTGCCGATCTTCTGGCGTACATTCACATCCATTATGGTGAGAGGGATGTTCCTATCCTGAAGCAGTATGCTCCTTAAGATGGATTCATTCAGCACAGGGATGGGCACCGCCCAGGAACCTATGCACTCAGGGCCGGCAGAGGTCGCAAATCCGCCCATGTACTCCGGGTCCATATGGCGCATGTCCGCCAGCCCGAGGAGGTTAGGCCTGGTGGGCATGGAGCGGGTCCCCGTCCCCATCACAAATCCCTGTGCTCCATTGATGAGAATGCGGGTTCCAATGCCTATGGTCTCCAGGTGGGGATCGTTCTTGATGGGATTGATCTGGCCGCATCCAGAGACCGTGGCTGCGGCAAAATGAGGCGGAAACTCCAGCCTGCTGAAGATGGTCTTCAGGGGGAGGCCTTTGGGATTGACGAAGGCCACATAGTTCTTGAAGGCATTGCGAGTGGAGAATATGCGGGCATAGGGGATCTCATCCAGGCAGATATCCTTTTCCAGGAAGTCTCCATTTTCTGCCAGAACCTCCACCAGGACATCCTTTCCTTCCACCAGCTCCCTTAAAAGGTGTCCTCCCCCGTAGTCCGGCTGGCGTATGCTGTGCGCGGTGCCGTAGACCATCAGATCGATGATACCCAGTCGCTCATTTGGGCACGGCCCTGGATGGGCAGGAACGCCGTTGATCCTGGCGCTGCTGGCGCGGACGAATGAGCCAGGGGCTGCCAGGGGAAAGGAGAGCACAGCATAGGTGCCGCTCATTATCGCCCGGGTGGCGGTGGTGACAACGTCCACATCCTTCAGGCCGATCTCTCCTTTCTCTTCTACCATCTCAGAGATCTCCTGCTGGGTGAGAACTGTTGCCTTTCCGCTCTTTATGCTCCTTTTTATGTCCTCCACAGTTCGGCTCATGGCTATCGCATTCAGACCATCAGCATAAAGCAGCTGCGATCGCCAGAGGAGATGTCGTCACCGTAAACCTCAAATCTTGGGACTCGGGCATGCTAATCATGGCCATGAATGCGGAGCGTTTCATTGAGAACGCCATTGCAGAGATCAAGCGCGATATTAAGGGTCGCGCTATTATCGGTTTATCTGGGGGCGTAGACAGCTCGGTATGCGCTATGCTTGCCCATCGGGCATTGGGTGACCGGCTGGTTCCTGTCTATGTGGACTCCGGTCTGATGAGGCAGTCAGAGTCCGATCGGATTGAGGAGCTATTCAAGGATCTGGGCTTGGTGCGGGTCAATGCCCAGGACCGATTTCTAGAGGCTCTTGAAGGGGTTGTTGATCCCGAAGAGAAGAGGATGATGGTGGGTGAGACATTCATCCGGGTCTTCGAGGAAGAGGCGCGCAGGATCGGCGGCGATTGCCTCATTCAGGGCACCATCTATCCAGACAGAATCGAGTCGGATGGAGGCATCAAGGCCCACCACAATGTAGGAGGTCTCCCCAGCCGGATAGAGTTCAAGACCATAGTCGAGCCTCTGCGCGACCTTTACAAGGACGAGGTCCGCCAGGTGGCAAGGGCTCTGGGCCTCTCCCCTGAGATCAGCGAAAGGATGCCTTTTCCCGGTCCTGGGCTGTCGGTCAGGATCGTGGGAGAGGTCACTCGGGACAAGCTGGATGTGGTCAGAAAGGCGAACGCCATTGTTGAGGAGGAGGTGGAAGAGTTTTCTCCCTGGCAGGCATTTGCCGCCATCCTGGGAAAGGCAACCGGGGTCAAAGGAGACAACCGGGTTTATGGCTATGTGGTCGCCGTCCGCGCAGTCACCAGCCGCGATGCCATGACCGCAGAGGCGATGGAGCTTCCCTGGCAGGTTCTCAGGCGCATTTCTGGCCGGATCACCGGAGAGATCCCGACGGTCTCCAGGGTGGTCTACGACCTGACCCCAAAACCGCCGGGCACTATAGAGTTTGAGTAATGGCCTATTTCAGGCTCATAAGGGGATAGCACCTCTCCCGGTCATACTCCAGCCGGGCGGAGATCACCTCCCCTTCATATTCTATCTCCACCAGGGCCAAGATCATCCTCCCTTCCAGCTCGCCGTAGCCGAAGACATTCTCTGAGAGCATATCCCGGTCTATCCTCACCTCGACCCTCCGCACATAAGGCTGAAGGGAGATACTATCTTCGATGGCCTTCTCCAGGCTGGATGCTGTCCTCATTCCCACTGGCGAGCCCACGAACTGGTGGTAAAGTGCTCCCAGCTTTATTCCTGCCTCAAAGGCTGCTATTTCCCTTTTTGTAGGCGTGAAATCACCACCGGACTTAACAGATACATGATTATCAGAGCGCCCAACAGTGTGGCGGTGTAAATGGTATTGCTCTGAAAAAAGACCGCCCAGGCGGCAGCAATGGTGAAGAGGCCCGATATAGACAGGACTCTCTTGTCCCTTATCTTGGGATATGGTATGCTGCTTATCATGAGCAAAGCCAAAATGAGCATGAGTGTAACGGTAAGCCCAGGCCGCCCCAATAGGGCGCTGGCTGATAGAGCCATGCCTGCAGCAGGAATGGGCAGGCCCTCGAAGAGCTGATCGCTCTTGTTTGAGATATTGAACCTGGCCAGGCGGAGGGCTCCACAGATGACAAAGAAGATCGCTGCCGGCCAGATCTGGAAGGGGAGGCTGAAGGCCTGAACAACAAGAAAGGCCGGCGCTGCACCAAAGGACACCAGGTCTGCCAGGGAGTCCAGGTTAGCCCCCAGGGGACCGGATTCCTTCTTTCTGGCTACAAATCCGTCCAGGCCATCTGCTGTCGCTGCTAATATTATGAGAACGACTGCGATCTTTAAAAAATCCAGAGATTGCGATTCGCAGATGACGAGGATGGCAGCAAATCCCAGAGCGATGTTCAACATGGTGAACAGGTCTGGCGGCCGGAGGGCGCGCAGGATATTCATGAAGTGACCCCTGATGACCCAGAAGAGACTAGAACTCCTGATGAACCTGATGCCACTGGAACTCCTGGCAGCTCCGAAAGGCACTTGATGGCAAGCACCGTCTTCCCCGCCCGGACGCTATCTCCAATGGCCACTTGCAACTTATATCCCCTGGGAATGGTGGTTTCCACCCGCGAGCCAAAGCGGATCATGCCTATCCTCTCCCCCCGGAGGACGTGATCTCCGGGTTTGACATAACAGATGATCTCTCTTACAATGGTCCCGGTGATCTGACACAGCTGAATCTCTCCGTCCTCGGTATCGATTCTAATTCTGTTTTGCTGGTTTTGGCACGAGCGGTTTAGAAAAGCTGGGAGGTGAGTGCCTTTCCTTTGCTCGACGCTCATTATCGTCCCATCTAAAGGCGACCGGTTAACGTGCACATCGCCGAGGCCCATGAATACGGTGACCTTCTCAGGGGTAGCCTGAATGATCCTTCCGTCAGCTGGAGAGAGCATACCCTCGCTTTGCGGCAAACGGTCTGGGTCCCGGTGAAAGAATATCATGAACAGCGAACCCATAAAAGCGGCAGCTGATATGTACCAGTTCCCGGCAGCGGCCAGGGCAGCGGTCAGGATAATGGGCACCGATATCCAGCCGCGGGAGTCTTTTGCCAGCTTCAAGCGGCATCTCCTCTGGGGTGTCTTATGTCCGCTGCCAGCTCATCTATGATCGAGAGGAGCTCGGGGAGGAGCAGGAATATCATATAGGATATCAGCAAGAGAGCAGCAACAGATCCTATCTTGGCGATCAAATTATGGGCAACCTCAAAGCTTGCGCTTCCAAACCAGCTCCAGCCGTAGGCCATGATCACGAATCCATTTCTCACTAGGTTCAGGATATAGATGGAGATGATGGAGACCGCAAGAGCTGCCGCCCTGCGGCGGATTGGTGCTCGGACGGATATGATGATTCCTGAAAAGAGAGCGATGCTCTCAATGGCGGTGCAGGCGAGGATGATCTCCACCGACCTGCCGTTCAGAGTCATGATATTCCAGCTGGGCATGACCACCGGAACAGATAGAGCCTGAAGGGCTTGCACAGTCATGAGGGTGGTAAACCCTATCAGTGCCTCTCTCAGGGGCTCGATCTCGGCGAATGGAAAATAGACCATTCCGCATACTGCAGCGGCATAGCTCGCCCAGAGCTGGGCTTTGGAGGGGCCGCTCCTTCGAGTCATAATCCAGGCCATATAAAAGCACATGAGACCGGCAGCAGCGAAGAGGATGGCATTGAAGTAGTCATTGATGGCCAGATAGTGCCCGGGCTGATTCAGCCAGAACACGCCAAATAGGAGCCATCCGGACAGGGCGATGAGGCTCTTTTTGGTCAGGGATGATACAAGCAGCAGAAGCAAGCTGATCCAGAGCAGATAAGAAGCCGGCCAGTCCAACATCATTCACCTAAGAAGTACCACAGGTTTATTTAGCATTATCTACTTACACCGCGATGATATGAACTTGGTGGGGGCTGGATTCACACCATTTATAGGTTTGGTTGATCATGGATCGAAATGCTTTTATTTTAATTTCTGCAGCGAGCGTGCTTCTCCTGGCCGTGGCCGGAGCGCAGATAGCCGAAGCAGGGTCATCTGATGCCGTCGGAAAGATAGATGCCGATCTGGCAGAGATGCTCGATGGTGCGGGAGAGGAAAGGATACCTGTGATTGTGATGCTGAAGGGCACCGAGGCTCCGGATTTTGGCGGCTTTGATGTCAAGTACAGCTACCGGCTCATCCCCGGCCTGGCAGGAGAAGCAAGCGGCACAGCCATCCAAAAGATGGCAGAGAGCGATAGAGTATCTGCCATCTATTTCGATGATCCTGCGAAGATATCGGCACCAGGCGAGGATACTGCATCTGCACCGGATAATGCTCTGGTTTATACCGTCGATGGGCAGGATAACGATTCTGATAATACCTCGATTGGTCGTTCTGGCAATGCCTCCTGGTCAGGTCAAGAGGACGGTAACCTGTCAGATCAATACCCGTCAGATGGTTACATCTCTCCTGCCCGGATCATCAAAGCGGATAAGCTATGGGAGATGGGGATCGATGGCCGGGGGGTAAACGTTGCGGTGATCGATTCAGGCATCGACAAGAATCATCCCGATCTGATCGGCAAGGTGATCGCTGAGAAGAACTTCCTGGCCAATGAGATCACAGCAGATGATCTCCTGGGCCACGGCACAATGATCGCCGGGATCATTGCCGGCTCAGGTGCCAGCTCGGACGGAAGAAATGTGGGAATAGCCCCCGGTGCGAGCCTGATCAATGTCAAGGTGATCGACCAGAATGGCGACGGCAGGGTATCGGATATCATCGCCGGCATTGAGTGGGCCATCTACAATGGCGCTGATGTTCTGAGCCTCAGCCTGGGAGGGATAAACCTCGGCGAGACCAATCCCCCCATAACCATGGCCGCAGATAATGCCGCCGATCAGGGTGTGGTGGTATGTGTGGCTGCGGGCAACCGCAACAGCACCGAAAACGAGAATCAGCTGTCGGGAGCATCGTCCAGCCAGCTTCGCGGCTCTCCGGTCGAGCTCTCCCAGAAGGAAGAGAGAAGCGGCAAGGACGTCTATTTCCTGTTTGTGCCCATCGTTTTCGCCCTGCCTCCGGGGCTGATCGACTCTCCAGGCGACGGGGTGAATGTCATCACCCTGGGTTCAACCGATGCTGCGGGGCATATGGCCAGCTTCTCCGGCTCCGGACCGACCAGGGACGACAGGATCAAGCCGGATGTCGTCGCTCCGGGAATGGATATCATCTCCACAGTGCCTGCTGGCCTTGAGGGGCCGGAGTATGTTGATACTTATTATGCCCGGGAATCGGGGACAAGCCTCTCCACTCCCATTGCCGCAGGTCTCGCTGCCCTTCTCTTGCAGGAGAGGAGCAACCTAACTCCCGCAGGGATCAAGGGGGCGATGACCAGGGGAGCGGCCAAGCTCAACAACACCCATGGGGTGGCTTATGAGTCATACTATCAGGGAACGGGCCTCCTTGATGCTCTCCATTCCTACCAGCTCCTGGAAGAACTGGGAGATGGGATGAGCGGCGTTGTGCCTGACCTGTGGAAGCCGGGTCGGTGGGCATATCTGCCCTCAGGAGAAGGGGTCTATGTGGGCCTGGATACAGGAGCAGACCGGCCGCAGAAGAAGGTCTATGCCCTTGCTCCTGGAGACCGCGACTGGAATACCAGGTTCGTGTTCTTCAGCAACCGGGAGAGAGACGGGATTTCCCTCTCCGCTCAGGGGGAGATAGCAGATTGGGTCAGCCTGCAGGCCCTTCCTGAGCATATATCATCCAACAGTCAGCATGTCTTTGCCGCATCCATCCAGGTGCCGGAAGATACGGATCCTGGAGATTATTCCGGATCGCTTGATATCACCGACTCCGGAGAGACGGTCCTTGAGATACCGGTCAGCCTGACGGTGGCAGAGCCCCTATCCATCTCCCAGGGGAGGGGAGGGAATTCCGGAAGCTTGACCGGGAACCAGTGGGATTACTATTATCTGGATTTGCCGGTGGGATCGAGGGGGATTGAGGTCAGGCTGGACTGGAACTCCGAATTGGATTCCATTGATGCTGATCGAACTGATTCCAACTCAACGGCTTCCAGCTCCACCAACGCCAGCTCCACGGACCTTGGCTCCAGCCTGGACCTGTTCCTGATATCCCCCACCAGCGAGTACTATGCTGGAGGGCCGGAGGGCAGCTCCAAGAGGGTGGCAATCGAGAGCCCGCCTTCGGGAAGGTGGCTTGTGGCCGTGTATAGCGAGAATGCATCCGTTAATGCCAGCTATTCCCTCCAGGTGGAGCAGGAGATGATCGAGCCCACTCCCAAGCGGTGGCACATAGACTCCGCCAATCCGGGAATGAATGCCAGCATCGAGATCCTGCTGGAGAACAAAGGCCAGACGATGGAGAATCTGAGCTATGCGGCAGTTATCGAGAACGAAAGCCTGACGGAGTATGAGGACAGAGTGGGATTGAAGCAGATCTGGAACCAGACGGTGAATGTAACCGATGAGACCATAAGGCTCTCTGCAGAGCTTGCCACCATTGACGGCAGCAGATACAGCGAGGTGGCCCTGGTCTTTGAGGATCCCGATGGAATGGCAAGCGAGGAGCATGCGGATCTGGGGTCGGGATATCTCGGTCCTGTGGAGGTCTCCAATCCCCAGGCTGGCAGGTGGGCGATCAACGTCTATGGGTATAATGTCCCCGAAACCGGTCAGCCCTTCAAGCTCACTGTCAAACAATACAAGGAGGAGCCCTGGAGCTGGATCAGCATCAACGGCCCTGACCGGCTGGAGGCCGGCAGCAACCAAACCCTCAGGGCCAGCCTTGCCTTGCCCGAGAATCCTGCCCAACACCAGCTGGAGGGATACATAAAGATCTGGGCTAACAACAGCAGCATCCAGATCCCGGTGAGCATCTCACTGGCCGGATCAAGGCTTGTCGGCCTGAACTCGGAAAAGGTGCTGGATGAGGACAACGACGGCAGGCATGACCAGCTGGTTTTGGGATTCGGGGTGAATGTCACCATTCCGGGAGATTTCAGGCTGAATGGGGTGGTGAACGATTGCCTTGGGAATAGGATCGATGTGATAGATCAGAGCCAGAGGCTGGATGAGGATGGAGATATCCATGTCAACGTCAGCGGCACCGATATCTGGAGAGCGGCCAAGTGCGGCCCCATCAGAATCGAGAACCTGGTCCTCTACGATAATACTGGCAACTACCTTGATCGCTATGAAGAGGATATCCGCATAGATCGTGATCCCAAAGAGTTCCAGGCGCCTCCTGCCTACATCAGCGGATTTGTCAATCAGACCACTGTGGAGGCTATAGCCGTTGGGGTCAACCTATCGGTGACAAAGCCTGGAACCTATCGGATCGATGGGTTCATCCTGGATGATTCCGGAGAGGAGATCGGATACCAGAGTATGGAAAAGAGCCTTAATCCGGGCAACCACACCCTAAGCCTCGAGTTCAGTCCCTCAGATTTTATTATCCAGGAGGAGGTCTCTCGGATTCGGCTGGTTGATCTGGTTCTGACCTCTGACGGGGAGGAGCTGGAGAATAGAGACCTGGCCTGGACCTCAGAGGAGATGGACCCCCTAGCATTTAGAGCGGTGCCTGGGTCTGGGGAGGCCATGGCATCTCAGGAGTCGGTGGTCCCAGCAGGCTCTGACTCTGATCTTCCCTTCCCGGCAGCAGAGGGTGCGGTATTGAGACGGGAAAATGGTACGGTGGTCATACCCTGATCCTTTAACATGTCTCTTTTTCATGTGACAAGGGAGTCGGACATACCGCTGGTGGGATGTCTGTACTTCGGAGTGGTGGATCGGGGGAGCAATCTCCTGCAGATAAGGCCGAGCTGCGGCTGCAACCTGAGCTGCCCCTTCTGCTCGGTTGATGCCGGTCCCAGATCGAGGTCAAGGGTGACAGACTATCAGGTGGACCTGGACTATCTGATGGAGGCGGTTGAGGAGATAGCCCCCTTCAAGGGACCCGGGGTGGAGTGCCATATCGACTCCCCTGGGGAGCCTATGCTCTATCCGGATATCGTGGAGCTGGTAAGGAGGCTGAAGGGGATAGAAGAGGTCGGCATTGTCTCCATGCAGAGCAATGGCACTCGTCTGGATGAGGAGATGATCGGATCTTTAGAGGAGGCGGGGCTGGACAGGATCAACCTCTCCATGCACGCTTTAGATCCGGAGCTGGCGGCATATCTGGCGGGAAGGCCGGGATTTGATGTCCAGGAGCTTATAGAGACAGCGGAAAATATTGCCAAAAGCAGAATCGATCTATTGATCGCTCCGGTGTACATTCCGGGAATAAACGACCAGGAGATTCCAAAATTGATCGATTTTGCCATTAAAGCTGGAGCGGGAAAGAAATGGCCGCCCCTGGGGATTCAGAAGTTCGAGCACTACCGGCTGGGCCGATCGCCGCGGGGCGTTCGGGCGGAGAACTGGTGGCACTTTTATAACCGCAGCATGCCGCAGTGGGAGGAGGAGTTCTCTCTGCCCCTGAGGCTCAAGGCACAGGATTTCGAAATTGAGAAGCGGCCCATGATCCCCACGGTCTTCAAGAGAAATGAGAAGGCCAAAGTGGAGATAAGAGCTCCCGGCTGGGTGGAGGGGGAGCAGCTTGGAGTGGCAAAGAATCGGGTGGTATCGGTGGTGGACTGCCCGAAAAAAGAGGGGAGCGTGCGGGTGAAGATAGTATCCAATAAGCACAATATCTATGTGGCTGTGCCAGCTTGAAGATGGACATTATCAGCTTTGCTGCACGCAAAACCGCTTTAATGTAGATGCTCCTCGATCTCCTCCTCCAGATCCTTCAGATATCTTCTCAGCACCTCATTTCTCCTGCTTGCCATCTCTTTTCCTCTCCTGGTATGCATTCGGGATTCCTGCCTGAGGAGCTTTTTGTAAAAATGGTCCAGATTCCATTAAGAGAATGCTTGGATCCCTCTTTAGCATCATGCAGCAGAGCTGCCAGGAGAAGAACAGGCATGTCCGCTCCCTCGGCCTGGCCGATCACTTTGGCATTATGATAAACCCTTAAGATATGAGAAAAGTCGTGCGCAGGGTCCGTATCCTTATACAGCCTCTCGACATCTTCCAGCAGTGATTGGGTGAAGATTTCATCCTCAAAGCTCATCGATCTCGGGCTGCTCTCCAGCCTTAAATAATCTATCGATAGATCTTCATCGAATAGAAGCTCAGCCCAGCAACTTGATAAGAGAAAACATCATAGTGGGAAAAAAGAGGTGCCCGACCTGCCCAGCAGTATCGTTTCCGCCTTTGAGCTGACCGTCGCCATGAGGCATATCATCTATCGAAAGAGAGGAACCCTCTTCTCTGTAGCAGCCATAGCCCTGGCAGTATCCATCGCTCTCGTCTCCATATTCATGATGGACGGCTTTAGGGATATGCTCTTCGATGTGATCATCGAGGACCTTCCTCATGTCACCGTCACCCCCAAAGAAGGCGACGATTACATCTACCTCTATCACAGCCTCTCTGATCGCATTTGGGACATCCCAGGGGTGGTGGCTGTATCCGCCAGCCTGGGCACCAGTGCTACATTCACATATAAGGAAAATGTGGAGAATGTAGCCATGTCAGGGGTTGATCCGGAGGACTTTGAACGTATCTATCACCTTGAAGAATATATGATCCGGGGAGACCTTATCTCCGTCCAGAGCGGCAAAAAGGTGATCTTAGGCAAGAAGCTCTCTGAACGGCTGAAGGTCAAGATGGGCCAGACCATCTATGCCAGCTTTCCCGATGCCAGGGGCACCAGCCTGATGGTTTCAGGCATCTTAGATCCGCCCGTCGGCTGGCCAGAAGACCTGGCCATCGTCTCCCTGGACACCGCCAGGAGCTTTCTGAATGAAGGGGATGTGGCATCTAATGTTGATATAAGGCTTGAGGATATCTACCAGGCCGATGCCGCTGCCAGATCTCTGCAGGATTACGGATACAAGGCGGATAGCTGGCAGAAGCTCTACCCGGAGATCCTCGAGACCCTGGCCATAGAAACCTTCGCGAACAATCTGATAATGCTATTGATCCTGATCATCGCCTCCTTTGGAGTGGGAAGCGTCATGTACCTGCTGGTCAACGAGAAGACCAGCGAGATCGGCATGTTGATGGCCATGGGCGCGAAAAGGCAGAGCATAATGAATATATTCCTGATCGAGAGCGGACTGATGGGGCTGATGGGCGGAGCGGTGGGTGCAGTCCTGGGCCTGGCCCTTTCCCTTTATCTCGGTAATCTGGAGTTCTCAATGGAAGCCCCCGGCGGTCAGAAGGTCACCTTGCCGGTGGTGATCAGCCTGGAAAGCTTCCTGGTGATAATAATCGCTGCAATTGCATTGAGCATCATCGCAGGCTCCTATCCCGCTTACAAAGCATCGAGGCTTGATCCCACCCAGGCCATAAACGCATGAAGAGATATTGAAGGAAAAAAGATGTACGAGTTTTCCATCGCCCAAAGACATATCCTGAGAAATCCCAGGATGGCCCTGTTCACAGTTGCTGCGGTGACGCTGGCGGTGGCGATCATCGTTCTTTTCATGGGAATCATGAGTGGTTTTCAAGAGGAGATCATTACCACGACGGTGGAGAACAATCCTCACATCTACATCCAGCCAAAGGAGGATGAGAACTATGTCTATCTGTACAGAACCGTCTCTAATATTCTATGGGCATATCCAGGAGTAGAGGCGGTCTCGGCGAGGCTGGCAGGAAAGGGAGCCGCCAAATACAAAGACGAGGTCCGAGCAATCAGCTTCCTGGGGGTCAATCCAGAGGACGAGGACCGGATGATGGATGTCAGAAGCGACATCATCTCCGGAGACTTTCAGGATCTAGACCGCCGGAAGTATGCTGCCTTTATTGGAACCGGCCTGGCAGAGAAGTTGAAGATCGATCTCGAGGACGACTTCACCCTGACGAGAGGAAACATATCTGTCCGAATAAAGGTTGCAGGCCTTTTTGAGACAGGCACTGCAGCAGATGATTCCCTGATGTATATTCCTCTGATGCTGGCTCAGGATTTGATAGAAATGGGGGACGTGGTCTCAGAGGTTGACGCCAAGGTGGCTAATATCTATCAGGTCTCACTCATCACTGCCGACCTCAACCGGCGATTGGCATACGATTCAAAATCCTGGCAGGACATGAATGCCGATATCCTTAATCTCATTGAGACCCAGAAAGTCTTCGCCTGGATATTTTATCTTCTGATCTTCGCCATAGCCGGTTTTGGAATAGCCAATACCATGATCATGATAGTCTCCCGCCGGACGCGGGAGATAGGCATTCTCATGGCTATGGGCGCCACTCGCCGGTCCATCCTCAAGGTATTTATCCTGGAGAGCCTGATCCTGGCCCCACCTTCTGCTCTGATGGGCGGGATTCTCGCTTATCTCTCAGCTCAGCTGATAATGTCCTATGAGATCGAGCTCCCCTCAGAGGTCTACATGATATCTAAAATGACCATCTCCATGAAGCCGGAATTCTTCGTCTGGGCGGTTGGCATTGCTCTCACGGTCAACTTCGTGGCCGGGCTCTATCCCGCCTGGAAGGCCTCACGTATGGATCCAGTGGTAGCGATCGGCAGCGCATAATGAGCCTGGCACTTCATCTCCAGGAGGCGGAGTGCAGCATCCTGCAGTTCGTCCACCAGATCGAGAGGGACGTATGCTCTTGGTGTCTGGGAACGGGCGATGCAGGCGAGCACTGGCGAAGAGATGCATTCCAATAGGCTTTTTACCCTCTCAAGCCTCTTCTCTATGGCTCCTTTTGCCAAATCCCTCTCATCGGTTGTGCATAGGCCATCCAGGTCAAAGCCGATAACCACCGGAAAGCTGCTTTCCTCCAGATCGACTTCAAATGCATGAACTCCGATGCTCTGCTGGGCAGGAACCAGCTTTCCATTCTGCTTTCTCAATCTAGTACTTGCACCATCCCATTCTATGAGGTCGATTTTCTTTCCACCGGCAAAAGAGGATCTTATTCTTGTTTTTGGCGCATCCAAGAACTCCTCCCCAAAAACCCTTCCGTAGGCGTCTATTTTCTCCTTTCTCGGGTCAAAATGGTATAGAGATCCTAAGATTCCATAGTGAAAGGCGGGGCAGGTGAAGTTCCCCTCGTTCAGCCTTCTCTTAGCGTATTTATATATCGCCGGCATCATCCTATCAAAATAGTCGAATATGTTCCTTCCTTCCCTCGCCGGCAGCCGCGGGCAGTCAGAGAACATGTCATGGTGCCTGTCAATCCGGACCACAACTAAGGGCCTCTTATGCCTGCAATATTCTCTGATCCAATAGAGAAGGACCTCATTATGAGAGTCGATTATCACTGTCTGCATGATGCACCTCCAGGCAGGTCCGACTAAGCTATAACTATAACGATTAAACCTTTAATTAATCCAATCTACATAAAGTTATCTGTATTGTGTCGAGCATAAGATAGGAAGTTCGAATCAATAGAGCAACGGTTCTATCGATAAGGGAAAAATGGATCTAGTTGAAGCGAAAATCAGCAATTCATGAATAATAATGATGAGGATCTTTCATCCTTTCTTATGGATTTTGGATTCACAGAGGATGAGCTTTTTGCGGTCACATATGAGCTGGACTCTTATCGGTCGATTCCTGGGACAACAGTGAAAAGGTACCTGAATAGGATACTTCAGAACATCACAGAGGAGGATCGGGAGGCATTCTTGAAGGGAATTATGGTCGGGGTGGTGATCCGAAAGGCAGTGGATTCAATGGTGGAACCGGAGCTTACCGAGGAGGAGATGAGGGTGGCAAAGGAGATCGAAAGGCATAGATTCTCAGATTAAGTCCAATTAAGAATCCTTTGCGGTTGTGCCAAATGAAATATACAAAGAAGCGGAGATGATATTGGGGATGTTTCCTGGAATCAACATGCCGCCGGATATGAGCAGGCCATACAATGCGGCATTAATCTGGCTCTGGCTCATTGCCGGAGAGATCTCCGCTGCAGTAAGGGTTGCATTATCCAGGATGGCAGAGACCATGTTCACCCAGAAGAGGATATAGTCAGGAATCTTGGTGAAATACTTGAATATGAGCACCTCCATACCTGCTCCCAGCAGGAAGAGTGCAGATACAAAGAGCCAGACCTTAGCTGCTCTGATGAATACCTCCTTGAGGCCATTCCCAGGACGAATATGACCATAGCCACAAAAACCGGCAATGGAACGGAATTGGTCAGCCCTCTGATCGCTTTGTTTATTGTGGCCTTTCCATAGAAGAATATCAGCCCGGCAAAGAGTACTGCCGGAACTATGCCTTTTTCAACCGGCTCTTCTGCAGCCAGAGTTATTAAATCAATTCCCCATTTGCTGGTAATGGTAACAGCTGTCGCTCCCATGATGAACAGGAAAGCCTCCAGGTTCTTCTCAACTACTTTTATCTTGAAAGGCAAGGTCAGAACAAGCAAAAAAATTGCGAACAGGCCTATATCGATCAAGGTAACCGTTTCCCCTGCAACTGTAAACATTCAATTATCTCCTATGCAACTTAATTTTTATGGATTTTTTATTATCTATCTGAGCACCAGTATCTGTGGCATCAATGCCCCAACTCAGTTCTTGACCTCACCCTGAAGCTCACTGCTCTTGCTCGCTAAATCGCAAATGGAATACAGCCGCAGCGATCTGATCATCCGGAACGCCAAGCTTGGATGCTGTCCGGATATGCAACCTCATACAATGGCTGCATCTGATGGCCACCGAGACCGCTATGGAAATAAGCTCAATTGTCCTTTCATCCAGTGAAGAGCTCTCTTTGATGGCGTTGTTGTACAGCACCTTGGAAATGAGAATCTCGGGATTATCCTTCATGAATGAAAAGACGTAAGGAATCTCGCCATAGCTGCTTTCAATAGCATTCAGCATATCCAGAGCAGTCTTCTATAAATACGATCTTAAAGATAAAGAGCCTTCAGCTCTTCACACCTTCGCCGCACAGACCGCCTTCTTCCGCCGCCCGTTGGGGCCGGCCCGACCGGCCACAGGGACTGGCTCTGTCTCTGGCATGAGCCTTGATCTCAGGAATCGACCGGTATGGCTCTCCTTCACCCCAGCCACCTGCTCCGGAGTGCCGGTGGCCACAACCTGGCCGCCAGCATTTCCTCCTTCCGGCCCCATATCTATGAGGTAGTCTGCGGATTTGATCACATCCAGATTGTGCTCTATCACCACTACCGTGTTCCCCTTGGATACCAGGTCGTCCAGGACATGGATTAATTTCTTCACATCATCGAAGTGCAGTCCGGTGGTAGGCTCGTCTAAAAGGTAGATCGTCCTGCCCGTTCCCTTTTTGGCCAGCTCCCGCGTGAGCTTGATCCTCTGAGCCTCGCCGCCTGAGAGGGTGGTCGAGCTCTGGCCCAGCTTGATGTAGCCCAGCCCCACACCCAGAAGGGTGTCCAGCTTGCTTCTTATGGCCGGAATGTTCTCGAAGTGCTCCCTTGCTTCCTCCACCGTCATATCCAGGGCTTCAGCAATGGACTTTCCCTTGTACTTGACCTCCAGGGTCTCCTGGTTGTAGCGGCTCCCTTTACATTCTTCGCACTCGATATAGACATCGGGCAGGAAGTTCATCTCGATCTTGATCAGGCCATCACCGTGGCAGCTCTCGCACCGGCCGCCCTGTACATTGAATGAGAAGCGACCGCTCTTGTAGCCCCGAACCCTCGCCTCCTTGGTCTGGGCATATGCCTGGCGAATGGGATCGAAGACCTTGGTGTAGGTGGCGGGATTGGATCGGGGAGTCCTGCCAATGGGGCTCTGGTCGATGACGATCACCTTGTCCACCTCAGTATCGAAGCGAATCCCATCATGCTCTCCCGGAGCCTCGCTGGAGTGGTAGATCCTCTTCATCAGCGCCCGGTATAGTGTATCGTAGATCAGGGTGGACTTGCCCGATCCCGAGACGCCAGTGACAACTGTCAGAACCCCCAGGGGAATGTCGACATCGATATCCTTGAGGTTGTTCTCCCGGCAGCCCATGAGATGGATGAACTTGTTGCTCTTCCTCCTCTTTGCCGGAACCTCGATCCTCTTTTTGCCGGAGAGATACTGGCCGGTCAGCGATTTTGGATTAGCCTCGATCTCTTCAGGAGTGCCCTCGGCCACCACATAGCCGCCGTGAATTCCTGCTCCTGGGCCGATGTCCAGCACATGATCGGCACTGCGGATGGTATCCTCGTCATGCTCTACCACAATCAGGGTGTTTCCCAGGTCCCTGAGCTTTTTCAGGGTCTCTATCAGCCGGGCATTGTCCCTCTGGTGCAGGCCTATGGAGGGCTCGTCCAGGACATAGAGGACGCCGGTAAGGTTCGAGCCTATCTGGGTGGCCAGACGAATGCGTTGCGCCTCCCCTCCGGAGAGGCTGCCTGCGTTTCTTGAGAGGGTGAGATACCCGAGGCCCACGTGCTCTAAAAATCCCAGGCGGGAGCGGATCTCCTTCAGAACCTGGCGAGCGATCTCTCCCTCCTTGACCGAGAGCTTCTCCTCTAAATTCATGAAGAACTCATTGCATTCGCTCACCGAGAGGTTGGCCACATCAACAATAGATAAGTCCAGGATCCTGACCGCTAAGACCTTCTCTTTCAGCCTTTTGCCCTCGCAGGCCGGGCAGGGAAGGACCCTCATAAACTTCTCCAACTCCTCCCGGCGGTACTCGGAGGCGGTCTGGCCGTAGAGGCGGATGCTCTGCGGTATCAGCCCCTCCCACTGGGAGTTATGCGACCAGTAGACGTCCCCATTTTTCATGCTCATATTCATCCTGATCTTATCCGTCGAGCCGTACATCAGGGCATCGTACTGCTCAGGGGTGAGATCCTTGATGGGGGTGAAGATGTCAAAGCCGAAATGCTTGGCCACTGCCGCCAGGTGCTGGCCCCGCCAGCCATCGATGATATTACGGTAGAGGGCCACCGCTCCGTCGGCGATGCATCGATCCCTGTCCGGTATGATCAGCTCGGGATCGAACTCCATTCTGAAACCCAGGCCGTTGCAGGACTCGCAGGCTCCAAAGGGGCTGTTGAAGGAGAACATGCGCGGCTGCAGTTCCTCGAAGACCAGGCCGCAGACGGGACAGGCCATCCTGGCGGAGTAGACCCGCTCCTGCCCCTCCTCGTTTGAGACATAGACCAGGCCCTCTGTCTTTTTCAGCGCTTTTTCTATCGCCTCCACCAGCCGGGACTTGTCTTCTCTTGGGTCCAGCCGGTCGATGACCACATCGATATCATGCTTCTTGTAGCGGTCGAGCTCTATCTCCTCGTCTGTCCTCTGGATCTGGCCGTTCAGCCTCACCCGGGCATAGCCCTCGGCGTTTAAATCCTTGAGAAGCTGGCCATAGGTTCCTTTCTTCTGGCGGATGACGGGGGCGAGGATGGTGATCATGCGATCCTCATCTTCCTCCCCCATCTTCTTTCCTTTCTCCTTTTCCTTCCCCTTCTCTTTCTCCTTCATCTCCTCCAGAATGCTGACGGCGATCCTCTCAGGCGACTGGGACTCGATGCGGGTTCCGTGCTCCGGGCAGTGGGGGATGCCTATTCTGGCAAAGAGCAGGCGGAGGTAGTCGTAGATCTCGGTCACCGTTCCCACGGTGCTGCGTGGGTTTTTAGAAGTGGTCTTCTGTTCGATGGAAATGGCGGGGGAGAGGCCGTCGATGGAGTCCACTTCGGGCTTGTCCATCTGGCCTAAGAACTGGCGGGCGTAGGCTGAGAGCGATTCCACATAGCGGCGCTGGCCCTCGGCATAGATGGTATCGAAGGCCAGGGTGGATTTGCCCGAGCCGGAGACGCCGGTGATGACGATCAGGCTGTCACGGGGAAGCTGGACATCGATGTTTTTCAGGTTGTGCTCGCGGGCACCTTTTATTACAATTGATTTCATAATGAATTATTTTTTAGCCAATCTTGCTGGCGATAGCAGTTCCATATCCGGCAAGAGCCCCATAGCGGTATGCAGTGTACTTAGATGGCATATTCAATTGGCTGATGTCAAGTGACATGGCATAAAGCTCAGCGCCACTTTCTGGGAGGATGTCCAGGGTAACGCTGTTGCCTGATGCGGTTCCGCTGGCCAGGGCTACCTGGGTGGTGCTGCCGGAGGCGATGCTCCCCCGGCCAAAGAGCCTGTTTCCGGATTGATGCAGGTCCAGGGAGATGGTCTGTCCCTCGGAGAGCTGCAAGGCCCACTTTCCTGATATGCTCGTTAAGCTGGCAGCTGGGATTGTGGCTTGGGCTGGGGTCTGAGTCACAGGGGTGCTGGAGAAGGTCTTTGCCACCGGGGTGTTGGATACGCTGTATCTTCCCATTGTGGTCTTGCCGACGCTCGAGCCCAGAAGAGAGACTGGTTTAGATGTCTGAACGCTGCCGGCTGCCGAAGATGTACCGCTGCCGACCTTCATCGTGAATATGGGGTCGGTAAAGTACTTGCCAGCGTCGCCGCTATAGCTTCCCACATATCCGCCCTCCAGATAATCCTGAGCAGCGGAAGGCAGGGCCAATAATGACAGAAGGGCCAGAATGCCGAGTATCCTTATCATTTATCACTCACTGTGGTCAATGGCGTTCGTCAATTAACTTAAAGATAACCGTCGAATATTGAGGATGACATCCGGAGGTGGATGGGCAGCAGAAGGCGGCTCGCGCCCGTCTGGTGGGCAGGGAGGGCTGTAAAGAGGAGAGGAGACGGGTGGTGGATGTGACTCTGCCTGTGGATAAATGGGGCGAAGCATCTTGATTTTCTGGGCAAGATTGTATCCAAGCCTCCCCGGCGTTGAGGGGGCCAGAGCACTACCGCGCGTAAAACTCGCGCGCGGCGCCCACTGAAAAGGGGCTCGCATAAATCAAGATCAACCTGACAGAATTTGCCTTAAGACCTTTCATAAGTCTTATATGTCCGCAGACGCATTTATTGCTATGATGAGCGCCACAGCAGCTAGCGATGCAGAACTCATTATCAAGAGATCCCTGGAAAGGGAGATTGGGCTGCTTGATATGAAGATAAGGCTGGCTGAAGAGGAGATTCGAGAATTCGAACAGCAATATGAGATGAATTCTCAAGAATTCATGAGCAGGTTTGAGAAGGGAGAACTTGGCGATTCTCAAGACTTCTTTGAATGGTGGGGTTTATTGAGAGGGAAGGATGCGATTGCAGACGAGATAAAAAAAGCAAAAGCGGTGCTCTCTCTTTGATCTCCGACTACTTCAAAGAGGTTGAACTCCGAATAATGAATGCAGAGATAATTGCCGATAAAAAGGTAAATTATAGCGAATTCAGCCCCTATGAAGGCATGTTGCGGGGAAGGTTGCTCTTTGTTGATGGATCAACCATGGAGTTTATGGAGTATCTCCAAAGAGATCGACGGTTGAAATATAGGTTCCATCTGATAGATAGGAATGGCGAAATGATATTCCGATATGACAATGCGCCCCATCATGACAATTCTACTTTTCCCCACCACAAGCATCTTGCAGATTGTGTTGTGGAATCCGAAGAAAAGGGAATCATGGATATCCTCGATGAAGTCGAGCATTTAATCTGCAAAAGGATATGAGTTCACTTCGCTTTGCTGCTCTGACAATCAGTCACAACCACTTATTAAATCCGTCTGAGCATATGGTGTCTTTCTATGTCCACAGAGTACATTCATGCAGCCGTGGAGCGGGCCGTCTATATAACGCTTGAGCGAGAAGAAGAGCCGTTCTTTGTATCGGTCCCCGAGTCTCCCGGTGCATGGTCAACGGGCAAGACGGTAGAAGAGGTCAGGGAAAAGTCTTATTGGAGTTATCGAAGAGTGGATACTTCTTGGTGTCCGGCTGGGGCATTCAATCTTGAGAAATCCTATGAGAAGATGGGATTTCCCTTGAGGAGTGGCTGTCGACCACTTAATTCAGGATTATAGGATCAAAAGGCCTGGTGGATGCCCGCATGGAGAATATTAGCGCCGATATATCACAAATCTTCAACGGATTGCCTCGATTATATCCAAGCCTCCCCGGCCTTGAGGGGGCCAGAGCACTATCGCGCGTAACACCCGCGCGCGGCGCCCACTGAAAAGCGCCTGCTGCATAGAAATACTAAACCCAATACAACTTTGGAGCCCATCTCACGATATGCGACTGCAGGACCGGGCAGAAGAGGGACTTTAATCTGCTTTTGCCGGCGGCCTATCCCCGGTCCAGAGAGCCTTTTTTTCGAGAGCCTTTATGAGCCGCTCATAAACCTGAGCAGCACAATTAGCCTGAGCTTTCACAAGAATGATCCAGCTGCCTCTTCATCCGATCTCGCCTTTCAGCCAATTTTTTCGCCCAACTTCGAATTTTGTCGTTCATAAAAAAATGGCAATAACGAAAAGTCTTAAGTATATGTTAGAGTTTAATACGAATCAGATATCAATGCAGATTTGGGACAACGACCGTGGTCCTGCAATCGGATTGTAAATAAATGGAGGAATAGAAGTGAGTAAAAGAAACCTTTGGAATAGTTCGATAATAATATTATTTATATGCTCTATAATTTTCCTGAGCTCTACCGCCCTGGCATCATATCCCAAGACCTTTACCGACACTCAGGGCCGGGAGATCACTCTTGATGAATCCCCGCAGAGGATAATCACCAGAGCCCCGGACGAGGCCAGAATCGTAATCGCCCTGGGCTACGGAGACAAGCTGGTCGCCGGTGAGCAGGCCACTAAATCCTGCCTCTGCCCCATGACCTTTGGCAACACCACCGAAGGCTGCCTGGAGTGCTATGAGACGATCATTGACGGCCGGATGCCCGACCTTCCTGAGATCAGCACCAGGTACGACATCTATTTCGAGGATATCGCCAAGCTGGAGCCTGACCTGATCTTCTGCGGAAACCTGAAGGATGCAGAGGCCTTTGAGGACAAGATCGGCTGCCCGGTGGTAGTTCTTGGAGGACAGGGCTGGAACTTCGGAGAAGATGGGTATTACAACAGCATCCGCGTGGCCGGAGAGGCTTTGGATGCGCAAGATAAATCAGAGGAACTGATCGCCTTTGCCAAAGGCAAGGTGGACATGATCGAATCCGTAACCGATAGCATGAAGCCCGAAGACAAGCCTAAGGTTTACTTCGCCTCCCGAGGAGCAAGCAATGCCTTCTATGATCCCAAAGAGGGCAGGGACTTCACCCGCACCGAGCCCAAATATGATCCCCTGACTATGGCCGGCGGCATCAACATTGCTTCTGAGATCAACGGCTCTACGGTCAATGTGGCTCTTGAGCAGATCATCGCCTGGAATCCCGACTATATATTCATATCCAATAGTGACGCAGGAAACAACACCGGCCTAGACTTTATAAAAAACAGCCAGGATCTGTCCTCCATCAATGCCATCAAGAACGGCAATGTCTACAATTGCTTCTATCCCCACTGCCGCGGCACACCCGCCGACAGAAACCTATTGAACATGATGTACATGGCCAAGATTCTGCACCCGGAAGAGTTCAAAGATCTTGATCTGGAGGAAGAGGGCAATGAGATATTCAAGGCCTTCTTGGGAGTGGACGGAGTCTTTACCGAATATGCCGACTACCTGGTCTGGCCCAGAGAGTACCTGGACAGCCTGAAGTAGGAGACAATGCCATGCCGGGAATCATTAATTGGGACGAACTGTGGAAGGCCACCCATGCGGGCGGCTTTCACCACCACGGCAAAGATCTGGCTGCCCACTGGGACAGCCGAGCGGAGGTGTTCAATAAACGGGTCATGAAGAACAAGGCGAGGTCGAACAGCCAGGTGGCACTCCTCGGCCTCACCTCCAGCGAGACTGTGCTGGATGTGGGAGCCGGCACAGGCAGGCTGGCTCTGCCCATGGCCCGGCTGACTAAAAGCGTGACAGCTCTCGACCAATCCGTAGGAATGCTCTCCTGTCTTCGGGAGAACATGGCAACGGAGGGAATAGACAACATCCGCTGCATCCAGAAGAGCTGGCAGGATGTGGCCGAAGGGGAGCTGGAGCCGCACGACGTGGTCCTCTCGTCCAACTCCCTGGGCGTCTATGACCTGAAAGAGGCCCTGAGCAAGATGGATGCCCTGGCCAAGAGGGCGGTCTACATCTTCACATTTTCCGACGGAAAGAGGGACGACAGCTTTAGACAGTTCCTGAGGGAAGGCAAAGAGGGCGGAAAAGGAGGACATGGCAGGCGCGGCGGGCATGAGGCCGGTCCGGCCGGCTATCTTGTTATCTACAATCTGCTCGCCGATATGGGCATTCTCGCCGACATCAAGTTCATGAACTGGCAATCTGATGAGCATTACACCAGCCTCGATGAAGCCGTGGCCGAGTGGAAGCAGATGCATGAGGTGCCCGACGAAAAGGAGCCGGGGCTGCGGGAGTTTCTCTCGCTTAGACTGGTCAAGGATGAAAAGGGACTGTGCATGCACCGCAGCCATAAGCAGGTCTTGATCTCCTGGCAGAAAGGCGGGGCCCTACCGGCCTGAGGAGGATGTCAAAATGGTTTCCATCTCTCTTCTGGCAGGGTCGGCTCTTGCATTGGGACTCGTGGCCTCATCCATCCGGGTGGTAAGACAGTACCAGCGAGCAGTTATTTTTCGCCTGGGAAAGATCAAGAAGGAGAGAGGCCCAGGCCTCTTTGCTCTCATTCCATTCATGGATAAAATGGTGCGAGTGGACATGAGGGTGAGAGAGCTGGATGTTCCCAAGCAGACGATCATCTCTCGCGACAACGTAACCCTTGAGGTGGATGCGGTCATTTACTACAAGGTAGTGGACGCCACCAGAGCCATCGTGGAAGTGGAGGACTTCGAGGCGGCCACTCTTCTCCTGGCTCAGACCACTCTCAGAGATATCCTGGGCCAAAACGAGCTGGATACCATACTCTCCGATAGAGACGACCTCAACAAAAGGATCAAGGAGATACTGGACTCCACCACCGGGCCCTGGGGCATGCATGTGGTGATGGTGACAATGAGAGACGTATCTTTGCCCGAGAATATGCTTCGTGCCATCGCCAGGCAGGCGGAAGCGGAGAGGGAGAAGAGAGCCCGCATAATACTGGCGGAAGGAGAGTGTCAGGCTTCCAAGAAGATGAATGAGGCCGCCGATATGTATGAGAACAAGCCCAGCGCTCTTAAGCTGCGCGAGTTTCAGACTCTGACTGAGATCGCTAAGGAGAAGAACCTCATTGTGGTCTCAATCGGATCAATTGAAGG
Source organism: Methanothrix sp. (assembly GCA_011620785.1). Taxonomy (GTDB): domain Archaea; phylum Halobacteriota; class Methanosarcinia; order Methanotrichales; family Methanotrichaceae; genus Methanothrix. Next base: position 3,157 of record WOYM01000090.1, on the reverse strand, counting down.
GCACAAGGACTCGGACCTTCCCCTTTTCATGGGACTGGCCAAGGCGGCTGCGGGTAATAAATGACGAGCTTTCGGACGCTCTTCTTTCGAGGAAAACCCGATGCCAGCCTTTCCCGGGCCCGGAGAGCAGGCAAGAAGAGCAATCCGGAGATGGCTCATGAGAGATTCAAGTTCATCAGAATCTTATTCGTGCTGGGCATCGCCGGCCTTCTGATCCTTCTCACCGGGCTCATAATCACCCTTGGCCCTCTGGAGATATCTGTGCTCGACTCCTATTCCGCCCTTCTGGCCCGCTTCTGGCCGGAGCACTTCTATGTGGATGAGCTCACCAGCCGGGTGGTCTGGAACATCCGCTTTCCCAGAATCATGGGAGGAATCATGGCTGGCTTTGGGCTGGGGATATGCGGCTGCGTGATGCAGGCGGTCTTAAAGAACCCTCTCGCCAGCCCCTTCACCCTGGGAATTACCGCCGGAGCTCAGTTTGGCATATCCATGGCCGCAGTCATCGGCTTTTCATTTCTGGCCGGCCCCTATTTCATTATCGGCAATGCCTTCCTCTGCGCCCTCTTCTGCTCTCTGTTCATCATCGGCCTGGCCGCCATCAAAGGAGCGACATCTGAGAACCTGGTCCTGGCAGGAATCGCAGTCAACTACTTCTTCACTGCGATCAGCCAGCTGCTCAAGTACTTCGCCACCGACGAGCAGCTTCGCCTAATGACAAACTGGGGAATGGGGGACCTGGCTGCCTTCTCCTGGACCAACTCCCGGATACTTTTGGTCGTATTCGTCATCTGCATTCCTCTATTGATGACCAAATGCTGGGATCTGAACATCATGACGGCAGGAGACGAGACTGCCAAGAGCATCGGGGTCAATGCCGAGAGGACGCGTATCTTCATAATGGTGGTCAGCAGTCTACTGGTCGCGACCATTGTCTCCTTCATGGGGACCATCGCTTTTGTGGGACTGGTTGCCCCTCACATGGCCCGGATGGTCATCGGCGGAGACCACCGTTTCCTCATCCCCGCCTCGGGAGTGCTGGGAGCACTGGTTTTAATGTCTGCCGATGCTGCGGGAATGAATCTGATCGCCCCAACCATCATCCCTACCGGGATCATGACCTCGATTGTGGGAGTCCCGTTCTTCATGTATCTCATGATGAAGGGCAAAAGAAAGGAGTTTTGGACATGATGATCAAGCTTCAGGCCAAGGACATTCTCTTTGGCTACACCAGCAACCCTATTCTGAACAACGTGAACTTTGAGATCGCCCCTTCCAAGCTGGTCACCATAGTGGGGCCGAACGGCTCGGGAAAGTCGACATTGATCAAGTGCATTGATCGGATTGCGGCTCCTCAGGGGGGCAGCATTCTCATCGACCGGAAGGATGTGACCCGCATGAGCCGGATGGATATGGCCAGATACCTCTCCTATGTGCCGCAAAGCTCGGTGCGCATCTTTCCGACCAACGTCTTTGACACCATCCTGATGGGCAGGAGGCCCCATATCGGCTGGTTGGGCAGTGAGAGGGACGAGGATAAGGTCTGGGACGTCCTGAGGCTTCTTGATATCGAGAGGCTGGCCATGAGCAACTTCAGTGAGCTCTCCGGCGGCCAGCAGCAGAAGGTCCTGATCGCCCGAGCGTTGGTCCAGGAGGCAGAGGTGATGCTCCTGGATGAGCCCACCAGCAACCTGGATATCTGGCATCAGCTGGACGTGATGAACATCATTCAGGATGTTGTCAAGAAAAAGGAGATCACTGCCATCATGGCCCTGCATGATCTGAACCTCGCCTCCTACTACTCCGACCGGATCATCATGATGAATAGGGGCAAGATAATAGCTGCCGGCGATCCCCAATCGGTGATCACCGAGGAGAACATAGCAAAGGTCTATCGGGTGGAGGCGGCGGTGAGGAGCCTCTCCGACCGACCGGTGATAATGCCCCTGCGGCAGATCCGGGGAGCAAGGGCGTAGCAGAAAATAGAACTTGCTCGTTGTCTCTTTTTTAGGAGCAGCGCCTGGCTATCAACCTTTTCGCCGGGCAGCAGATGCTTGAAACATCTCCCTGTACTCCGCATACCTTCCGGAAAAAGCCGGATAAGTGAAGCTCATGCCGTCTTTGCCCAGCATTACTGACAGGGGCTTTGCCCTTTGAAAGTCCATGCTTCCATCAGCATCAAAGAACCGTTCATCAACTTCCAGGTGCACCACCTTGCCGATGATGAGAACGAACTTCTCCCTGACCAGCTCCTCTTCTAAAACGCACTCCGCCCAGGCCAGGCAGCCCTCGATTCCAGGAGCCTTGACTTTTGTGGACGGGTGGGGCTCAAGTCCCGCTTCTAAGAACTCATCCACCTCGGGAGGATAGCTTCTGGCGCAGATCATAATCGCATCCTCCATGCCCGCGGATGGGACGTTCACCACGAACTCTCCCGTCTGACGAATGTTTTCCAGAGTGTCGCGCTTGATCCAGGACGCGAGGATGACCTCCTCCAGGGGGCGCAGAATGGGCGTGAAATTTGACCAGGGAGCAGCATTTCTCACTCTGTCTTGGGATAAAGTCGAAATCAGTACTACTGGCAGTGGGAGAATATTCTCCCTTTGATTGGGTTTCAAGATCATGACAATCTCCGTACATGCTCAATAGGATATCAATTACTCGGCTTTTGCGAGCAGATCTGCCAATCTCGGCATGCAAAAATCATTAGAATAAATATCTCGAACATATTCAAAAAAACCAACTTTTAGCTTCCTGCAAGTATCGCGTATTGACAACATGTTCTCCCAGGCCGCTTTGCCTAAATCGGACCTTGTTCCATAGCTGATCTTCCTTTTAAGTACACCTTCGCGAACAGCGATCTCTGATCCATTATTGTGGAGTGGGACCGCTGGAGATTCAAGAACTGTGAGTAGCTCTTTACGATTTTTAAAAGTCGAAGCTATCCGCTTATCCAATTCCATGTATCCCGTGGTCCTTGTAAACAACGAATCAAACTCTTGTTCGATCACCGCTTTTAGATTATAGTCTTATGACAAAATTGATATAATAGGACGGACAAAATATATCTTATGAAGGGAGATATCGTAAGGATACAAAATAGGGTCGTGACCCCCTAATAGGTTTGAGTTTTGTAATATGGAAAAGTCAAGAGTTC
>WOYM01000055.1 GCA_011620785.1 Methanothrix sp. | reverse complement strand
ACTTTGATTGCGGTCTGAATTCTTAATGATTCCGCGAGCAGGGCTGAATAGTTACTTAAATTTTTCGTAAAAGTTGAAGAAGCAGCACATTTTTATAAGTACCTTTCTCGGCCTAATACTCTATGAAAGTTGGAAACTGTTATAGAAGATTTGAAATATCTTCCGACCTATAAGATACTCTAAGTGATTGTTTCATGAAATTAAATGCTGGTTTTGTAGGCTTTGATGGTACAGAGAGCAAGAGAGCCATTCCTGCAATACATCAGGTCAAGGAAGCAGAAGGAATTGCAGGCGACATGAACATACTGCTTCGTAGTCCTCATGCAAGGGCTAAGAGCATGCTGAATAGGTTCATCCGGCTGTGTGACGCGAGAGCCTTTTTGACAGATGAGAAAGACAGAGCTGCTTGGGAGAAGGTTGGGGCCAGGATAGAGGGCAGCTATGACGATTTTTTTGAAGAATCGGACGTAATAGTCGTTGGAGCTCCCGAGGGCCAGGAACTGCCTTACGTAGAGGCTAGCATAGCCCACGACTGCAATACAGTACTACTGGGAGGAGCCCACCGTGAGGAAATACTTAACGATCTGGTGAAAAAAAACGTTGAGATCTCCGAAAAGATCAGGGAAGATATCGCTAGAGAGTTCTTCTTCGGACTTGGAAATTACGACCGGTTTCTCAAGGCTGCTCCGAAGCTGATTCAATGCACCAGTTGTAACACAACGGGTCTCTGCAGAACAGTCCTGGCTGCAAAACCTCTTGGTCTTCGTGCAGTACTCGGAAACCTGGATCGTAGAAGCGGGGATCCTCACAATATAGTCAAGGTGTCTCCCAACGCCATTCAGTTCGGGAGCGGTGTTGGCCACCAGGGAACGGACGCAGGGACGATTTTTAAGGAAGTTAAGTTCTCGGTCAGAGCCAGCAAAGTTCCGACCACCATGCCGCATGTTCATCAGCTGAACCTCGTTTTCGACAAGAAGCTAACGCCTGATATGTTGCTTGAGCAGCTATCCAAGACAGGGCGCGTGGTTATAGTCCCCTATGAAGATGTCGGAAAGAAGCATGACTGGACCAGTGAGATACTGGAGGCCTTTGTATCCGGCTTTGAAAGACCGATAAGTCCCGAGATCTTTGAACTCCTGTTCTCGGATGCGATAATACCCTTCGAGCTGGGCGATTATACCATATTGCAGACGGTCATGCTTGTTGAGCAGATGTCTCTACCTGTGCCAAACTACGTAGAGGCGTATCTTCTGTTCTGTGGGTTCCCTGCTGATAGGGTTCACGGTTCTGTGGATAAGGCCCTAGGAGTAGTTCATGGTGTGTGGCCGGATGAATTGTCCTGAACATCGCTTTAATTCACTTTGATTTGTTAAGGAGGAACTATGCCGCAAGAAAGAAAATTCACCCTCTGGTTTGATGAGATACGTGTTGAAGATGTGCCGTCGGTAGGTGGAAAGAATGCCTCATTAGGGGAAATGTACCAAGATCTCACATCTAAAGGGGTCAAGATCCCTAACGGCTTCGCCACCACTTCAGGAGCTTACTGGCACCTGCTGGAGGCTACGGGAATTTTGGACAAGCTCAAGGAAACTTTGGCAGGACTCGATAAGAAGAGCAACGTGCAGGAGCTTGCAGAGAAAGGCAAAAGGGCGCGCGAGCTTATACTGGGAGCCAAGATCCCGGAAGACCTCTGGGCAGAGATAAAGACCGCCTATGACAATTTAAGCGAACAATACGGCAAAGACACAGACGTGGCAGTTCGCAGCTCCGCGACGGCAGAGGATCTGCCGACAGCGTCCTTCGCAGGCCAGCAAGAGACTTTCCTGAACGTGCGAGGATACGAAGAGTTGGAGGATGCCTGCATCAAATGCTATGCCTCACTCTTCACAGATAGGGCAATTTCCTATCGAATAGACAAAGGCTTCGATCAATTCAAGGTCGCTCTCTCTATAGGCATCATGAAGATGGTAAGGTCTGATCTGGCCGGTAGCGGCGTTATTTTCACACTGGACACAGAATCGGGCTTTAGGAGCGTGGTCTTTATCACGGGTTCTTACGGTTTGGGTGAGAACATCGTCCAGGGTGCTGTGAACCCCGACGAGTTCTACGTTTTCAAGACCACTTTCAAAAAAGGGTTCAAACCCATCATCCGAAAGACTCTTGGTGACAAGAAGATAAAGATGATCTACGGCACAGGCAAGGAAAAGGCTCTGACTCATAATGTGGATGTGCCCGAAATAGACCGTAAAAAGTTCTGTCTATCCGATGAGGACGTTCTGACTCTGGCTAACTATGCGATAATAATCGAGGACCATTACTCGAAAAAGCTTGGAAAGGAACGTCCCATGGACATCGAATGGGCAAAGGATGGCAAGACCGGTGAGCTCTTCATAGTCCAGGCAAGGCCGGAGACTGTGCAATCGCAAAAATCTGGGGACGTTCTTGAGACCTATATCTTAGAGCAGAAGGGTTCGGTAATAGTCACTGGCCGGAGCATCGGGGAGAAAATAGCTAGCGGCAAGGCCAGAATAATAGCTGACCCATCTCAACTTTCTTCTTTTCAGGAAGGAGAGGTGTTGATCTCCAATACCACTACACCGGATTGGGAGCCAGTTATGAAGAAGGCAGTGGCCGTAGTGACCAATTTGGGAGGACGGACCAGCCATGCGGCCATAGTCAGTCGCGAGTTCGGGATTCCTGCGGTAGTGGGGGCAGACGGGTCCACGGAGAAGATCAAGACGGGTCAAGAAGTAACAGTAAGCTGTGCAGAAGGCGATGTGGGCGTTGTATACGAGGGAAGATTGCCTTTTAATGTTGAGAAAATCAGCTTAACGAACCTATCTCGGCCCAAGACAGAGGTTATGATAAACCTGGGCAATCCCGAGGTGGCTTTTTCCACGTCCATGATCCCTAATGACGGCGTGGGCTTGGCTCGCTTGGAGTTCATAATAAGTAGCTACATCAAAGTCCATCCAATGGCTCTGGTCCATCCTGAGAAGGTTAAGGATGAGGCCACGAGGAAGGAAATCGATGATCTGACTTTTGGCTACAACGACAAGAAGGAGTACTTCGTGGAAAAGCTCGCCCAGGGCATAGGAACCTTAGCGGCTGCTTTTTACCCTCGACCAGTCGTTGTTCGGCTCAGCGATTTCAAATCCAACGAATACGCCAACCTTATCGGTGGCAAGGACTTCGAGCTAGAGGAAAATAACCCAATGCTTGGTTTCCGTGGAGCTTCCCGATACTACAATGAGCGGTACAGAGAGGGTTTCGCCATGGAGTGTGCCGCTCTCAAACGGGTCCGAGAAGTTATGGGTCTTGACAACGTGATAGTAATGATACCTTTCTGCCGCCGGGTGGATGAAGCCAACAAGGTATTGGCAGAGATGGAGAAAAACGGCCTGAAGAGAGGCGATAACGGATTAAAAGTGTATCTCATGTGCGAGATCCCCAGCAATGTAATCTTGGTGGATGAATTCTGCCAGTTGGTAGACGGTTTGTCCATAGGCTCTAACGATCTGACCCAGCTAACGCTGGGAATAGACAGGGATTCCGAACTGCTTGCCAAGGAGTTCGACGAAAGAGATCCAGCCGTCAAGAAGATGGTATCCCTCGCCATCCAGGGAACCAAACGGAATAAGAGACACAGCGGCCTGTGCGGCCAGGCTCCCAGCGATTATCCGGAATTTGCGGAGTTTCTTGTAAAAGAAGGTATAGACTCCATATCCATCAATCCCGATTCGGTGATGAAGATCACCCTGAAGGTGCTAGAGACGGAGAAGAAGATGGAAGGGAGATGATCATGATCAATCTGCCTCAATCTCTTTTCGGAGGTGTGTATAACGGATATATCGCGGATGAGACCAGGAACTTGAGGATGCGCATCTCGCATCTCTAAAGATGGAGGAAGCCATTGTCAAAGGGCTCAGTCCAGGAGAAGCAGGAAGGAGCATTTTCGTTTTTCCGAGGCTACGAGCAAGAACCTTGGTTACAAGGACCTCCTCGGGGGCCGACTTGCAGCAAGTGCGGATTCGTTCCATGGCTGTACCTGAAAATCGAGGAGTATCCGTGCTGGGACCTGCAGAGACCATCCAATCAAGCTGAACAGGACCATTGCATGGAGCCGAAGATCATCTATCCAGGCCTTGACATGCTGGGGGACAAAGGACATGTTCCTTACGACAGCTGAAGGCTCTCGGAGGCTGACAAAGCTCCCTGCAGGAGAATTGGCGGGAAGTGTAGACAGCTCTTTATATGTGGGCTTCAAATGCTCTATGCCTGTTTTCATTTCCAGTTATAATAATTTTAATCATAAAAATCGATGGTGCTAAATTCCACTAACATCTTTTCCGATAACCTCTGCCACCTTCTCCAAGGTCTCCACCTCTCGCTCAATCCGCTTAAATAGGAAGACCTTGGCGAGGTCCGTCAAAACGAAGGAAACCATGGCGTAAGCCCATACGAATAATGCCAGCCTCCAGCCTATAGGGGGTATGAGCAGGCCGTAGACTGCGATAATGGTCGCTACTATCTGAGTACCCAGAACTGCTGCCAGCAGTATATTGCTCGGCCTGTAGGACCAGAAATGTCCTTTTGTCCTGGTTATAAATATAAGAAAATGACCAGCAACAGAGAGCTTGAGGTATATCATTGATTGGAGCACATCCAGGGAGAGGTGCAGGATGGATATGCCAATGGAAAGAAATAAGAATGAGGATACAGTGCCTACCAGGCCCAGAAATGTAGCCATGCCCAGCACCGATGTCATATCCCAAAGGTTTGGCTTGCGCGCATACTCTGCTCGGTCATAGGCTATGGACATGATGGCAAAATCGTTAAGCAAAGCCAGCAATACTATCATTATAGCCGTCACTGGATAGAAGTTGAAGATGATTATTGATAGAGTGATGAAGAACAGTACTCTGATGGTCTCGGATATGCGGTAAATGGCGTAGCTGTTCATGCGCCGAAATATCCTTCGACTCTCTTTGATGGCGTCGATGATGACGGACAGCCCCGGTCTGGTTAAAACTATTGCGGCCGCGGACTTGGCTGCATCTGTTGCTCCCGAGACAGCAATACCGGCGTCGGCTTTCTTCAAGGCAGGGGCATCGTTTACCCCATCACCAGTCATGCCGACGATATGTCCTCTGGACTGAAGCAACTCTACTATCTTAAATTTGTGCTCAGGAAATACTTGGGCAAAACCGTCTGCCTTTTCAATGATATCTGTGGCCTCTTCGTCCGGTTTGTCGATGAAGTCCGATGCCGGACCGATATTGGTTCCCAGACCCACCATCCTGGCGATCTCTTTGGCTATGGCTACGTGGTCGCCAGTGACCATTTTTATGCGGACACCCAATGACTGAGCAGTTTTAATGGTCTCTGCAGAGTCTTCTCTTGGCGGATCTTGAAGGGCAATAAGTCCTACATAGCGCCAGGCTCCTTTGGAGTCCGTGCTGGCAACGCCCAGAGCCCGGTAGCCTTTGGAAGCGAAGGTATCTACGCTTTGGTCAACCAAGGCTCGCGGGGTGCTAGTTGCCGCTAATGAGAAAATGGCCTGAGGCGCACCTTTGGCCGTCTTGAAGCTGCCTTTAGGACCCTCTATTTCGGCTTCCGTCCTCTTGGAAACGGGATCGAAGGATTTGAACTTGCCCAATTTGTAGTTGCCTGGTTCAACCTGCTCTTCTTCGCTCTTCTTTATGATGGCGATATCTATGAGATCTCCATCCTCTTCTCGGGAGGCTAAGGTGCCAAAAAGCAGCACATCCTTCTGGGTGAAGCCCTCGAAGGGCACCACCTCTGCTACCGTAATGGCATTCTGAGTTATGGTGCCGGTCTTATCTGTGCAGAGGATATCCACCCCAGCCATCTCCTCGATGGCTGCCAGCCTGCTCACTATGGCCTCCTTCTTGGCGAGTTTCATCGCACCCACCGCCATGGTCACGGACAGAACGGCAGGAAGGGCGGCGGGTATGGCGGCCACTACCAGCACCAGGGCGAACTGCAAAGTCTGCAGGAGGCTTTCATGCCTCATGGTGGCTACGATGAATACTAGGGTCACCAGGATTACGGCCAGAATGATCAGATAATCTCCAATCTTGACTACCGCCTTCTGAAAGTGGCTCTGGGTCTTGGCCAATTCGACCAGCTTGGCAGTTCGGCCGAAGTAGGTATTCATTCCCGTAGCAAAGACCAAAGCAGTCATCTCTCCCTGACGAACTATTGATCCGGAGAAAGCAACCTCAGAGACTTTTTTATCCACCGGCAGCGATTCACCTGTCAGGGCGGATTCGTCTACCTGGAGGAAATCGCCCTCAATGAGCTTGATGTCTGCTGGAATGATCTCCCCCAAACGGATTCTAACAAGATCACCCGGTACGAGTTCAGCAGAGGGGAGGCCTCTCCACTGCCCATCTCTCTGAACCCTGGCCGTAGGTGCAAGCCTCTCCTTCAAAAGTTCAATGGCATTGTCGGCTTTGTGCTCCTGCCAGAAGCCAACAACGCCATTCATAAGCAAAAGCAAGAAGATGATGGCAAAGTCTTCCCAGCGGCTTAATATTGCAGAAAGAATGGCGGCAGCCTCAATCATCCAGGGAATGGTCCCCCAGAAATAACCTAGAAATTTGAATAACGGATTGATTTTCTTCTCTAAAATCTCATTTGGGCCGTATTGTTGGAGTCTCGCCCCTGCCTCTGAAGTAGATAGACCGTTTTCGTTCGATGAGAGATTATTCATCAAATCGGCCACAGATGCTTTCTTAGCTTCATCGGCACTGACGATAGAATCAATACTCAACCCCACCACCAACATATAGTTTTATCTCCAAGTTATATTGAACACTTTTGGTAGTCTGCATCCAGCAGCAATAAGGCAACATAATTAGCGAATTAGTGAACTTTCTGTGCAGTCCCGAAACCTTTGACTTTATATACCCACCAATGTGGCGTGTAACAGTGAATTCAAAGATCATCTCAAAAAATATGGAATCAAGCCCATATTAGCCAGAGTGAAGCACCCTCAGACGAACTGAAAGCTAGAACGGTTTTTCGGAGAATACGTCAAGCACAGGGCAGCTTTTTATTCATTCGACGAGTTTATCATTTGGTATAATGATAGACCTCATGGAAACTCCATATCCCTTAATCCAGACTCGGTCATAAAGATCACTCTGAAAGTCCTGGAGACTGAGAAGTCTCTCTGTATGTGAATAAAAGTTCCCCCAAAAGGAGGAAAACTGCCTTGGCAAAAGCCGACTCAAAAAAATTTGCTCATCTTCCACAAGAGCTGGAAGGGCTGGAAGAATTGGCCTTCAATCTCTGGTGGAGCTGGCATCCTGCTGCCAGGATGCTCTTCAAGGAGCTAAACCGTGAGGCCTGGAAGGAGGGCTATCACAATCCCATAAAGTTGCTTGAAGATCTCTCTGATAATGTCCTGCAGTCCGCTTCAGGAAATCCAGAATACCTTAGCCATTATCAATCCGTGATGGCCAGGTTTCAGGAGGATCTGGCTTCAAGCTCAGGATGGTTTGCAGAGAACATCAGAGATCCTGGGTCCCTTCCCATAGCTTATTTTTCAGCCGAGTACGGGCTGCATAACTCCCTGCCTTTCTATGCGGGTGGATTGGGCTTCCTGGCAGGAGACTACATTAAGGAGTGCAGCGATCTGGCCGTTCCGCTGGTTGCAGTAGGCTTCATGTATCCTGAGGGCTATATGCGTCAGAGAATGCGCTCCGATGGATGGCAAGAGAATGTGGATGAGGTTCTCGACAGAGATTCAGCGCCAATCTCCAGGGTTATGAACGATGCTGGAGAACAGATTGTGATCAAAGTCCCATTCCTGGATCCACCGATATTTGTCGCTGTCTGGAAGGTAGCAATAGGTCGCATATCGCTATATCTGCTGGATACAGATATAGATAGAAATGATCCATGGAACCGGGGGATATCAGCTCATTTATACATAGGTGACATCGAACAGAGGCTGCGGCAGGAGATTGTCCTGGGCATTGGCGGAAGTGAGGTCTTAAGCACCCTGGGCATCAAGCATTCCGTGATGCATCTGAATGAAGGTCATCCTGCCTTTGCCATTTTGGAGAGGATCAGGGAAAGGATGCAAGGCCAAATGAGCTACGAGGACGCCGTTGCCCAGGTAAAGGCAACCACAATTTTTACTACCCATACACCAGTTCCTGCAGGGCATGATGTCTTTCCCTTCTATCTTATGGACAAATATTTCAGCCGCTACTATCCGCTATTGGGCCTGAATCGAGATGATTTCATTAGCCTGGGCTCCAATCCAGCTGACCCAAACGCAGGATTCAATATGACAGCCTTTGCCCTCAAGATGGCTGGCCATCATAACGGCGTTAGCAGGCGACATGGCGAAGTGGCAAATCAGATGTGGCCCTCCCTCTGGCTGACTCAGATGACAGATGGAAAGCCTATCGACTATATCACTAATGGAGTCCACATTCCCACATGGATTGAGCCCAAGATGGAGCTGCTTTTCGATAAATACCTTGGTCCCGATTGGCTGAAGGATCAAGACAGTGAAGTAGTATGGGAGCGGATAGAGGATATCCCAGATGTTGAATTATGGAACGTTCATCATCACTTGAAGGTCAAACTGATCGACTACATAAGGTACAGGACGAGGAAGCGATGGTTCGAAGATCGGGTCAATCCAACAAATGTAATTGCAGGAGGCACTCTCCTCGAGCCGTATGCTTTGACCGTTGGGTTTGCCCGACGTTTTGCCTCTTATAAGAGGGCTGATCTGATATTTTCTGACAAAGAGCGGCTGAAGAGAATCCTCAATAACAGATGGCATCCTGTTCAGATAATATTTGCTGGTAAGGCCCATCCCGCGGACGATGCAGGAAAGAGGATTCTGCAGAAAGTCTTCAGCTTTGCCCATGACCCAGAAATGGGTGGGAGGATTGCTTTTGTGGAGGATTATGGAGAGCTTCTGGCACAGTATATGGTACATGGCGTAGATCTATGGCTCAATAATCCCATTCCGCCCATGGAGGCATCTGGCACCAGCGGCATGAAAGCATGCCTGAACGGCGTTCCGCAACTGAGCATTCTGGATGGCTGGTGGATGGAAGGGTATAATGGCAGGAACGGTTGGGCTTTCCAGGGGGCAGAAGGACCTGAAAAAGATGCGAAGGACTCCAGTGCCATTTACGACATTTTAGAGAATAAGGTGGTCCCACTCTATTATGAAAGAGATAACGAGGGTATGCCCCATTTATGGGTCCAGGTCATGAAAGAAGCCATAAAGAGCGTAAGTCTGCGGTTCTCTGCCCGAAGAATGGTCAAGGAGTACGTCATCTCCTTTTATCAGAAGGCTTTGCAGTATGCCTGAAAAAGTGGCCAAAATTTTTTGTAGCTCGAGCCCTATTAGTATGAACGTTATCCTGCAACCCAGCAAACACTTTGGAGGTCGTGATAATTGAGATTATATTCAGGTATGAGAATGACCAGTTCCTTCAGGATGTTCCGGCAAAGACCTTCGAGATGGGGACATGAGGACTGCCACCCGCCATCTGGAATACCTGCAGGACCTGGGAGTCAACTGCATAGAGATCATGCCGGTCACCAATATATCCAACACCACCGACTGGGGATTCCTGCCCATCGGCTACTTCGGGGTGGACGAGAGGTTTGGCAAAAGAAGAGATATGCAGAGGCTGATCGATTCCGCCCATCACGTGGATGGGTTCAGGTACGACTGCGTTCCCAACTACTGGGATGGACCCACGGGACTGGGTTATGCCAATCTGGTCTATCAGACCTACAGCAGCAGCACCTGGCAGAACCAGACCTTTGATGCTGCCATTGCTGTGGCTCGAGCCGAAGCCAGCGAATTAGCGGGCCGTCTGACCCATCTTGGCCATCGGCTGGGCCTTGTCGGCTATCCAGCGAAGGAGACGATCAATGAGGATACCATCCAGAAGAGCGCCCTGCAGTATATTGAGAACCACGACCACTACCGGTTCGTCTGCAACTTCCGCACCATCAGCAGGGATGACAACGATCTACTGAAGGAGGGGGACAGAAGGTATTGGTACAGGGTCCAGCGCTATCTGATAGCGATCATGACTGCCAGGGGGATTCCCCTGATCTGGCAGGGCCAGGAGCTGTGCGAGAACTACTTCCTCAGCGATCAGAAGGCATACTTTCACTTCCCGCTGGGAGGCGATTACTATGAGGAGATTCATGGAGAGGATGGCTTTAAGACAAGGGCAGGGGAGTGGGGGGAGATCAGCATCCCAAGCAACTATGGGAGGGTCTGGACAGTCGAGGGCGGTGAGTGAAGAGGCCGCCAGGTAGACCGGGTGTATCACACCCTGAGCAGAGTTCACAGAGACGCTCAATCTTCATTTCTTCATCCCATTCAATCTTGTTTCCCCTGGTATCGTTGTCCTCTGTGCTCTCTGTGACTCTGTGGTTTTATTCCCCGATACCACTAGGGTTAAAGTTGTGAAC
>WOYM01000039.1 GCA_011620785.1 Methanothrix sp. | reverse complement strand
GGAGGAGAAACGTTCTGTGCTCAAGGGATAGATGTAATGAACCAGGCCGTTTTCCACCGGCAGGATCTGGCTGTACTCCAGCTCAATCTTGCGCTAGAGACTGGTCCAGACGGCACGTCCACTCCAGGTGGTGGATCGACGATGATGATCCCATCCGCTCCTGCGGGGCTCATCGGGCCCAAAGATACGGCAAATAGCATTAGCAAGATGTATTTCCACATAATCCCACACTCGATATCAGCCCAAAAGAGCCGATCGATCTTAACAAATTATAATGCGCCATTGGTATAAATAGATCTTATCCTCAACAGACATATCGCCATTTTGATATATTTTGACGAAGACAGATTCATGAACAATTCCTGAGTAGAGAATAGCGAGGGGTGAGAGGAAATGTTTGAAAAAGTTCTGATTCCGACCGACTTCTCCCGGTACACCAGCAAGATGCTGGAATATGTAACGGAGATCCCAGGGACCAGAGAGGTAGTGCTTCTCAATGTCCTGGATGCCAGCAATCCCAAGCTCCTGGAGAAGAATGGATGGAGCTATGACGCCATCATAAGCGAGGCGGCTTTTCGGCTCAATGAAGAGGCAAAGCTGCTCGCTAGCAACACCTGCAAAAAAGAGGCTTCTCTTATGGTAAAGCCCATCCTGAAGGTGATAGTGGAGCCCATGAGTGGGGCGGATGGGGTCAATCTTAAGGCGCCGGAGCCCAGGCAGGATGCGGTTTTTGTTTACGGAGGAACTGTGGGCGATGTCATCCAGAAGACGGCATGGGAGGAGAATGTATCCCTGATAATCATGGGAGCACAGGGTAAGGGAATGCTGGAGGGGATACTGCTCGGAAGCGTATCCACAGAGGTGCTGCGCCAGGGCGAGACCGATCTATTAATCATCCGCCACAAAGTGCTGGAAAAGGATAAAGAGGCAAATAAGGAGAGGTTCTGCCCAGATATCTTCTCCAGGATTCTGGTCACAACTGACCTCTCGGCTGCAGCAGAGGATGCTATAGGCCTGGCAGGGGAACTGGAGGGAACAAAAGAGATCCTTCTGGCTCATGTAATATCCAAAGAAGAGGAGTTTGACAGAGCGGCAGAAAAGCTCAATCTGATGCGTCGGGATCTGGAGCAGCCGGAAAGAATGGTCACCGTCCATATCCTCAAGGGCAAGCCTGCCGATCAGATTCTGGAACTCGCCAAAAAGCATGATGCTTCGCTTCTGATTTTCAGCTCCCAGGGAAAGGGCTGGATCAAGCAGATGAGATTGGGCAGCACCTCATTCGATGTCGCCCGGAGGTCGGACAGGCCGGTGCTGGTGGTCCGGCAAAAGAAGGGCTGAGCCGGGCGCAGATAACGGATAAGTGAATAGAGAACGGGGCAATGCAAATAAAAAAGGAGGCAGATCATATGAATGATGAGGATCGGGACCGCATTCTCTTTGAGCTGCAATCGATCCATCCGGATATCCGTCCCATCTCCTCCGATGCAATAATCGTCGCGGACTGGGTGAGGCTGAAGTGCAGATACGGCTGCCGGGCCTATGGAAAGCACCTGTGCTGCCCGCCTTTCGCTCCGTCTCCAGAGGAGATGAGAAGGGTCCTATCTGAGTACAAGACGGCTATTTTGGCCAGGTTCCTGGCGGAACCGGGACCAGGGACCGACCCCAGGCACCTCCACCATTACCTCTGGGACTCCATTGATCATCTGCATGATACCGTCTACCAGTTGGAGACCAGGGCATTTCTCTTGGGTTATTACAAAGCTCTGGGCTTTTATGCCCTGCCCTGCACCTTCTGCGAGACTTGTGTGGCCGAGGAGATGCAGGAGAGAGGGGAGAAGATGAATCCTCTGGACGTTCTCAAGTGCCGGCATAAGGACCGGATGAGGCCCTCCATGGAGGGTTGCGGGGTGGATGTGTTCAAGACCCTGGAGAATGCCGGATACAGTCCCCAGGTGATCAGGTCCTATTCGGAGAGGGTTGTTCTCTTTGGCATGGTGCTGCTGGATTGATTCTCCGCCAGGAATTCACAATTCAATATTCTGAAAGAAGATAAGAATAAATAGTAAGAAATACGCAAACACGCATCTAATAGATTGCAAGGATGGGCTGAAAAATGACAGAAGGATATGAAGTCTTTGGCAATGCACTGGATCGATCGGTGCTTGCCAGCCTCAGGGAACTGCAGGATGATGGCGATCCTGATATCGTTGCTGAGGTGGGTGGCCTCTTCCTGGAGCATTCACCGCAAAAGATTGCAGCGATCCTACAGGCGGTGGAGAACGGTGATGCAAAAGGGCTGCAGACCGCAGCTCACAGCCTGAAGTCCAGCAGCGCCTATGTGGGGGCGATGCGCCTTTCGGAGCTGAGCCGGGAGCTGGAGATGATGGGCCGCTCCCAGGTAATGGATGGAGCAGAGGAGAAGGCTGAAAGGCTAAACCGGGAGTATAAGCAGGTCATGATGGAGCTTGATGCAGAGATCCAAAGGTCGAATTGAAAAGAGGCAAAACGCAATATGCATATGCTGATTTCAATACATACTTGATAAATGGTGATCTGGATGGAGTATCGCTTTGACAACTATATCCTGAAGGCTTTTCTTGCTTCAGGACTGCTGGCAGTGGTGATGATGGCCTTAGCTTTGGGGCTGATCCAGCTCTTCCGCTTCGGGCCTGGACTGCCTGCATCCATTACCCTGATCCTGGCGGCAATCGCTTTTGTCCTCTCTGCTTCGTTTTTCGAGCGCTACGAGGTGGGGTCCATCATGTGGTCCATGTTGGTCTCCATCATCGCCACTCTGATCCTGGCCCTTCTCTCCGGGGGGGTAATCTATGCCTTCTCCGAGAACAGACATCCCTGGGATGAGCTGCTCAGTGGCTTTGCTATCTGCATAATAATCGCCATGACCCTGCTCAGCTATCTCAAGCGCAGCCTGGGCGAGATAGAATATTAAAATATATAAGAAACCTTGCAGAAGAGAGTTCTAATACTAGCAGCATAATGGACTGCTCGTAATGGCCGGTCAAATGGTGGACTCTTATGGCCGCAAAGTCACAGGCATACGAATTGCCCTCACCCCTCGATGCAATTTGAGGTGCATCTACTGCCATCACGAGGGAGAGCTACTGCCAGGTGGCGAGATTCCAGGAGAGATGGTGGTGAGCATTGCCAAAGCGGCAGCGGAGCTTGGGATGCGCTCTGTGAAGTTCACCGGCGGAGAGCCTCTGCTGAGAAAGGACCTCGATCTTATTATTGCCCGTATTCCCCAGAGCCTGGACATATCTATAACCACCAATGGCATCCTGCTTGCCGAGCGGGCGGAGGCTCTGGCCCGGGCTGGTCTGGACAGGGTGAATGTCAGCTTGGACTCCCTCCAGCCGAACAGGTATTGCCAGATCACCGGAGGAAGGCCAGGGGATCTGGAGAGGGTTATAGCAGGGATTGAGGCCTCCAGAAAGGCCGATCTCCTGCCCATCAAGCTGAATTTTGTGGTTTTGAAGAGGAATGAGTCGGAGGTCCCGGAGATGATCGATTTCTGCCGCCGGAGGGGGCTTATCTTGCAGTTGATTGAGCTCCTGGACCTTCAAGGCCAGGGAATATCCGGAGACATTGAGGGGATCGAGAGGAGCCTTGCTGCCAGGGCGGATTCCATCCTAACCCGTGAGATGCACAGAAGGAAGAAGTATTTCCTGGATGGAGCAGAGGTGGAGGTGGTCAGGCCGATGGACAACACCGAGTTTTGCGCCCATTGCACTCGGCTGAGGGTGACCTCGGATGGCAAGATCAAGCCCTGCCTGCTAAGAAGCGACAATCTGGTCAAGATCGATAGCTTCGACCCGGGGAGGGTCAAGGAATTGCTGCGGATGGCGAACTCCAGGAGAGAGCCATACTTCGGCAATGTCTGCCGGTCGGTGGCAGATGCCCCGTTTATCGAATCTGAGATAATATAGTCAAATATAATTAGAGCCTCCTGCTTCTTTCCAGGCCATCAGCAATATCTGAGGTCAACTACCGCGTCCTGAAGGGCGCGGCTTGCGACCACGCAAAAAGTCGTGTCGCGTCTGGCGGGCTGACATTACCGCCCTGAGCCTCCAGGATATACCTCAAGTCTCGTGTTCGGTGCTCTATGTTCATAGCACCAGCTCTGTCGGCATGGGTTTCGTAACCGCATTTTTCGCACCGAAAGGCTACACCGCAGCGGTTATTTCGGCTGATGTGGTTACATCTGGGGCAAGTTTGGGAAGTATATTCAGGATTTACGTAGATTACAGCTATCCCGGCTTCTTTGGCTTTGTATTCCACGAAAGCCTGTAGTTGCCTGAATGCCCAACTGCTATGCTCGTACCTGAATTCGGTAGAGACTTTGTTTTCCGTTCTCTTCCTGATGCCCGTCAAATCTTCCATGCCGATTGCCGAAACGCCGTTATCTATGGCAAATTCTATGAGATCCTTGGATACCTTATGGTTGACAGCAGTCATGAACCGTGTCTCTCGGCCTGCTATTTTTCTAAGAGTTCTCATGGAAGATCGAGTGCCCAAATATCGACCTCCTGCCTTCTGCAATCTCCGGCGTTCCTTGGATCGGATGTTTCGGTGATTCTTCACTGCATATCTACATCAGCCAATACATTTTCCAACATGGCTCGAAGCTCAGCTCCTTCGGAAAGGCAGCCTGGGAGGCCAGGATACTCGGTCACATATCTGCTTTCATCGTCTTTCTCATTGATAATATTAAATTTCATTTCGCCCGGAATTCGACCTACTTCCCCAGTATCCCCTTATGCGCCTCCCTGAATCCGGGGTCCCTCATCTGGCAGGAGCACCTCCCCTTGAACCAGGGGTAGCGGGTAATCTCCTTCCAGATCTCCTCCAGGCTCTTCTCTTTGATGTTTCCGAAGCCCAGAGGCATATAGGCGCAGGGCAGGGCCACTCCGTCCCCGTCCACATGAATCCATCTTCTCCCGGCAAAGCAGCCGAACATCTCCGGGCTCAACAGATACGGCAGTGCAGAGACCCTGGGCCCCTCCATTCTGTTCTTCTCCTTGTGGAACCTCTCCAGCCTGGTCACATCATCTCTATCCAGCACCTCATCCTCGTGGGTTGCCCAGCGGCCTACAGCCACGATCTCGTAGAGGGATAGCTCTTGCACCCCCAGCTCCGCAGCCAGACTGAATGCATCCTCCAGATAATCGATATTATGAGGGGAGGTCACCATGAACAGGTCCACCAAAAGGCCCGCCTCCAGAGCATTGCGAACCCCGAATAAAGCATCCTGAAAAGCCCCTTTGCGCCCCCGGAAGCGGTCGTGCTGCTCCTCGAGGGGGCTATCGATACTTATCCTCACCGCATAGAGTCCCGCCTCCTTCAGCTGCCTGGCCAGCTCTAAAGTTAAGTGGTAGCCGCTGGTGAAGCTGGTGGCTATGGCCCGCTGGTCGACGGAAGAAACCAGGTCGGGCAGATCCTTGCGGAGCATGGGCTCTCCACCGTCGAAGGTCACCAGATATGAGCCCATATCCAGGGCCTGGCAGATCGCCCCCTTGATCACGTCGCTTGAGAGTATCTCCCCCTGACGGGAGGGGGCGGAACAGTGCAGGCAATCGTTGGGGCAAGCCTTCACTACCGCAATGGAGAACTGGTCGGGCACCGGACGGCGGATCATCGCCCCCACCTGGGCATTCAGCATCCGGTCGAAGGCCAGGCTTGGAGCAGGAGGAATCCATGTGGAGAAGATGAATCGGTCCGGGCCGGAGCTGATGGGCCTCTCCGTTGCAAAGACCTTATTGATCTGGTCGATTATGGGTTTTGCCAAAAGGGCTGCCGGGCCGCGGGCAGAGAGCCTGATTCCTTTTGCCTCAGCCGAGGCCTCGATCTTCAGCAGAGGCTTTTTTGCGATCTGCATCTTTGCAGTCCCCGGCAGGTCATCTCATCTACGATCTCCAGGAGCTGGAGCTTTTTCTCCTCCTCTCCATTCAGGGCCTGGAGGGCACGCTTGGCCTGGTTGCAGTGATCATCGGTGACTTTTATGCACATCTGCACCACGTTGGCGGTGTCAGATCCAATGTCAGAACCAGCATCGAAACCAGTATCAGAATCGGTATCATGAGAAGCTGAACGAGAGTTCCGGCTGGCATAGATCTTGGGAAGGGTGACCGAGGTCTTCTGGGAGGACTTCCCCTGATCCAGGCCAAGGAACTCTTCCAGGTCGTCAAGGACCTGATAGCCCAGGCCCAGATGCAGCCCATAGCTCTCAAGCCTGGCCACATCCTCTTCCCCTGCCCCGCTGATCAGCCCACCGATCTTGGCCGAGGCGGAGAAGAGGGAGGCCGTTTTTCTGGATATGCACTGATAGTAATCCTCAGGCGAGCCCGCGCAGGAGAGGTCCATCAGTTCCCCCTCGGACATGTCCATGCAGGCCCGGGAGAACGCCCTTATCACCGGCTGGCTGTATCCGGATATCAGGTCGATCGACCTGGAGATGAGCCAGTCGCCCGCCAGGAGCGAAGCCTCAGGACCGAAACGCTCCAGAGCACTGGGGGAGCCCCTTCTCTCTATGCCATGATCCAGAATATCGTCATGCACCAGGGATGCAGCATGGACCAGCTCAATGGCCAGAGCAGCGCTTATGGACTGGGCAGGAGGGGTGCCGAGAGCCTCTGCAGAGAGAATAAGAATGAGCGGCCTGACCCTCTTTCCCGGTGCGGAGAGCACATAGCTCAGTATCTCCCCCAGAGGGGAATCGGGCAGGTCCCTCACCAGTGCAGCAAGCTCTTTATTGATGAGATGGTACTCATCCCGGGCAGAGAACATCGATCCAAGTAGTCTCGGCCAGGTTATTTAGCTTTTGCTGAGAAAAATGTCAGGAAGATAAAGATAGTAGATGATTTATCGAATCCTAGATGCAAGATTTTGGAGTATTATAAGCAGAAAAAACTAATGAACCCATTATCTAAATTAGCTGATTTAAAGAGAATGATTGCCTCAATCCATAGATTTTTAGTTCATCCTAAAGCTAGGGTATTTTTGGAGCAACAAGAGGCTTGCCGGGGTGACTGACCGGCCAAGTGCGCGGCTGCAGACCGCGAGAATTGGGTTCGACTCCCAACCCCGGCCTCATGAAAATTTATAGTACTATCTCCCGAGAGAAAGAGAGATTGGAGACCATTCACAGCGGAAGGATCAATTTCTTCGTCTGCGGTCCAACAGTCTATGACGATTCTCACATTGGTCATGCCAGGACCTACATTGCCTTTGATGTGGTAGCCCGATATCTCAAGTACCGGGGCTACAGCGTTTTTTATCTGCAGAACATAACAGATATCGACGATAAGATCATCGCTCGCGCCGCTGAGAAGGGAATCTCGCCCCGCACACTTGTCAGGAGATTCGAGCAGAGGTACCTAGAAGATATGGTGTCTCTAGGTGTCACCAATGTGAACTATTATGCAAGGGCCACAGAGCACATCCCGGAGATCATCTCCCAGATAAAGAGGCTGAAGGAGTTGGGCTTTGCCTATGAGACCCAGACCGGGATCTACTTCGACGAGTCCCTTTTCCCGGATTTCGGAAAGCTGTCTCATCAGAGCGCCGAAGATCTGAAAAAGCACAGAATCGAGCCGGACCCGACCAAGAGGAACAGCGGTGACTTCGCTTTATGGAAAAAGAGGCAAACCGAGGATGGGGGCAGCGGTCATGCTGAACGGTCCGGTCAGTTTGACGATGAGATCGCCTGGGATTCTCCCTGGGGAAAGGGCAGGCCCGGCTGGCACATCGAAGACACAGCCATCACTGAAACCTACTTTGGGCAGCAGTACGACATTCACGGCGGGGCCATGGACCTTATATTCCCCCATCACGAGGCTGAGATTGCCCAGATGGAGGCGGCCTCGGGAAAAAAGCCCATGGTCAGATACTGGATGCACACCGGCTTTCTTAATGTCAATGGAGAGAAGATGTCCAAGTCCCTGGGGAACTTTACCACCATCCGGGATATGTTGAAGGTGCATGATGCTCAGGCATTCCGGCTCTTTGTTCTACTCTCCCACTACAGCAGCCCCATCGACTTCTCGCCCGATGCTCTAAAGCAGGCCCAAAGAAGCCTGGAGAGGCTGCGACATTCTGCCAGGATCATCGACGAGAGCATTGAAGTCGATGATGATGAAAACCAGGATCTTGAAAGGGCTGAATACAGCGATCCAGCCGTGGCTGCTGCTAAAGCGCAGTTCCTGGAGCATATGGACAATGACTTCAATACTCCGTATGCCTTACGCACCCTCTTTGACCTTATAAGGGACATCAATCGGCGCATAAATGAGGAAAGGATATCGCAGAAGGGCTTGAAGGAGGCAAGAGAGTTTCTTGATCGAGCGGGTGAGGTTTTAGGATTGAGCATCTTTTCTCCTGCAGGAGCAGCTCAGGGGAAGCCAGAGGCTGATGCAGCAGAGAAGCTTGCTGACCTCTTGATCTTTACCAGGCAAAAGCTGCGGGAGAAGAAGGACTGGCAGCTTGCCGATGAGATCCGGAGCCGGATGAATGCGCTCGGAATTTCTGTTGAGGACGCTTAAATGAGACTTGCGATCGAGGGATTTGGACATTCAATATACCTGGGTTTTTGCCTGATAGGTTAGCCTTAAATATCACTCCAGTTAACAATTGTGATCGGTGAGACAATAAATGAGGGATCGTTTTTGCCGGCGCAAGTCATTCGCCGCATAATCCTAACCTGGATCGCCTGCCGGCCTCAGCCAGGCGCATTGCCGAATTGCTGGAATCAGAGAGCCTCCTCACGCAAAAGGAGATCGTAACCAAGACCTATCTTCCTGCCCGGACGGTCAGATATGCATTGAACCGGCTGAAGGAATAAAACCTGCTCTTGGAGATGTTCTCATTTCGGGACGCCCGCCAGAGCCTCTATAGCTTAAACCTCGAGGGCTCAATTTCGGAGGTGGTTACCTCCTGAATCCACTTTTTAAATCCTTTATTTCTATTTATTGAATTGGATTATACATCTCGATAAGGGGTAATATCACATCCTGTACATGGCAAACACATTGTTTCGGCCATGTCCGGCCTCAGATCATGCTCCTTCAAAATCGCTTTCGTCGCCCTGCTAAGCGAGAGAAGCCTATCGGCAGAGGGCCGCTTTATATCGATATCTCCACTCCTCAAAGGATGCGGCGAAATAGGCCTCAAAATAGGTATCACACCCATATCCGCAAGCTTGGCAACGCCTGCTAAAACGCATTCATCACTCTCGCCCAGCCCCAGAATAAAGTTGGAGGAAACTCTATTCCTTCCGAAGATGGGCACTGCCCTCTCCAGGGACTTGAGGATATGATCGAGAGATAAGCTCGGGCAGACTCTGGAGAAGATCTCAGAATCCATGGTCTCTACGTTATACTTGATCTCAGTTGCACCAGCCTGCTTCAGATCTTCGGAGGAGGTTTCTGTCGGGTAGACGGAAACGCCGATGGGCACATCATATCTGGCTCTCAAGGCTGATACAACGGATACTACCTTTTTTAACTCTTCTTCTGCTGAGCTCTCCACTCCGCTGGTGAGGGATATGGCTCTGAGTTGCCCTGTCCTCTTGGCTTCTTGCACAAGCTGGAGTATTTCCTCTCGTTCTTTTGTCTCCCCGGCGAGTTTAGGAACCGGGCAGAACTTGCAGTCATAAACGCACCTGCCACTAATGGTAAGATATGCCTGCTCAGGACAATGGCTGAGGGCGGGCTCAAGGCGGCCGAAGACTATTGGCTTTCCGTCCTTGATCAGCATGACATCGTTGCAGCATCTGATCACCTTGAGCGGAGAATTCTTATTTGCCGCCAGCCTCACCCTATGGCCGCCGGATTTGAAAAAGAATGATTCAATGCCGGCTCCGGGACCCGCGCTCGGTCTGGTGGTTCTGACGGCCTCCTTCAAGAGCTCCTCATCGATATCAGCGCTGCCGATGCTCACCAGCAGCGCTTTGATCTCAGCATTCATCATCATAAATACGCCTTCAATCGATTCGCGAGTGCTGTTGAGGAAATGGCAGTCAGGCCATATGAATAATAGCAATGCGGCAAAATGCTTCAAGAAAAAAAGTTGGTTAATCGAGCCTATCGGGCGATCTCAGTTGCCTGTTGCACTGCAGCAGGAGGAGATCGCACAGCCCTGGTCAAGGGGCTTTGATGCGCAATTGCCGATAGGGCAACTGGCAGCGCAGGAGGATGCACAGCTCTCTCCCTGAGCACAGGTTCCGGTGCAGTTTTGCAAGCATTCTGAAGGCCCGCAGGATATACCGCCCGGGCAGATGCATGATCCGACTTGTCCAAGTGCCGATGCCATTCCTGCAAAAAGCAGGAGAATGGATACAACAGCTATTTTCTTCATATTTATACCACTCTCTTCAACTCTTTGAACGCCGCGCGTTCGCAACATGAGCTCATCTTTATGGCATATGACGATTTGGATTCTGGCAATATGCATTGGTTTTTTTCGGGCGCATTCAAACTAGATTGGGAGATGATTCAATGTTTTTTTATCAAATTCGGCTTAATTCTAGCAAATCATTCTATTCTGAATGGATCGATCCTCTCGCTCAAGTTGATTTCTCAAATTGAGGTAGTGTCCCGAAAATGCTGTAATTTCGTAGCCGCCCTGTATCTTACTATCATT
>WOYM01000099.1 GCA_011620785.1 Methanothrix sp. | reverse complement strand
CTGTCGGCACAGGAAGCCGTGGAAGCCCCGCTCTTTAGGGCGGGGAGCAGTCACTTGCCATCCTTGAACTGAATATCTTTCTCCGTCTGGAAGGAGCCCTTATACTGCTGATCTGCCTTGACCTTCTTGAAGAGCTTGGCATACTTGGTCTGGATATTCCAGGTCCCATTGAAGGCCTGTTCGGTCTTGAAGTTCAGGGAGTTGTTGGCATAGCCGGCGCTGGATATGCTGGAGCTCTCAGACCGGTCCACATGACTCAGGTTGTACCTCTCGCTGACTGATGCACCCATTCCGCCATCGAACCTTGGCGATTCGACGGTCTTGTGGCCTTTCAGGCTGCCGCCAGTGAAAACCAGATCCTTGGTCTCGGTGAAGTTATCTATTGATTGCCTTCTCTCAATGCTCCTCTGGCTCTCCATGGATATCGATCCGCTGCCCATCATATTCTCATTGTAGTTCATCGCTATTCCATTGAAGTTGTCCTTTATCGAGACCTCCCCCTCGCCTTTTACCGATGAGGACTCAATGAAGAGCTTCTTATTAAGTGTTGAGGAGGTGCTCTCCTCTCTCTTCGCATCAGGAGCGACATTGACAGTGCTCCAGTGGATCAGATAAGGACCGCCTTCAGCAGTGCTCGATCCATCGGTCATCCAAACTGAGAGCGGCATATAGGTGCCTGCCGATCTGCCGGGTATGGTGCTGCTCCAGTATCCATCCATCTCATCTCCCGACTCGAGTACCATCTCAGTGTCGTATACCCTGTCTATTCCTTTCATGCTCTGTCTGGTCAATGGTGCATCAGAGAGCCCGTACTTCACAGAGGCATCCGTTATTGGAGATGGGCTCTTAATGTGAACTGTGACCTTGACATCCTCCTCTGCAGCCGGCTGGCTGGGCTGGGCGTTCACGTCCAGTATGGCAATCGCCCCGTGCTCAGAGCTTTTCACCCCCTCGATGCTCAGCTCATAGTTCTCCTGGCCAGACTGGTCCTTCTCCTTAGATTCGGACTCATTTGTCGCACCCTTATCATCTCCCACAATGTCGGAGATGCCCAAGAGATTTTCCACATAACGGAGGAGGTTTGAGACCCCTTCTACCACGGCGTTGTCGGACTTCTTAGCGGATTGCTCCAGATCTCTGGCCATCTTTCCAGATACCTGAGTGATGGTCGATTTCTCTTCCGGCAGGTTGAAGGGCAGGCTGCTGTTTCCATAGCTGACGCGAGCCGGAACCATCCTGACGTTATAGTCTGGGTAATCGTCCGATGGCTTGACACTCCCTTCAGCAGATGCGCCCTCAACTAAGACCAGGTTCAGATTGTACTCTCCCCGCACCGAACTCCTGTCCATGGTGAAGCCCTCGGCGGTTATGGTGTCTTCTCCTCCCCTGCTGATCGACTTTTTCGCAGTGATCGTCTTCTGGTGCTTGGGGGAGAGGAAGTCTATGCTTCCCAGGGGTCCGGTGCTCTCGCTTATGACGAAGATGCTGTACAGTGGCACGCTTCCCATATTGGCCACGGTGCAGGTGATGCTGCTCGTGCCTCCGGGGGCCACGGCCGAGGGCGAGGCGCTTGCAAAGACCTTGATCGCCGTTGTGACCGTCATCGCCTCAACTGCCATCCGGTCGGACCAGACCTCTCCCTGGGAGTCTTCTCCAGCAACGGCAAACTGCAAGGTGCTGTTTTCCTCAATGAGCGGCCTTGCTTGGACCACTCTGAACTCTCCCGGCTCAAGATCGCCCAGTGAGCTGAGCCTTGCGCCATCCAGGGTGAGGACCACCTCCCTCAATCGGTCCTCGCCGGAGTTGGTGACCAGACAGCTGATCTCTGCTTCGTCACCTGGTGCAGCCTCGATCTTTTCGGGCATGACCTTCAGGCTGATCCCAGGCTTAATTGCACTTAAGAGCACACTTCCATTGGCAGTGGTCTCAAAGCCGCGGCCGTCCATTCCCCGGGCGGTGACATTGATCCAGGTGCTGTCATTCTTGCTGTAGATGGCTGCCATTCGTACCGATCTTCCCGGGAGCATCTGGGGCAGAATGCAGTCCGTTCCGTTCCCTTGCAGCGTGACATTGAATAGAGTCTCCTGGCCAGTGTTCTCCAGGATCCAGGTCACCTCTGCCGGCTCTCCGGGATATGTGGCCACCTGCGTGCTCTCGCTCTGAATCTCAAGCGAGGAGTTCATCACTGCAATCGTCTGGCTCCGGCTGGAATAGACCTCTCCTCCGACCTCGTCCCGGGCGGATACCATGACCTCATAAGGCCGGCTGTGGAGAATCGTCCTATTCTGTTGCACTGTCTCGGCCTCTCCTGCCGCGAGTGCAGGAATCCTGGCCACCTCTCCGAATCCATCATCGACCTTCAGGTCGGTCAGATTCTCCTCACCGCTATTCTCGATCCGGATCAGGATGGAGGCGTTCTCCCCCCGGTGAACAAGCTCCGGAGCCTCCAGAAGGAGGTTGATCTGAGGGGAGATCATGCGGATATCGATGCTTGTGTTGTTGGTATAGATATTGCCCTTGCCATCCTTGGCGCTGGCCTCGGCCAGGAGCCTGGTGTTATTCTCGACCAGCAGAATGCCATCCAGCTCCAGCTCCTTGTGCGGAGTGAGAAACCCAGTGGATGCGAGCTTGCCCGCGCAGGTGATGCGAACATCGGAGAGCTCATCCTGGCCAATGTTTGTGGCCAGGCATCGGTAGCTTATCGCCTCCCCTGACAGGCAGGCCGATCTATTTACTGATATATTCAGAGCTAAAGAAGTGGAGCTGGAGTTCTGGGGGATGGCTGGAATGACAGGCTCTTCTGCTATTGGTACTTCCGCCTCCGCCGGAACGGCGCCACCGGCGGGAATGGACATGGAAAATAAAAGCGGATCGAATATCGTCTCTTTGCCGAGGACATCCTCGGATGCATTCTTTTCTTGCTTTGTGGAGTTGTATTTGACCCGGCCCTGAATCTCCAGGTCGGTTGGGTCCAGAGCGAAGACCGATAGCTTTTCCACTCTGCCGCTTATGGACAGGACCTTCTTCTCCCCTGGGTCGAGCTCGGAGAGGGTGCCCAGGGATCTATCCCGATCCGTCACCTTGATCCTATGAAGCTTTGTGATGCCGTTGTTCTCCAGGTGGACCTGGGATAGATTCGGGCTGGAGTTGACCACTGCCAGCAGGGAGACGTCTGAGGAGGCAATCCTTAACACCGGCTCAGAAGAACTGCTTTGAGGATCTTCTTTTTCGGTTCTTGCCGGGGAGCTGGCAGAGGGATTCTCAATAATGGAGGATTTAGTATCTTCTCCTGTGGGAAAAAGATAGAATATGGTCGGAACTAGAATAACCAGAAATATGGCGATGCCCATCATCATAGGGCTTGCCTTTGGACTACGCTTCCCCCTTGGTAGTCTGAGCTTGGAGCTCCTCCTCATTCAACTACTCCCTTATTGTATCTAATCTATCCCTTCAATAGATTGTGACTTTGGTTCCCTGCTAATTTATTATGATTATTTCCCTTTTGAGTGTTTTTTATATTTCAATCTATAAATGGGTTTCGGATGTTTGGTCAAAAAAGGGCGATGCATGCATACTTTTAGATATATAGCAGTGCCGATATATCAATATCAGCTGAACTTATATTTCTTCTATAATCCTTTTTTCATTTTAGTTAGTTTATAATTTTGGTTATTCTCGCGATGGCTCAAACGTCATTGATGCCGCCCGAGAATGAGCGAGTGATACTGCAGCCATCGTGCTCACCAGATCCCTGCCATAGTGAAGGTGGCTGATGCAGCTGCAATCGCTAGAGCCAAATCCCCTGATGGGCACAAGACGCTCTCTTACCATTTCCGCTATACTGCATTCCAGATCTCGCGATGTCCTGGTTATGAACACCTCGACCAGTCCCGCCTGAGCGAGGAGATAATCTATATGCCATCTCCTGGTGATTCTACTGCCCTGCAATATCTCTATATGGCGATCCACCCTCTTGCAGCCGCCAGGCCCCCGGGCAGAGCCGGTGTAGGCATAGTATCCAGGGGCAAAATCGATCTCACCCAAGGACCCTATGCAGATCTGCTTCGCCTTTTCCAAAGAGAGGATGATGGTGTAGATTCCCAACTCATCACAGCCATATCTCATATGAATCCGTTTCCCATTATCGCTATTTGATACTAATGCTCTTTTGGAGGGATGATACGAGATTTATATCAAAGCAAGACTTTTCTAGGATGAGGAGTAAAGGATAGCTTGGTGAATTGTGTGAGAACAGTATTAGCATTTGCATTGGTGCTGATGCTCTCCTCTCTGGCAATATCTGCGCCGGAGAGCAGTCAGCTTGGACCGTATGCCGTTACTTTCGATATGAACACTGAAATGCAGTATGAAGTGATACCGCTGGAGGCTGGAGAGTCTGATGCAGCTGCATTTTACGGCCTGCAGGTAGTAACAGACAACTCCACCTGGGCAAGGGTGGTCATAACCGAGTACAAGGAGCTTATAGATTCAACTATCGCTCCGCAAAAGACCATAACTGTCCTGAATGCCGCCGTTAACGGCTTCAATGTTACCAGTGTAGAAGACATGGTCATAGATGGAAAGGAAGGATATGTAGCCAGCGGAGTTCCCTTCCCGCAAATCACAAGCATTCCAGCAGATACCCAGATCTTTGAGGCCGTGTACTGGCTGGACAGCGAGGAGTGCGAGTGCGGACCAGTCTCTGTAGGCACAACAAGTGTAGCTATATCCTCAACCTACCCGGAGGATGTGACCATGAACCTGATCAACAGCCTGAAGATAGTCAAGGGCGAGGCGGCAGCAGCGGGCGAGCAGGTTCTGCCTCCGGAATGAGCAATACGGATAGATAAATACTATCAAGATATGGCAAATAGAGAGTAAAAGCACTGGAATAGGCTTTGGGCCATTGGCTCATTGCCGATCCCTGATGCTATATCGGCAAAGGTAAGCCCACATGGGCCTCCCCTTTGCCTCTAAACAGATAATATTCCTTTTTTCTGAGATCATTCGGGAAACTATTTATCCATCATGTCCTATTGTAAGCGGCGGCCTTATATGGTTGCGGGGTTCGCCAAGCTGGCCAAAGGCGCAGGACTTAAGATCCTGTCTCGCAGGAGTTCGCGGGTTCGAATCCCGTACCCCGCATTATACCTTTTTCTGATGTCTTTAAGTTGGTTTTGTATCGCGAATATAGTTGAAATAGGTATTATGAGGCCACGTATGAATCTCAGCATATTGATTTTTTCGACTTTTTATGGACGGGAGCATGTATATTTTATAAAATTACCGGATGCGAAAGATAATGCATGTGGTTGAACAATAACTTGAAATATCGACGATTCAATTGATCTCAAAATGTGCGCTCCAGTGGAGAATGCTGAATATGAGAGCTCGATATAATCAACGCAATAAATAATGGAGAAGATGTCAATTTAAATGATAGATAATGAATTTGCTGAGCTATTGGAGAAAGCAATGCGGGTATGCGCCTTCAGCTGTGATCCGGAACCGCAGTGCGGATGCTCTACAGCCTGAGACGTGCGCTTCCCCTTTAAGGCGAAAAGTTCTGCAAGAGCGTAACGAGGTCTGGCAGAGTAAGAGGCAGCAAAAGACAACGATCCAGGCGTGGCTGCAAGAAAAGAGAGAACCCGATATGAACCCAGATGATGAAGAACTAAACGATATAGATAAAAAAGATGCCAGTTCAGTGAAACTTCCATCCGCGTCGCAGCCGCGAGTTCCTGAGGCTGGAAAAAATAGAGCCTTCTACATCGTGGGAATGGGCGGCTCAGCTGGCTCTCTGGAGTCTTTTGAGGAGTTCTTCAAGAATATCCCGGCAGACACAGGACTGGCTTTTGTAGTTGTTTCCCACCTCGATCCAATTCATAAAGGCATCATGCCCGAGCTGCTCCAACGCTTGACGGCCATGAAGGTATCTCAGGCGGAGGACGGGGATTACGTCCCGCCCAACTCCGTCTATGTGATCCCGCCTGGTAAGGACCTGTCTATACTGCACGGAATACTTCAGCTGCTCGAGCCTTCCCAGGCCAGGGGATTTAGGATGCCAATCGACTTCTTTTTCAGACACCTGGCCGATGACCAGGGCGAGAGGGCAATTGGCATCATCTTCTCAGGAATGGGAACTGACGGCACCCTTGGCCTGAAAGCCATCAAAGAGAAACAAGGAATGGTTATGGTAGAGGACCCGGCATCATCCAAGTACGATGCCATGCCCAAGAGTGCCATCAACGCCGGTCTGGTCGATTATGTGGCTCCGGCAAGCAAGCTGCCCGAGAAGCTGCTGGGGTATGTCAACCACCTCTACAAAGTGACCGGAGTAATGCCCGCTCCCCCGTCTCGCGGGGAAGGGCAGACTTTCGACCCATTCCAGAAGATATTCTCGCTGGTCAGGTTCAAGACAGGAGCCGACTTCAGCCTCTACAAGGAGAATGCCACTCGCCGCCGCATTGAAAGGCGTATGACCGTTCATCAAATCACCGATATAAACCAGTATGTCCAGTACATTCAGAATAATCCTGACGAGATCGACTTTCTCTTTAAAGAGTTTCTGATAGGCGTGACCAGCTTTTTCCGAGACCCTGAAGCATTTGAAGCCCTGAAAAAAGAGCACATCCCAGTGATGCTGAAGAATAAGAAGGATGGTGAGTCCCTGCGCGTCTGGGTGGTAGGATGCTCAACAGGCGAAGAAGCCTACTCTATAGCCATCTTATTTAGAGAGTGCCTGGACGATCCTAATGTGAAGGGCGATCTGAAGGTCCAGATTTATGCGACAGACCTGGACAAAGAGGCCATAGACCTGGCCCGCCAGGGAACTTATCCGGCAAATATATCCCAGGACGTCTCAGAGGAGCGTCTGAAGAGGTTTTTTATAAAAAAAGACGATGGTCGATTTCAAATCAAATCAGAGGTCCGGGAGATGGTGGTCTTTGCAGTCCAAAACGTCCTCACCGACCCGCCGTTCACCAGGCTCGACCTCTTAAGCTGTCGCAACCTCCTCATTTACCTGACCACCGATACCCAGAAGAAGCTCCTGGCATTATTCTATTTCAGCCTGAACCAGGCAGGAGTCCTTTTCCTGGGCTCTTCTGAGTCCATGGGAAGCTTACCTGACCTTTTCAAACCAATGGACAAAAAATGGAAGATCTTCGAGCGTAAAGAGGCTTCAATAGCGCGGGGTGATCTTGTCGAGTTCCCAGCGTCGCTCCTGCCCTGCCGAGTCAGAATGCACGACAATGTAGCTGCTCCAAAGGACATTGACGTCAACATCACAGAGGTCGCCCAGAAGCTCATCATCCAGACCGTAGCACCTCCAGTGGTACTCATCAACAGAGATGGAGACATCATTTACACCACGAGGCGGACGGGGAAATACCTGGAACCAGCAGTAGGTAAAGCGAACCTGAACATCCACGCCATGGTTCGGGAAGGTCTGGGGCCAGAGCTTTCAATCGCCATCCGTAAAGCGACGGCCGATAAGACGAAGGTTGAAGCCAAGGGCATCAGGGTCAAGACGAACGGATCTTGGCAACTGGTCAACCTGACAGTAAGTCCAATTTATCAGCCCAAATCCCTGGCCGGGCTACTGATGATCCAGTTTGAGGACGCGACGGAGGCCTTTTCGGCCCGACCATCCAAGAAAGAATCAAGATCCGCATCAAGATCGGCATCAAGGCTCGAGGCCATCAACAGAGATCTGGAGAAGGAGCTTCAGGCAACGAAAGAGCAGCTTCAGTCGGTCATTGAAGAGAGTCAGTCCTCGGAGGAAGAGCTTAGATCTGCAAGCGAAGAGATGCAATCGATCAACGAGGAGCTTCAGAGCACTAACGAAGAGATGGTCACATCCAAAGAAGAGCTTCAATCCCTGAACGAGGAGCTGACCACCCTCAATGCCGAGCTTCAGGCCAAGAACGATGAGCTGACAGAGGTAAACAGCGATATGATGAACCTTCTGAACAGCACCCAGGTTCCGACCGTATTCTTGGATAACAACCTGAAGATCAGGCGGTTTACACCTTATGCGACAAAAATATTCAACCTGATGCCAATCGACGTAGGTCGGCCCATAACCGATATCTCCTCCAAGCTCCATTACACGGGTATGGCACAGGATGTCGCTGAAGTTCTGCAGACCCTGGTCACCAGGGAGGCTCAGGTTCAGGCCAACGATGGGTCCTGGTATCAGATGAAGATCCTTCCTTATCGAACGGTCGATAACATCATCGACGGAGTTGTGATCGCCTTCTCTGACGTCACAGCTCTCAAGGAATTAGAAGAGATGCTGAGGGAGCATGAGGAAGAGACGCTCATCAGGCAGGTGATCGATAAGTGGCCTGGAGCCATATTCGTATATGATCTGGCCGAACGCCGCAATGTGTTCGTTAGCCTGACAGCGTCCTCGATGCTTGAGTATCCCAGGGATAAGCTGGAGAGTGCCAACGAGGAGTTCTGGAAGGCCCTCTACCACCCAGAAGATGCTTCAAGGCTGGTAGACAGGGACCGCTGGCTGGCCTCTGCTGAGGAAGGCGATATCTTGCAGAGGGAGTACAGGATAAAGCGTTCCGACGGCCAGTGGCGATGGTTTGTTGACAGGATGGCCGTGCTTGGCTGGACTTCCGACCACAAGCCCGCACGGATTCTGGAGGTCCTGGAGGATATAACTGAGCAGAGGAATGCAGAGCAGTTGGAGGAGAGCCTGTATGGCATGACCATGCGTGCCGAGTACGCAGAGGAGATCATCCGTACGGTTCATGAGCCTTTAGTGGTTCTGGATGACGATCTCAGAGTCGTCTTTGCCAATCCCTCTTTCTACAGGATGTTCCAGGCCACGCCCAAGGAAACTGAGGGACAGATGATCCACGACCTGGGAACCGGACAGTGGGATATTCCTGCTTTAAGGCAGCTTCTGGGGGAGGTTTTGCCCAAGAGCGCCAAGGTCGATGACTTCCTGGTGGAGCACGATTTTCCCAAGATCGGTCACAAGGAGATGCTGCTCAACGCACAGAGAATAGGGGGCGAGGACTCCACAAAGCATCTTATCCTGCTGGCCATTGAAGACATAACTGATCACAAAGCAAAGGTCAGTACTGATTAAACGATATGATAACGAGGTTCATGACGAAAGAGAAGAAGACCATGGCAAAAGAGGAAGACGAATTGGAGACTGAAAAAGACTTGCGCCGTCAGGCAGAGGATCTCTTGAGGAACGGCAAAGATAACTTAATCGGATCCAATGCAAATAATTGCAGAGATAAGCTATCTCTGGTTCATGAGCTTCAGGTTCACCAGATAGAGTTGGAGATGCAGAATGAGAGTCTAAGGCACGCTCAGCTGGAGGCGGAGGATGCCTTGACGAAATACTCCGACCTCTACAACTTTGCGCCAATAGGGCTATTCACTCTCGATATGCAAGGAGTGATCGTGGAAGTAAACCCGGCCGGAGCCGAACTCCTGGGCCAGGGGGAACGCAACCTGCTGCACAGGAATTTTCGGCTTTTTGTTGCCCCCGAGGACCGGCCTTCCTTCAACGTTTTTCTTAAAAAAACGCTTGAAACCTCTGTCAAGCAAACCAGTGATTTTATGCTGGTCAGAAATGATGAGTCTACACTCTATGCCCACATCGTGGGCACAGCCGCCCACGGACTGATGCCAGGCAGCAAACAGATCCGGACTGCAATCACCGACATAACCGAACGCAAGCGGATGGAGGAGGAGCTGCGGAGGTCCAAGGATGAGCTGGAGCAGAAGGTCCATGAGAGGACTGCAGAGCTTGCAAAAACTAATGAAAACCTTCTGATAGCTAAGGATGCGGCCGAGGCTTCAGCACGCGCTAAATCCGAGTTTCTGGCCAACATGAGCCACGAGATCAGGACGCCCATGAACGCAATCATTGGCCTGACAGGACTCATGCTGGAAGATTCCCTTGACCCTGTGCAAAGGGAAAACTTAAAACTTGTCAGGACCAGCGGCGATGCACTTCTAACAATCATCAACGATATCCTGGACTTCTCCAAGATGGAGAGCGATAGGATAGTCCTGGAGGAACAAACCTTCAACCTGCGCCAGTGCGTTGAGGAGGCACTGGATCTTGTGGCATATCAGGCATCCGAGAAATACTTGAACTTAGCTTATGTGATGGATAAAAATGTCCCGGATACAATTATCGGCGATCCAACAAGGCTGAGGCAGATCTTGGCCAATCTGCTCTCCAACGCTGTCAAGTTCACTGACGCAGGGGATGTTTTACTCTCGGTCTCAAATCAGGGGCTTATTGAAGCTGGAACCAATGAACTTCATTTCGCTGTTCAAGACACAGGAATAGGCATTTCTAAGGACAGGATTAAACTGCTGTTCCAACCATTCAGCCAAATGGAGCCATCAACCACTCGACTGTACGGTGGCACGGGTCTGGGGCTGGCCATATCCATGAAGATTGTTGAAAGGATGGGTGGAAGGATTTGGGCCGAGTCCGAGGAAGGTGTCGGATCGACGTTTCACTTCACCATCAGGGCACCTTCAGTCCAATCAGAGCCTCAGACCGAAGCCGTTTCTTTGCAGTTGATAGGCAAGCGAGTGCTAATAGTCGAGGATAACAAGGCCAACCGCCGCATCTTGGGCACACAGATTTATGATTGGGGCATGATACCCATGGCTGCTTCATCCGGTCAGGAGGCTCTAAACTGGATCAGCAGAGGTGATAATTTTGATATCGCTATCCTGGATGTAGATTTGCAGGATATAAGCGGCCGTGGCTTAGAAGAGGAGATACGCAAATATAACAAGACTCTACCGCTTGTGTTCCTGGTATCCAGTGGAAAATGCATACCTCACAACCATGCCAACCTGACCAAGCCAATCAAGCTCTCAAAGCTGTATCAAGTCTTGAATGACATACTGCAAAAAGAATCAACCAAGAGTCCGGTACAGCAAGCTTCAGCCAGTCAGCCGATCCAGAGTCATCCTTTGAGGATATTACTGGCCGAGGATAACGTATTAAGCCAGAAGGTTGCTCAGCAGATGCTTCGAAAGCTGGGATACAAGGCTGATACCGTGGCAAATGGGATGGAGGCATTACAGGCACTCGAACGCCAACACTACGATGTGGTGCTCATGGATGTTGAGATGCCCGTGATGGACGGCCTTGAAGCCACTCGCATTATACGGCAGAAGTGGCCTGATAATAAACCGAAAATCATAGCAGTTACCGCCTACGCTCTGGCGGGGGATAAAGAGAGGTTCCTCGAAGCTGGTATGGATGATTATGTATCCAAGCCTGTTCAGAAAGATCTGCTTGCAAATGTGCTTGCGAAATGCGGGTAAATGGCAATTTCCGCTCATTCTTCTTGATTATAAGTGCTTTTTTTTAGGCTCTTTTGTGGAAATGGCAGGCTGCGAAGTAGTCTAAGTGCTTTACTCACTCAAGTGAACTCAGGCCATCCGCCTCATGAATTATGAGAAGGTCATGCTCTCCGAATATATGATAGATATTCTTAATGCCATTTATCTCCTTGATCATGCGATACGCATCCTTCTCTCGATCAGGCGTCACCTTAATCAATGATACTGCCAGGACCATTCTTTCACCCTCGTCCTTCCCATCTAAAATGATAAGAGGCCTAGAGCCCGAAGGCCTCTTTCATTATCTCAAAGATCCGTGTATTGTCTATCACGCCTTTGCTGACCTTTTCTGCCCCCGGGCCTGAGGCCATGATGGGAACATCCACTGCTGTATGGGTGGCCTCCTCCATCTCCGTTATGAAATCGTATCTGGGCCCCTGGGTCTTTGTAGTTCCCGACGCAAACAGGGGATTGATGCCTCCTGCCTCATACACATCCAGATTCTCCGGCTGCAAGACCAGCCCTCCGCATTCGTGGTCTGCGGTTACAATCACCAGTGTATCATTGTTCAATGAGGCAAAATCCATTGCGACCTTCACTGCCTCATCAAAGGCTAAGGTGTCGGCGACGTTCTTGCTGATGTTCCTCTCGTGTCCTGCATGATCGATTCTTCCTCCTTCAACCATGAGGAAGAAGCCCTTAGGATTGCGGGAGAGAATGGAGATAGCCTTGCTGGTCATATCTGCGAGGCTTGGATTCCTCTCCTCTCCCGAAAGCCTCTCCAGATCGTACTGCATATGAGAGCTATCGAACAGTCCCAAAAGCCTATCTGTTGTGTTGGAATCTACCTTCTGGAAGCTCGATCCATTATAGACCAGAGCATAACCCTGCGACTCGAATTCATTGAGAAGGTCTCTCTGGTCGCCTCTCTTTCCATAATTGCCCAGTGGATCAGTGTCATTCTCTCCTGTGAAGTACTGCAGACCT
Organism: Methanothrix sp.; assembly: GCA_011620785.1. GTDB lineage: Archaea > Halobacteriota > Methanosarcinia > Methanotrichales > Methanotrichaceae > Methanothrix. The sequence goes on along the minus strand of WOYM01000099.1, from coordinate 37,660 downwards.
CCCCCTAAAATCACCTCAATGCCGCTGGTGAAGAGCTGATCAGCTATCTCGCTCTCGTTATCCCTGTTATCCACATGAGCGTAGAAGGCGGCTGGCGTGGCATGAGTTATCCTGGTGGTGGTGATAAGCCCGGTGGAGAGGCCACTATCTTCAGCCATCTCCAGAATGGTGGTCAGGTTCTCTCCATCTCTCTTTCCCTGGATGGCGCTGGAATTTTGGCTGATAACACCATTGTTCGTCTTTTCACCGGTTGCCATAGCCGAAGATGCAGGAGCAGAATCGGTTACCAGTGAATTCGCGCTGGATGTCTTGACCATCCCTGTCTGCTCCATTCCGTCCATGAAAAGCTCGACTGAGCCATACTGGGTGACATTTCCCCCTGCTTTATCGATCCTGGCCAGAGTCAATTGGGGAAATCCCATCCCGTCGCCGATAAGGAGAATTACATTCTTTGCCGATGTCTCATGCGATGCATCATCTGCCACACCCAATTGAATTGAGCTGCAGATTATGGCAATAGCTAAGAAGAGCTTTGCCGGAGATGATCTGGTATTCATTTCATTACCTCCTTTGAGGATTACCATCTGAATATATGATTTTAATCAAAATAGAATATACATATTGCATGATACGGTTTATCTAATTATTCAAAAAATAGCGGTATATAGATTACTTTTCCCACTGAAATCCTTTTTATGATATCAATGTGCAGCTTTGAGATGCCGGAGGTTCATGCAAATGGATAGCTTATCTCGCAAAGACGGCTTTGAGCCCGGGTATTCCACCCTGGAAGATTGGATCTTGGCCCAGGCGATCCCATTCTCTCTCGGATGACCTCTATTCCTGGTGGCCGGCAGGCTCTCACCTGGATCAGATCATGGGTTCGGGCTGTGCGGTCATAGGAACCGTAGTGGGCGTATCAAATTCCAATGGCATAGGCAAGCCCGAGGAGCGCACCCTGGAGGCGTGGCTGACTGCTGCTCCTGGTCCGGCGCGGCTCATCCCCACCGGCAAAGGCCAGGGGCTTCCTGCAGATGAGATCGCCTCTCTTCCGCGCCGATCCGGAAGCGCAAAGAATCCCACCTACTTTCCCCTGGGGCCGGAGAGCTTTACCGACTTCGACTGGCTGGCGGTCTTTGACTCGACGGCATGAGCGTTTGCGCCGGGAAGGATTATGAACTCCTGTCGGCTGCCACCACAGTGTTCTTGAGAACGCCTATCCCCTCGATCTCTACCTCCACCAGATCGCCCAGATGCAGCTGTCCCACACCCGGCGGCGTTCCCGTGGCTATCACATCTCCCGGCTGCAGAGTCATGATGCCGCTTATGAACTCGATGAGCCTGGGAACGCCGAATATCAGGTCTGAGGTATTGGACTTTTGCACGGTCTCGCCGTTCACCCGAGTTTGGATATCAACGCCTGAGGTATCGATCGATGCAATCCAGGGGCCGAAGGGAGCAAAGGTATCAAAGCTCTTGGCCCGGGTCCATTGAGTATCTCTTTGCTGCAGATCGCGAGCAGTAACATCATTAAAGCAGGTGTATCCCAGGATATGACCTTCTGCCTCATCTGCCGGGATATTCCTGCCCCTCTTTCCTATCACCACCGCTAGCTCCCCTTCATAGTCCACCTGCCGGCTGGAGGGAGGATATACGATCTCGCCCCCGGGGCTCAGGGCGGCAGTAGGGGGCTTGAGAAAGATGATGGGCTCCTCGGGCAGCTTCATCTTCAATTCCCGGGCATGCTCCACATAGTTCAGGCCCACGCAGATTATCTTCGATGGCTGACAGGGCATGAGCAGCTCAACATCCTCCAGGGGAATTACCTCTCCTCCCGATACTATTCCATGCTCGATGCTGTACGAGCCGCCCCGGACAAGGCCGTCCTTCTTGAATCTGACAATCATCATCTTTCATCCCCGTTCTTCATCGCCTTTCTTTACCCCCATGATTTTCATCCCCTGCAGGGCCCCTTGACACCTGTCGGTCCGCGGCGGTACCGGCCAAACTCGCTCTCTAGAAGGCGATCAGCCCTGATCACCGGCCCCTCCACGCAGACTCTCAGCCCATCCGGATCCAGGCAGCATGATCCGCATATGCCCTCCGCGCATTTGAAGTAGCGATTGATGCAGGCCTGAGTTTTTTTGGCATGCTCTCGTGATCGGGAGATTACATCCCACATCATCAGCTCCGGGCCGCATAAATAGATCTGGTCGTAATCATCAAGGTCCAGAGCCTCAAGGCCCGCGGCCACCCGGCCGCAGATCCCGCTTGAGCCATCGTCAGTGGTGACGATCGTTTTGCCCAGCCTCTGGAACCTCTTCAGGAATATCATATCGCTACAGCAGCGATAGCCGATCAGCGATGTGACCTCCATGCCCGCATTCATGGCCTGCTCGCCCAGGAAGGCCAGAGGCGCAGTTCCCACCCCGCCTCCGATGATCAGAATCCTTTCTCCCAGAAGAGTAAAACCCTTGCCAAGAGGTCCACGCAGCCCAATGCTCCTTCCCTCGCCCAGGGAATTGAGGGCCTCGGAGGCCTCACCCACCGATTGCACGGTGATGGTATCAGGTCCAGAGAAGCTCATGGGAACCTCATCCAGTCCGCGAATCCAGACCATGGCATACTGCCCGGGATGAGGATCCAGGTTCCTGTCCAGCCGTAGGGTCTTGATCAGAGGGGTTTCGGATTGGACTTCCATTATAATGGTATCGATAGGTCTCATGAGCACCTCCCAGCCATGCCGCACAGCTCTTCAAGAGTTATTGATTTCCTCTCCAGGTATGCAGACAGGCCGGATGTGATCTCCTCGAATATGCCATAGCCCTGCAAAAGGGCGGTCCCCACCTGAATAGCGGAGGCACCTGCCATGATCATCTCCACCGCATCCTCCCAGGAGGATATTCCGCCCACCCCGATCACCGGGATCTCCAGACGGGAGGCAAGATCGTACACCGCGCGAACGGCCACCGGCTTTATGGCCCGTCCGGATAGGCCTCCGAAGCGGTTGCCCAGAATGGGATAGCCGGTCTCAATATCTATGGCCATGGCCTTCAGAGTGTTGATGGCCACCACGGCATCAGCTCCTCCCCTCTGGGCGGCAAGCCCCAGCTCCAGGATGTCGGCGGTGTTGGGGGTTAGCTTCACCCAGATGGGAACGCTTGAGGCTGCCTTCACTGCCCCGGTCACCGATTCCACCAGATCTGGATAACGTCCCAGCTCGCTGCCGTACTTCTCGGCATGAGGGCAGGATAAATTAAGCTCCAAAGCATCAGCATCCAGGTTTCGAGAGATCTGAGCAAACTCCTCTGCGCTGGATGCGAAGATACTGGCGATGACAGGTACCCCCCCTTTTCTGGCAGCATCGATCTCGGTCTGAAAATCCTTATAAGAGGGATTGGGAAGGCCCATGGCATTGATGAGACCACAATCCACATGAACGATGCAGGGACCGGGATGGCCCGCTCTTGGCACAGAGCCAATGGACTTGGTGACGACCCCTCCTGCGCCCGCCCGTGATGCGCGGCAGAGGGACGCGCCAGTAGTGCCCAGGATGCCTGCGGCGAGAAGGACCGGATTTTTCAGGTCGAGGCCGCCAGCATGGACAGAAAGGGATGGCATAGTGAGGGATGGGAAGAAAAAGGATAAAAGCATTGGGATAGGCCATACTGCAAAGATGGCAGTACCAATATGATGATTGCCGTATGATTGTTATCCCAAAATGAGAATTTAGGCCGATGTCGGAGTGAGAAGCGAATCTTGATATTCGGCCAGAGTGCTATGGACCTGATCTATAGTTTTCATCAGGCTCATTCCCTTCTCCGTCGTCTGATAGACCACATGTGGTCCTTGACTGGAAACTATCAGATCGTTCTTAATGAGAAGCTGCAAATAGGGATCAGCCGTTCTGAAGTTGAGGTTTGCCTGATATACCACTTTTGTCTTGCGCGCTCCTTTTATGCAAATTCTAAGAATCTCGGAGATGATCTCATTTCTATTTCTTTTCATCGTCTTCCTCCATTCCAGTCCTAATCTCTTTACCGTATTATAGACGATTATGTCCATTCAGAAAAAAATACTGTACTGAATTAGCTGCTATTAAAATTCTTATCATCTATCCTTAGCTTTTGTTCATGTTATAAACAAATTGTTGAATATACAATGAGTTCAGCTTTCATGACAAAGAATTTAGCTCTCGTTGCATTAATCGATTTCATCTGCTCAATTCGCACCTTATTCGATCAGCGTTAGTACGTTGCGGTATTTGAGCAGGTGGACAAATTAAGGGGGCAAGGCAAGTCCTCACTTCTGGAATAACGTATCATTGATCTTATTGATGCATTCCAGGAGATTTTCGCCCTTTGTCGTAGTTTTATATAATATTTGTTCTCCTTGGATGGTTTCAATTAGATGCTGATTTTTTATTAGAATATCAAGATACGAATTTGCGGTTCTAAAGTTCAAATTCGCTTGATACACTATTTTGGTTTTATTTGCTCCATCCAGGCATATCTTGAGGATTTGGGAGGAGATCTCTTCTCTGCTTCTTTTCATAGTATCTCTCCGTGCGATCTTTTAGTGTGATCTACTGAAACAGGCTTCTTCACCATTGGGGCATTACGGTCATAGTGATCCTGCTCCATCAAGCTCCATTTCAGCTAACTGGGGAATTCAATTCGGCTCTTTCCGCTCGCAGGTATCATCAACAATGCATTCTGCATTGAATAATTATGCAAATAAGTGACTATCTGCCTGATACGCTATATATGCTGCATATTATTCCGGATTGCGTTCATCGATCCAATATTTAAATAGACGATTACGTAAAGCCCTGACACAAAAATGTACACATCGAACTGGTTCAAAGGTCCTTATTAATCATCAGTTCTTCACAAATTGGATTATGCCTTTTGCGCTGATATATCCCAAAAGATCTGCTCTTATGCAAATCAAGCAATCTTATCCGATTAACTCCTGCAGCGGAAGAATTGATATACCCTGACGTTTTCTCTCATGGCACAGTGTAGCATTAGCAGCATCATACGAGCAAAATCAAATTCATCAGGGTATGAAAATGAATTACTGGCAACCGAAATTGGAGCTAATGGAAAGAAAGGAGCTGGAAGAGCTGCAGCTCAGGCGGCTCAAGAGCATCGCAGAGAAGGTCTACAATAGCGTTCCATTTTACCGCAACAAATTCAAGGAGGCAGGAGTTTCCCCAGATGATATAAAAAGCCTCAATGACCTGTCAAAGCTTCCAACTACTCGCAAGCAAAATCTCAGGGAGAACTACCCCTTTGGCCTTTTCGCTATTCCTCTGGACGAGGTTGTGCGGGTTCATGCCTCTTCCGGAACGACGGGAAAGCCCACAGTGGTCGGCTACACCGCCAGAGACATTGAGACCTGGTCAGACCTCATGGCCAGAGACTTTGTGATGGCGGGGGTAAGAAAGGGAGACATATTCCAGAATGCAGTGAATTACGGATTCTTCACTGGCGGGCTTGGGGTTCACTATGGCATCGAGCGGATGGGTGCTATGGCCGTTCCCTCCGGTGTGGGAAATACTAGTCGCCAGCTGGAGATCATGATGGACTTCGGGGTGACCGTCCTGCACTGCACGCCCTCTTATGCCCTCTACCTGGCAGAGACCGCCAAGGCCAATGGAGTGGTGGATAAACTCAAGCTGAGGATCGGCTGCTTTGGAGCTGAACCCTGGTCGGACGAGGCACGCAAAGAATTGGAGGAGGCCCTGAACATCAAAGCCTACGACTCTTACGGTCTCTCTGAGATGATGGGTCCGGGCGTAGCTTTCGAGTGTCAGGAGCAGAACGGTCTGCATATCTGGGAGGACCATTTCTTGATTGAGATCCTGGATAATAACGAGCAGCCATGTGCGCCTGGTGAGCCCGGCGAGCTGGTGGTTACCTCTCTGACCAAGGAGGCTATGCCTCTGATAAGATACCACACAGGCGACGTGACTTACATTATGGAAGAAAAGTGCTCCTGCGGCCGCACCAGCAGAAAGCTGCATAGATTCCTGGGCAGAGCCGATGATATGCTCATTGTGCGGGGCATCAACGTCTTCCCTAGCCAGATCGAGGATGTCTTAGTGAGCATTCCGGAGATTGGAAACTACTTCCAGGTGGTCGTGGACAGAAAGAAGCATGGTCTGGATGAGATCAGCATTCAGGTGGAGTTGAAGGACGAGGCGTTTACCGGCGAGCTGGCTGACTTAGCCCGGATCAGGAAGATCACTGAGGATAAGCTGAAGTCGGTCTTAAATGTGCGGAGCAGGATAGAACTGGTGGAGAAAGGGTCGATTCCAAGAACGGCTGGTAAGTCAAAGAAGGTCGTGGACCTGCGGGACGTCTATGCCAAGGATGAGAGGGCAAAGGGAAAGAGCTGAAAGTATAAGATCTAGATCGCCTACCTCTTGTTTTTCCTATTTTTTTCAATATTTTGAATACATATCACATAAGGGAAGAGTTATATAGTCTATAATTCTTAATAGTTATATAACCTATCTCAATACGCCTGTGATGCAACTGGTGTATATCAAGTGATGACATATGCGGCACCTGCATGTTCCCTTGATTAGGATCGTGAGGCTGCGGCTTCAACGGCAAACCAATCACCGGTTCCGATATATGGCTAGGAGTAGAAGGACATGATTGAATTTGCAGAAAAAGGGAAATCCGATTCGAAGACTGGCCAAAGCGAGTTCTTTGAGCATACCTGCGGTGCTGAAGACCGGAGAGATTGCATTATGATGAAGCATATCATCATGGCCGAGATTCACAAATCCAATGTACCTTCTTGGGTCTCAGAAGAGCTGGAGAAAAAGTTCGAATGTCTCGGCTGCAAGAATTCTCTGGGAGGGAAGCCGAAGATTGAGCTTTTGCATCGTTCTCATGGGCGATAGATCATCCTCAAGTTCAGGATGAGGCCTGAAATTGGCAGATCATTCCTGGTATAAGAATCCATGTGATCGAATGATTCCTTTTAAAACTCCATAAAAGCTTGCCATAAGTGAGAGTGGGCCCGCACAGTCTATTGCATTTCCATCCTTTTCATAAGGCCTCCTGGAATTTCTTAAGGATCGCATCAACCCCAGAATCTCTTTGTCCGAGCATACTCCTTTTCCGCTTTAAGGATGTCCCTGTAAAACTCGATCTCGTCCTTCTGAAGCTTGCCTATCACCCTCGCCGCGGTCTCAGGTCCCAGACCCCGGCTGGCAAGGGCAATGGCTGCGGTCTTGCCATAGCTTAAGACCAGGTTTGCATTGCGAAAGACCCTCTTGGTCCTGCGCTTCTCCTCAGAGGTCTTCTTATCCCGCTTTCGGACCACTTTGATCTCATCCTCCTCCCAGGGCTTGAGAGCAGCCACCATCCTGGAACCACAAAGAGGGCACTCAGGTCGGTCGGGCACCCGTTCGACCTGACGCATGGACTTCCATTTCTTGCAGTTCACGCAAAATAGCAGTACGCGGTCGTTCATAATCCTGTTTTTGAGGAGTTTGATCACTGCAGCATCCGCATTCTCCGGAGAGGTTACATCCTTTCCGCCTCCCCTGCCGCTGGTCCCAATAGGCGAGAGGCTGCTGGTGGTCATGGCCATCGAGCCATCCCTGATCCTCACCAGAACCATCCTGGTCCGTTCGATATCCAGGCGATCGTGATAGATCTCCCGCAAAGCCTCTCGATACATGGGGGTGCCCTCGAATACTGCCAGCAGCTTTGCCATGCTCACCCTCTGATAGTCCACATCCCTGGATAGGGCACCGAACTTGCGGGCCACATGGATCATCTTCCAGCGAAGGAGGGAGGTGTTCTTCAGTGTCATCTCCAGGATGGGCTGCACATAGTCCTGATCAAGATCCTCTATCAGCTTCTCGATCTCTTCCGCCAGCAACGCTTTAGGAAGGGTCAGCTCTATTCTGTAGGGATCGATCTGCAAGGCCACGCTGCTCCCAAAGCGGGCGGATAGGATGGAGGAGATAACCCTGCCCAGAGTATCATTCGTCTTATGGCCGAAGCAGCAGTTTATGATCGCTCCCTCCCCACTGCCTTCCACTACCACCAGAGATTCGTTTGGTACAGGATGATTCTTCTCCTTCTGTCTCATTATGAGATCGACCAGCTCTCTTGTCGCCTCATCGTCCACTGGATAGCAACTCTGGAGCCACTCTTCCGCATCTTCCGCAGCCTTGCCCGATCCGAGCATCTCGCTGATCTTCCTCCGGATCCGGCCCACCTCCTGGGCCACATCAAAGGGGACGGGAATCTCCTCTCCTGTCCAGCTGGGGATCTCTCCGCTTCGCTGAATGGGAACCACCTTAATCTCCTCCTCAGCAATCTCGGTTATCTCCCAGATCTCTCCCTTGGTCACGAATGTGGCACCGGGCTGGGCGAAGCCAACCACAAATGCTTCATCCAGGGTTCCCACCGATCTGCGTCCCACTATGTCGTAGACATTGTACCTCTTCTCATCCGGGATCATGGAGAGGTTCTCGATATAGTACTCCCGTGCCTTGCGAGTCCTCTGCAGGATGCCTCCATCTCGCCTGACCAGTCTGTGCTCCTCCATCTGAGAGACTACTCCCTCCAGCTCCTCCATTGTCAGGTCCCGGAAAGGATAGGCTCTGGAGACTATCTGATGGACTCTCTGGAGGCTTATATCGCCAAAATCGATCTCCAGTCCCACTATCTGATTGGCCAGGACATCCGTCGGCTTCTCATGGATCTTGATCTCCTCCAGCTTCGAGTCTGCCGCTCTCCTGGCGATGGCGCAGGCCTCAGCCACATCGTCGGCACAGGTTGCGATTATGCTCCCAGATGAGACGAGACCTATCCTATGTCCGGCTCGACCAACCCTCTGCAGCAGCCGGGAGACCTCACGGGGAGAGCTGTACTGTATGACATGATCCACATCGCCAATATCGATTCCCAGTTCCATAGAGGAAGTGCAGATAAGTCCCTGCAGCTCTCCCGCTTTGAAGGCCTCCTCTGCCTCCACCCTCGCCTCCTTCGACAGGCTGCCATGATGAATCCCAATGGGCTCACCAAGCTGTCTGAACCTTGAGCCCAGAACCTCGGCCGCCTGTCTGGTGTTGACGAAGATAAGGCATTTCTTATTTTTCACCTCATCTCGGATCCAGCGGATCTGAGCCGCCAAACGGGGGTCGCACTCCAATGTGCTGGCCAGGGAATAGTCCCCTCCTTTAGGCTGAGGGCTTACCACCTGGTAGTCGCTTGCCCTTTCCACATCTGCACAGACGATCCTGTATCTTCTATTGGTTCCGACGAGCAGCCTGGCTACGGCTTCAGGGGATCCGACGGTGGCAGAGAGGCCGATGCGCTGAAAATCTCCGGCGATCTCAACAAGCCTTTCCAGGAGAACAGAGAGCTGAGAGCCGCGTTTGGATGAGGCCATCTCATGAACCTCATCCACCACTACTGTCCTGACGGTGGAGAGATTAAGGCGCAGCCTCTTTCCGGTGAGCATGACCTGCAGAGTCTCGGGGGTGGTGATCAAGAGGTCTGGTGGACTCAATGATTGCCTCCTTCTATCGCTCTGGCTGGTGTCGCCATGGCGAACCGCCACCGAGATACCCAGGCTTTCGCCCCAGTCATGAAAGCGGCGAAGCATGTCTCTGTTCAGAGCGCGCAGGGGTGTGATGTATATCGCTTTTATTCCTTTTATGCTCTTTCCTTCGCCGGACAATATCTGGTGAAAGATGGGCAAGCTTGCAGCTTCCGTCTTGCCTGTGCCTGTGGGGGCGATGAGGAGAACGTTCTCTCCTGCTAGAATTGTTGGTATCGCCTTCTCCTGAGGGAGCGTTGGCTCGGTTATGCCCTGCTCTTGCAGTATTGCTCTGATCCGATGATGAAGATGGTCGAAGACGCTCACAGTCGGTTATTCACAGAATCGGATATGAATACTTTGCGGCAAATTCGGAAGAATGTTACGTCGATGAACGATTAAAGCGTATTTATCTCTCACTAGCTGCAGGGAAGCCAGTCTGGTCCTGAAAAGCCATAAGAATCGTTACTGCTCAGATGTATGAACCTCTCAATGCTGAGGACACCGATCAAGTCCTCCTGCACCAGTCCATAAACCGCATGGCGGCCATAGGGATCTGATTCTATATCTTTAGACTGCCAGGCGATATGAGCCTTGCCGGTAAGAGAGGATGCAATCCTGGCCTCTAGAGTAGCATTGCCTCTGCTGCTATCATCCTTGATGCCGGATGGATGAAAAGACCTGCTATTGATCTCCGTCTCCTTTTCCAGATGATCGAAGTCGGAGTATGACTCAGTAACGCTGGCGCCTGCATCATAGTTCTTGACGCAGATGTAGTCTGAGGTGTTCATATGGGTCATGGCCTGATAAAATGAGGCGGGCATGCCTGAAACTGCAAGGCTTGCCAGCAGAAAAGCAATGGATAATGAGGTCAGGCTCGCAAATATCGGCCTCGCGAATATTGGCTTTGTGAATATCTGCCTCATAATCCAAATCATCCCCTCGATTGAAGGACAATCTTCTATTTAAGGCATATGCGTGCATCTAAAAAAGACAAAAACGTAATGCTGGCAATATTTCAATCACTTAAAATAAAAATGGGATGATCGTCTCTCAGAGCGGTATGAATCCATACTCTGTGGCGATATCCCGTCCCTTAGAGCTCAGCATGAAGTCAATGAAGGACTGCGCGCCAGCAGTTGCCTCATCGTAGGTATAGAAGTACAGCTCGCGAGCCAGCTCATAGCTTCCGTCCTTGATGGTCTCTTCTGTTGGCAGAACACCATCCAGGCTGATGGTCCCTACGGAGTCGTCCTGAACATAGGAGTATCCCAAGTATCCAATGGCCTGACCGCTCCCGGTCAGAGCGGTTTTAATCTCTGCATTGCTGCCAGCAACTGTGCTCACGCCCGGAGTCTCAGCGGACTTATCGCCCATGATCTCCTCATTGAAGGTATCCCTGGTTCCAGAGCCTTGCTCTCTGCCGATGACCAGTATCTCCTCATCCGGACCATCGAGCTCCTCCCAATTTTCGATCTCGCCTGCATAAATCTCCTTGACCTGTTCCTTGCTCAGGGAGGTCACGCCTGCATCATATATCTCCCGGCTGACGGCGATGACTATGCCGTCATAGCCGATGACGTTCTCCTGGAACTTGTCTCCGAACATCTCCCGCTCCTCATCTGTGACCTCTCGAGAGGCCATGGCTATCTCGGAGTTGCCCTCGGCGATGTTTTTCATCCCCACGCCTGTGCCGCCTCCAGTGACGGTAACCTCGTAATCTGACTGCTCGGCGTTAAAGGCCTCTGCTCCGACTTCTGCAAGAGGCAGTACGGTTGTTGACCCTGAAACACGAACATCTTCCATAGCCACAACCATAGTAGTGCCGATTGCACATACTATCATGGCCATCAATAGAGCACCAAATAGCTTTCTCATCAATTCACCGGCGGAAGCTTTGCATGAATAATATTTAAACCTATCCAAAATAAAATATAGTATTGACCTTACCAAAGTTATCGAAACATAAACTATATAGACTTTACACGCTAGATTTTAGCTAAACGCGGATATATTCTCTTTTCAATAGCATCTAGTTCAACAAACCATTGGCTACCGCTTTTCCGAGATCCGTGCATCTCTCCAGGTCCTCTTTGGAGGGAAGCTGGACCGCCGTTGTTCCTGGCTCTATCACCGACATGCCAAAGGATTTCATCCGATCGATGAGGATAGGCACCCCCTCACCACTCCATCCGTATGAGCCAAAGGCCACTCCCACCTTTCCCTTCAGGTCGAGCTTCTCCAGCTGAGCCAGGAACGGGTCCATGGTCTTGATAAGCTTGCTGTTATAGGTTGAGCCGCCGAGAACCACTGCATCGGCGTCCAAGACGTCGTCAGGCTTCGCTTGAAATACGTTTTTCAGCAATACATCCACGCCCTCAATGCTCTTCGCTCCATTGGCAATGGCCTCTGCCATCCTCTTCGTCTTTCCAGATTGGCTGGCATAAATAATGGCAATCTTTGGCATCATAATCCCCGCAGGTTGATCATTACATATTTTATAACTAGTTAATGGTTGGATCGTTTTAAAGGATCGATATGGAGCAGAAGCGAACAGAAAGAAGATGTGAAGATCGGAACTTGTCGCGCAGCAATTTGGGCAGATTGGTGGCTGCCTGCAGCACTCTGAATTATCTCTTTGCTCTCAATTACTAACGCCAATATCACTATATAGATTATACAGAGATAAATACTGTACGCAAATTATATGGAGAGAGTTTATAAACTTAACATATCTTTACTTTGATGAATGGATATAAAGACATAGATGGCATCAATAAGATATATGATAGTAATCCGAACGTTCAGCATGCGCTACATATATCTTATTATTGTGATAAAAATCAATACAATATAGCGTCAATCGTGTTGTTCATTATCGTAATGATTTGGGGGAAAATAAGGATATGGAAACCAGAAAAGTACAAAAGACAGGGAAATCGACTTTAATTGTATCTCTTCCCAAGAAATGGGCCAGGAAAAATGCAATTGGGAATGGCTCATTGCTTTTTATCTCCCAAAGCCAGAGCGGCGAGCTGCTGCTATCAACGAATATCTCTGAGCCGGATCAGGTGATGAAGATAGATATCGGAAGCAAATCCGGAGATTCATTGATTCGAGACATCATAGGTTGCTACTTAGCAGGCTACAGCACCGTGGAGATATCCTCCTCTCAGATGTCAGTGAATCAAAAAAAGGATCTGCATGGTATTGTAAGCAAGCTCATAGGACCTGAGATACTGGAAGAGAACATCAATAAGATGGTTATCCAGGATCTGTTAGGCTCGGAGGAGCTGCAACCGGATCGTGCTCTAAAGCGAATTAAAAATATGACTCGATCTATGACCCAAGACGCCATAACCTCTCTCATAAATATAGATAAAGAACTGGCTCATGATGTGATCCAGAGAGATGATGACGTGGATCGCCTCAATCTGCTCATATACCGTCAGTTCATGGAGATTTTGAGATCGCGATCCATCCAGCGAGATGTGGCGAGCTCACTTTTGGCCTTTAACTACATGCAAGCCTCTGCAAACCTGGAGCGCATGGCAGATCATGCTTCAAAGATAGCGGAGATCGCGTCAATTGCAGATCATGAACTCCCTGCGAAGATGACGGATGAGCTATCCAACATAAGCTCTGTAGTCGCCAAACTGATGGATGAATGCATTTCAACTATTCTGAATCCCGATGTTGATCGGGCCAATAGATCTATCAATGAGATAGCAGAGATAAGGATGCGGTTTTTAGATACAGCTAAATCGATATTGGAGAACTCCAACGACTGGATTTTTATCAGGCTGGTGGCTTCCAGCAGCATCGAGCGAATGCTCCATCACTTGATAAATATCGCGGAGCTTGCTATTAATTTAAACAATGCCACATTGAGGATTGATGGATAAGAATGATATCGTCTTCTGGAGTCTGCCTTTCAGTATTGCTCCTGAAATTTGGGATGGCTTCAGCAGACAATCTTGCTCACCCGAATTCAGATAACCCATATTAAGCAAACCGATCTGTGCATCGAGATCGGAGCTTCTGATTCTGAATTCCTCATGACAATCCAGTCGAGGAGAAAGAAGATGTCTGTGCAGGATATACCTCCGTCTTTTATCGAACTTAAGCTTAATAACCCAGCTGCATCGCCGTATCCAAATGAATGCCCTGCATCAGCTTCTGTAATGAGTTTCCTCTAGCAAGGTGAACTGCAACCGTAGCCAGATGCACAACCTTATCCAGCTCATCTCGCTCAAGGCCGATGTCGATGCCAAAGCTATCCTTTCTATCACCAGGAAAATAGAGAACACTATAGGCTATTAACCCGTCATTGGTGAAGACTCCGATAATGGAGTTCTCCATCTTGAAGTGTTCTAAAAGTATTTCGGCGGATGAGTTCGAAATATCTCTTTGTCACTCAGATTGTGAATTACGGTTTCCTGCAATTTCACGACATACCGCAGATGGCTCCAGTCCAGGAACCTCATTTCGTAACGCATATTTTCGTGATGCGTATTTTCGTAGGGCACATTCTTCTGCAATGGAAAATTTTATTCTTCCGTAGCACTCCTGCTCTTAATAAAGAAGGCATGGCATCCACCTCCTAGCCTGCAGCAAATGCCTCATTTCTTATATCTCGGGTGATCATCAGATAGCTGTATTCAGTCGCCACCAGCATGGTTCTTGACGCATTAACGGATCCCATCTCTTCTACATGGTCTATTAAATCCATCAGTTTATTTCTATTTTCTGCTTCAAGAATCAAGAGAAGATCATGATCTCCAAAAATGTGATAGATCTTCCTCACTCCATCTAATTCCTTAAGGGAATGATAGACCATTTTCTCTCTATCAGGAGCTGCCTTGATAAAGGACATCGCTAATAGCATGAATTCACCTTTTTCATTAAACTATAGAGGATCAGCATGTTCTGGCTCCCAAAAACACATTATCTCTTGAAACGTGACACATTCCGAATAAAGGACATTTCCCGCAGCCAAGCACCAAAGCATTGTTTGTCTTTGGTTCCAAGCCTATCGCACGAAGCTGTTCTGCGCATCGCTCATGCTCAATGTAATCATCTTCCGTAATGCTGAATACAATCCACTTTTCATCTGGAAACATGAAATTCCTCCGATAAATGAATATCTTCTGCAGTCGCTATCTTTTTCATCATATAATCCCTTGGAAGAATTACAGCCAAATAATAAAGAGTTAACCAAAATAGAATATGGATATGAAAAATCAATTTATCTGAATAATGTTTGTATATAGATCAGCTTCTTTGTGATCCTTATCTGCTCAGTGGCAATCAAATGCTGCTGATGGGATAAAACCGAGATCGAAGTATCTAAATCGTGAAAATTAAATTTTGGGATGCTGGCAGGGCTCGAGAGGGGAAAGAAGCCAGTACCTTGGGCTTAGAGCATTAGCTCGTATGCAATCTGCCAGCTCGATTTGACACCATTTTTCTAATCCCAGCCATCTCTTCCAGAGAGTTCAAGGGTTGGAGTGACGCATATGAGGTGCCAAGAGGGAATCCCAATCCCTCATTCGTTTTAACGGGCAACTTACCCTATAGTCCTTTTCCAAATAGAATATAGGAAGAAATGTACCATATATATCGCAATTACCTGTTACCATTCAAAATAATCTATAAGCATTGCTGGCTATGCCTCTGGAAGGTTGATATTAGATAGCTTTCGCAGTCGTTAGTTCAGCATTATCTGCCCTTTAATGTATAAAGACCGGATCCGTCTCCAGCAGCCTGGCTGCGGCATAGGCAGGAAAGACATCCGAGATCCTGCTGCCATATAATTCAGAGAGCAGAATGCACTCCATGCCCAGGGTATTGGCCGCCTCGGCAATCAGCCACTCTCCAATTCCCGCTGCAGCCACCCTTTCCAGTCCATGCCTTTCTGCCTGCCTCTCCATGGCCTCAGTAAGAGTTCTCTTCTGCTCTGTGCAGGCCTGCTCCGCTATGGCCAAAGCTCCGCTTTCCCCTATCTCCTCCAGATCGGCGCAGACCGAGCGCGTCAACCGGCGGAGGGATGAAGATCGGCTCTTGTCTTTTCCGTCTGCAGTATCGCAGGTATACCTATCCAGATCTATATGGCCCAAAACAAGACGAGCATCGGCGATGATGGCGAAAAGCTCTGGGGCAAGCGGCACATGATGGCCTCTGATCCTGGCCACGGGCAGAATGCAGGCAAGACCGGTGCGCAGGAGGCCCATGTAGACCAGCTCTCCTCTGGCCAGGCGGAGGAAATCGGTCTTCGCTGCCAGGGGCCTTGACTTAACGGCAATCAGGTCTGTAGTGGTGCTGCCCATGTCCACAAAGAGGCAATCACCTATCTCGCGAGCAAGAAGCGCAGCCGAGGCGGACCAGTTGGCTGCGGCGATATGCAGAATATCGGTCGTGTTGATCATGTCAACTATGCTGGTCATGCTAGTCGGATTTATGATGTCGTTTTCGACAAATCCATCATGGCCCCAGAAATAAACCGGACAGGAGAAGGCACGGCATGCTGCAGTCATTATTCTCTCCAATCCCTCTATCTTGGAGGAGAAGCAGTCTGCCAGCTCGCCAGTGATGACCACCGCCACAGCCTCCGGCTTCTGCTCGGCATTGATCCTCTTTAAGACCTTCTCCAGGGGCGAGTTCTTCCAAAGGGGAAGATAGACACTTTTGGCATATTTGCCGTCCGCACTCGCCGCTTTGGTGTTCGCCCCCCCAATATCCAGACCCAGGATCATCTACGCTCAAACCTCATTCGAACCATAAAAGCTTTAGGTCGGGAGGTGATTTAGCCCTCTAACTTTTGGAGATCATGATCATGGCTGCTAAGGAGAAGATTGCAGAGCCCACTTACCTGGAATGTGGTTTCGGAGAGCTGGAGTATAAGGTCATAAAATCGGATGTATGCTGTCGCTGTGGCACATGCGAGGCCCTCTGCCCCAGGATTGAGCATGTGGAGGACAAGCCAGAGCTGGTGATGTACGATCCCCACTGCGGCCTGTGCTTCACCTACTGTCCCAGAAACATCCTGGATATGGGTCAGATGGAGTCCAAGCTCTTGGGCAGGACTCGTAATCCCGAGGAAAAGCTGGGCATATACAAGAAGGCCATATCCGCTCAGGCTGTCTCCCGCGAGGGTTTAGCCCAGGATGGCGGCGTGGCCACTGCTCTGCTTGTTTTTGCGCTGGAGTCGGGGATGATCGATTGCGCCATCGTCACCGACAAGGATGATGAGTGGAGGACGGTATCCCGGGTTGTTACCACCGCCGATGAGATCAGGGCAGCCGCTGGCACCAAATACACCATAAACAATAGCGTCAATACATTGGCTGAAGCCCTAAACATGGGATTCGAAAAGATCGGATTTGTAGGAACTCCCTGCCAGATCCAGGGCCTCAGAAAGGTTCAGCTGCTGGAAGAGCCCTATCAGTTCGGCCAGGAGAAGATCGCTCTGCTCGTCGGCCTGTTCTGTATGGAGAACTTCGACTACGACCTGCTCATGAACGGCTTGGTGAAGGGCAGGTTCGGCCTGGATCCCAAGAATGTGGCCCGGTTTGAGATCAAGAAGGGTATGTTCAGGGTGATAGATAAACAGGGCAAGGTTAATGAGGTGAAGCTGGAGGAGACAGACCAGTATAGCTTCAAGGGATGCGGTCCATGCTTCGACTTTGCCAGCGAGCTGGCGGACATCTCCGTTGGCAGCGTGGGATCGGGTGATGGCTGGTCGACTGTTCTCACCCGCACGGACAAGGGGGAGAAGCTCTACTCTGATGCCCTTGCGGCAGGTGTCCTGCAAGAGAAGGCTATCTCGGAGAAGGGCTTGGCTCTTGCTGGCAAGCTCGCCGGGAATAAAGCAGCCCGGTTTGAGGCCAAGTCCGCCGAGATGAATGTTAAGAACATCTCTCGCTGAGCGGGAACTCTGACCTGATATGCTCTCTGTCGGGCTGGCTGGAAAGCCGAACTCTGGCAAATCCACCTTTTTCAAGGCTGCGACCCTGGTAGAGGTGGATATAGCCAACTATCCCTTTACCACCATCGACGCCAACCATGGCGTCTCTTATGTGCGCGTCCCCTGTCCCTGCAAGGATCTGGGGATTGAGAAGGGCTGCGGAAGATGCAAGGACGGGGTGCGGTTCATCGCCATCGAGCTGATCGACGTTGCCGGCCTGGTGCCGGACGCTCACCTGGGCAAGGGCCTGGGGAACGAATTTTTGGATGCCCTGCGAGTGGCGGAGGCGGTGATTCATGTGCTCGATGCTTCGGGTGGCACAGATGCCGAAGGAAACCCGGTAGGTACGGGCAACTACGATCCGGTCTCCGACGTAAAATTCCTGGAATACGAGATCAGCATGTGGCTTAATGGCATCCTAAATCGCAACTGGGAAAAATTGATGAGGAACTTCCGGGCATTGGGCGGCAAGCCGGATCAGGTCTTAATTGAGCAGATGGCGGGAGCGGGAGTTTCTGACAGCCAGATTCGCCGCGCTCTGACCGAGATGAAAAAGGACCTGGGAAGCTGGAATGCAGAGGATGTGAAGATGTTCGCCATTCTCTTGCGCAGGTACAGCAAGCCAATGATCCTGGCGGCAAACAAGATGGATGTTGCCCCCCCGGAGAACGTGAAAAAGCTTCTGGCTCTGAAAGATGAGGTGGTGATACCGGTCAGTGGAGCAGCGGAGATCGCTCTTCGTATGGCAGAGAAGGCGGGACTGATCAGCTACCGGCCAGGGGACCCAGACTTCCAGATCAAAGGCGATCTCAATCCCGCCCAGAAGGCGGGCCTGGAGAAGATCAGAGCTTTAATGAAGCAGTTCGGCGGAACCGGGGTGCAGGAGTGCATCAACCGGGCGATTTTCGAGCTGTTGGACTACATCGTCCTCTATCCGGTGGAGGATGAGAACAAGTTCACCGACCGCAAGGGAGTGATATTGCCTGACGCCTTCCTGATGAAGCGGGGGAGCACCGCCCGGGACCTTGCCTTCCGGGTGCATTCGGATATAGGCGAGAGCTTCCTATTTGCCATCGATGCCCGGACCAAGATGCGCCTCGGGGAAAAGCACGAGCTTAAGGACGGGGACGTGATAAAGATAGTCTCAACGAAGTGAGAGGGGCAGGCGGTCTATCAGGCGCTCTTTCTTTTTAAAAAGAAGAGTAGAAAATGCTTATAATCGAGGGGCTCGATCGGCTGCCGGGCATGATTGCTTGGCCTGGACGATTGCCCCCTAATTTTTTCTATAACAAATCAGTATCCACGGCTTTCGTCTATCAATAGAAGCGTGACCCTGCCAGGCTGGGACTCATTGGCAAGGATGACGCATTTTCCAATCTTGCTCGGAACTCCATATACATTCCGGGAGCGAAGATCCTCCAAGGGGAAGGTGTACTCCCTTATGCGGCGCAGAGCATCATCCAATGAGGGGACGATCTTATTCGTTCCCGCGACAAGCAGCAGGTTCCCGGCGCCGTAAGGCCACGCACCTACTCTGCTTCCGGTGGCATCACAGCCCACCAGCTCCCCGGTCATGGCTATGGCATTCACTCCGGACAGGAAAAAATCGGAGGTGACGGTCTTTCGCCTGATCTTGGCTCTTTCCTGAGCATCGTTCTCTCCGGTCACCATCCGCTTCATATCCTTCCATTCGTGCTCGCCGCTATCCATAAGCTCCTGAAAACCAATCTCGATGAGGGTGGTCGAGTAACCATTCATAACCTCCGAGCCGGGAGGAATCAACTCTTTGATCTTGGCCAAAGCCTGATTGCCATCCCGCAGCCTTATAACCTCTATCCCTCCTTCCTCGATCGCCTTTACGGTAGCTGCTATAACCTGCTCCTCAGGTATCTGATTCCATTTCTCTGTATCGAGATCAAGCTCGGGCAGCAGGTGATCTGTGCTGTATTTGCTGGGGTATTCCATTTTCATCGCCTCATATGATCTATCTCCTCAATTCAGAAATAGTTTGGCCTTAATGCCCCTCAATCTGAAGATGCCATCTCTGGATTCTCAGATACTGACCGAGAGCGATGTATGGCGGAGACAGAGGAGATAGATCGAAAGATCTCAGTGATAGAGAGCTGTGAACTTGAATACGATCTGACTGGTCAACTTAAAAAGCCAAAATGCTTCCCGCCGTCTTACTACCGCAGGCTATATTTCTCTGGACCAAATGCTATTTTAGGAATCGGTTCGATGAGGCGTGAAAATGGGACTGTCTGCAATCAAAGTGTTATTGATAAGCCTGTTCTTGATAGCGGGAATGCTGCTGCCAGGTATTGTCTGGCAGCCCAAAGGATCCTTTGAGGTCTGGAATATCATGGAGAACGACTTTCCTCGCAATGGAAGCTCAGAGGAGAAGATGACCTTCCTGCTAAACTATGCCATACTCGCTCCTTCCATCTATAATACCCAGCCCTGGAGGTTTAATGTATCTGATGGATCGATTATGGTCATGGCCGACGAATCCAGGTGGCTTGAGGCTGCCGACGGCAATAAAAGAGAGATGTATCTGGCCATTGGCGGAGCTATTGAGAATCTGATCATAGCCGCCGACCATTTCGGCTTCAGCAGCACCGTCAGCTACTTCCCGGATCCGACCTTATTGAAATCAGATCTGTCTGAATCATATGATATCGTGGCCAGGGTCTCATTTCAGCCCGGTGCTTTTCCATCTATGGATTCTCGTCTCTTTTATGCTATCACCTTGGGGGAGATGAATGCCAGCCGCATAGTAAATGAGAGCCTCAATGAGCAAAAAGGCATGAATAGAGATTTGGATAAGCTCGTCGAGGCCATCGGAGGCCTTAAAACCGACCAGGATATCAGTATCATTCTCTCCGACGATCCCAAGACCAGGAAAGGAATTCTGAGTCTGACAGAAGCCGCCGACAGGTCGCTATACTCTGATATCACCTTTAAGAGCGAGCTGGGCCACTGGCTCTCCCTGGGAGGCATGGGGCCAACAGGATTCCATGCCAAGGTTGATCAAATAAAGGTGCTCTTCTTAGACAGCCTTCCCGGCCAGATTAAGATGGACACTGAGGTCATAAACAGCTCTCCATATCTGGGATTTATCGCCAGCAGCAAGAATGATAGAGAATCTCAGGTCAGGGCGGGCAGGCTGCTAGGGCGTATATCACTATTGAGCAGCTCCTATGGCTCCAGCTTGGTGTCCATGGGCCGGGCACTGCAATCGGAAGAGACGGAATCTGGAGCCGTTGGACTGCGGGTAGAGGTGGACGGCGATGCAAATGGCTCCATAGTTCAGCAGATCTTCTGCTTGAGATCCAGCGGAAGCACCAGTGAGCTGACTCCCAGAAGACCGTTGGAAGAGGTATTGGTTTAAGCAAGTGGAAAAAAAGAACGAAATGCCCTTTAGGGAATGCCTTAGCAGGAATGCGATAGCTCCTTATACTACCGGCAGGGCATTTCCCGGGTTCTCCGGTGCTGTTCCTGGTACCGCTCCAATCCAGATATATATGAATCCGCAGAACGTCCAAGTATCTTTCCGCTGGCATCGGGCTTCAATACCCAGCTGCTGGATGATCTCATTGGGGCACAGAGGGGATAGCGGGTGAATTTGTTTATCAGCGTTGTGTTATCGGAAAAAGAGGCCCATAGGAACTAGTTGTAGCTATCCAGGTAGGCATTATACTGCCCGGCATAGTCGGTCACATACTGGCCTCTTCCGTAGTATTCCCCCATGAATCGCCCTATCTTCAATCCATTGGCCACTCCTCTCTGATAATCGTTCATCTCCGCCAAAACTGGCACCGCCGTAGCCAAAATTAGCACAATCAAGAATGTTCTTGTCCTGGTATTGGTTATTATATAGAGTATCCTCGCTGGCAAAGACGCTCGAATGAGTTTATAGCTTTCTCCAGGGACAAAATGAGAAAAAAGAGTGGAGAATGGCCCGGAACTTATCTATTTCATTCCCCGGAAACACTCCATCAGGTGCCCTTTGTCCATTCTCTTTGTGACCAGGCTTACCACAACGGTAACGAGCGCCGCCAGGGGCAGGGCAACCATAATAGGATCGACCACCGGCCAGGGCATATCGGCTATAAGAAGATCCCTGCCCAGGAGCATTTTGCTTATTCCCAGAGGCACTGCTTCCGCTTTAGTAGCTCCTTTCCAGTACAGGGCCGCGGTATACATAGGAAGGAATGCGGATGCGCAAAGGCCGAAGAAGATAGCAGTGCCCCGGGCGATGATGTTATCGGGAATGATATAGCCGAGGGTGACGGCAATTACCATGGCAACTATTATGCCTGCCCTGGTGACCATTATTGAGCTTCCGCCCTTCTTATGGCTGATCGTCTCGTAAATATCCCTTCCAATGGCGCTTCCCTGAGTATGAAACTGAGAGCTTGATGTGGACATCGCTGCTGCCAGGAGGGTGAGCATGAAGAGATAGATGAACCACTCCGGCATTGCGGCATTGATGTAGACAGGAATTATGCTGTCGGCATTGCCCTTGGCTGCAGTGATGGCGATGTCGCCCTGGGTGTTAAAGAAGAAGACATTAGAGAGGGCTCCTACGGTGAAGGCGACACCGGTCATGAAAAGAATGAATATCCCACCGATCAGGGTTCCCCGGTGCAGTTCCTTGCTGGACTTGACGGTCATGAACCGGACTGCGAGCTGCGGCATGGCTAAAACCCCTATTCCCACCCCTAGAACTATGGTGGAGACGAGCGTCCACCACCAGGTGCTGCCAAGAGTTGGCATTTCCGTCCATCCAGTATGGCCCATCAAAGCGAGATTTTCTGGGACGAGATGGCCCATATTTGTAAGTGCCTGATGAGCAGCAGTTATTCCTCCCAGATGAGCATAGGTCATGAAAAGGAGAAAAGCCATAGGCGGCGATGATGACAGAATATATCAACAGAGCCACATGGAAGTCTATGGCTAAGGTGGTCTCCATGAAACGCGCTGCTCCTATCAAAACCACCGCCGCATAGAGAGGCATTCCAAGGAAGATCACCACGCCGCTGAAGTACTGAACGAATCTGCTGTCGAATCTCTTTCCCAAAAGCTCAGGGAAGGTCATGGCATTGAGGTTGTGGCCCATCTTTCAGGTCCTCTTGCCATAAAAGACGAAGGCTATGAAAATGCCAACAAATATATTGAAAAACGTGAGCCAGAGCAAGCCCATGCCGAAAAGCCCTGCATTCCCGCCGAATCCGACTATAGCCGAGGTGCTGGCGAATGTGGCGCCATAGCTCATAGCCATGATATAAGGATGGGCCTTCCTTCCTGCAACAAGATAGCCCTCTGTGTCCTTTGTGCCCTTCCATACACGATAGCCGAGATAGAGAGTGACCAGAAGCTATATTCTCTGCCGGACCTCACTACATAATTCAGCGAAGAGCCAAATATATTTTATGTGAAAGACCGAAGCGATTGCATGAGGAAGCTAACAGACAGTCTTCCGAATGAGTTAATGCAGCAGGAAGCTGAAAAATAAAATCCATGCAGACAGTCCATTTATGCTTGCAGTGCTTAAGAATATTTCTAAGAAAGATAAAAAATTTGTTTCTATACTGAAATATACTCTTGAAGATGTGAGACATATGCAGCAGCGGGCAGTTATTCTGGATGAGAAAGGTTACAAAAAGTCAGCAGACACAATTGGCGGCTTCGGATTCGACATATGGAATCATAATGGGAACATGCTTCTAGTGGCTGCATTTCCGGGGCTTGGCATTACCTGCAGTGCAAAACTCGAAGTGGATAACGCATGAGAATACATCCGGGCTCGATGAAGAAAAGGCGCCATCGCTGCCACCCTGCGAGAAGGCAGGCCTTGTCCGTTTGGCTTAAGGCCGGTCCAGGGGCAATCCCATGCTCCGGATTCTCTTCTTGGCGAAGGATCGCGAGACTTGCAGCTAAGTTGGCATATAGCACATCCTGTCCGGCCCATTCTGCGGTCAGACCACAGAAAGCTTTATCTCATTTTATGGTCCACTGTTTTAGTTCAGTTCCGGGGAGTTAAATAGATGGGCTCAGAGAATGATCTAGATAAGTGCGGTGCAATTGAGGTTGCAGAACTGCTTTTAACCGCAGACATATACAACCGCAAGGAGAACCTGACTGAGGACGACCTGCCACCCAATATTCGCAAGCATTATTTCGATGCGAATACCAAGAGCGTAAAGCGGCCGATCTACGTAACCAGCAGCGATGTTCAAAAGATCTACGGCATAGATAACGTCAAAGCAGCCATCAAGGATCTTACTTTTGTTTCCTTCGAGGAGTTCGGGTCGCAGCTAAGGCTCACGGTATTCGATGTGGCAGCGAAGTGGTTTGCCAATCAGAAGGATCTTGCCAGGATCAGATCCAATCCCGCTCTTGCCTACTTTTATGAGAACTATGACTCCATGGGGGTAAGCTATTCCGAGGCCAGAAACGGCAACAAGCCGCTTTCTGCAGACCGCGAGTGGATCGATGCCCGCATAAAAGAGCTATGCAAGGACCAAAAGGAGGCAGATGAGCTTCTCAAGCTGGCTTACATCAAAGCGCCAGAGGATGTAAGAGACAGCATCTCCGGTTTGATCCTGACCGATGATCAGAAGACTGAGATCGAAAAGACAGGAAAGGCGCTGGAGAACAGAGAATACCTGCGCCAGATAGGCCTTTTCGAGATCGGCAAGCTACTATTCGTCGGACCGCCGGGAACGGGAAAAACCTCCACTGCCCGGGCGCTCTCCAGCTGGTTTTCTCTCCCAATTGTAGAGGTCCGCCTCTCCATGATCACCAGCCAGTACCTGGGTGAGACATCCAAGAACATAGACAAGGTATTCGAGCTTGCCAAGAGGCTCAGCCCCTGCATCCTTCTCATCGATGAGTTCGATTTCGTGGCCAAGACCAGAACCTCAGACGAGCATGGTGCCATGAAAAGAGCGGTCAACACTCTGCTAAAGGCCATAGATGAGATCAACCTGGTCGAGCACGGCGTCCTCCTTATTGCGGCCACAAACCACCCTCAGCTGCTGGATTATGCCGCCTGGAGACGTTTTGACAAGGTGCTAAACTTCCCCCTGCCCGACCAGGAGGCGAGAAAGAGGATCTTAGACAAGATACTGGAGCCCATCAATGCCAATGTGGATACCACAACGCTGGCAAAGATGACCGATGGCTACTCGGGTTCCGATCTGCGGCTTGTGATCAGAGAGGCGGTGCTCAATGCACTACTGGAGAACAGAAAGGGGCTATGCCAGCAGGACCTCCTGAACTCCATAGATGACTTCCGCCAGAGGATATCGGACTACAAACGGAGCATTGAGGCATGAAGGTCACCCTCCTGGGCACAGGCGACGCCATTGGCACCCCCAAGATCGGCTGCAAGTGTCCCGCCTGCATGGATGCCCTCCGGGGAGGGCGCAGCCGGAGGATGAGGTTTTCAATCCTGCTGGAGTCGGACGAGGAGGACGGCCGGGTGCTGGTGGACTCGAGCCCTGACCTGCGATGGCAGCTCTTGAAAAAGGATCTCGCGAGTGTGGACGGGGTGATCTGGACCCATGCCCATTATGATCATTATGCGGGCTTCGGAGACTTCCATCGGGTGCAGAGCCACGTGGACGTCTATGCTCTGAAGAATACTATGGACTACATCCTCAATTACCTCTACTTCCTGGCCCCAGTGCGCCATGATGTCATAGCCGGCCAGCCCTTCGAGATAGCAGGAATGCAGTTCACCCTCTTCAATGTCAACCACCCCCCCATTGAGACCGTGGGAGTGCGGATAGACAATGGAAGCAAGGTGGTGGTCATTACCAGTGACACCAAGATGGAGCTCCCTGAAGAGAGCCTGGAGCTGATGAGGGACGCTGACCTGATGCTGGCCGATGCCATAACCCCGCCGGGCTATACTATTAGCAAGCACATGACCGCAGACGAAGCCATGGAGCTGGCGGAAAGGCTGGGGACGAAGAGGCTGATCCTCACCCATCTGAGCCATCTATATCCGCCCCATGAGGAGGCTTTAAAGAAATGGCCGCTAGGGCATGATATGATGGAGATCGTATTGTAGACTCTGTACGTGAATGCTCCCCGCCCTAAACGCCCATGTGCCTCAGGACAATGGCCCATACGAGGCACAATCGAGGCAAATAAAAAAACAAGATCTATCGACATCTTAAGTCTTGTTTTTCATGGGAAAAATTTGGTTGATGATATCGTCCACCATAAATGCCTGGGATCTGATGCTCCAGATGACATGCATTATATTCTAATTTCACATAATAATCTTCTCTATCCTATCCAGAGCCTGACGGATCCGGTTCTGGCTGGTAGCATAGGAGAGCCGGATATAATCCCTTCCCCCTGGCCCAAAGGCAGATCCAGGAGTGGCGGCAATGAGGGCCTCTTTGAGCAGCCTCTCGGTGAACAGATCTCCTCCCCCAAAGCCTGATACATCCGGGAATACATAAAAAGCGCCACCTGGAACGCTGCAGGGAATTCCCAGGCTCTTCAGGCCCGCGACCAGGAGATCCCGGCGGGCGCGGAATTCCGCCACCATCATATCGACATCATCCTGCGGCCCCTGCAGGGCGACAACCCCTGCCCGCTGCACAAAAGTGGTCGCCTGGGAAACGGAATGTGACAGAAGCCTGATCACCCACTTCATCGTCTCCTTGGGGCCGGTCAGATAGCCCAGACGCCAGCCGGTCATGGCATAAGCCTTGGAGAATCCATTAATGGTAACCGTTCTCTCCGCCATTCCCGGCAAGGAGCCCATGCTGATGTGCTCATGATCATAGATTATCTTCTCATAAATCTCATCGGAGATCACAAAGAGATCGTGATCTACTGCCAGGTCGCGAATCTCCTCCAGCACAGGCCGCTCGAAGACCGCTCCGGTGGGATTAGAGGGGGAGTTGATTATGATCATCCGGGTCTTGGAGCTGATCTTCTCCGCGATGTTCCGGGGCATGAAATCAGCATCAACCTCGCCCCAGACCACCGATCCGCCGGCAAAGGCCACGCTGGGCTCGTAGCTCACCCAGGAGGGACCTATCAATATGCACTCCTCGCCCTCCTGCAAGAGCGCCTGGATGGCGGCAAAGACGGCCATCTTAGCCCCTGGAGTCACTATCACGTCCTCCGCTGTAGAATGAATCAGATTCTCCCGGGATAGCTTTTCTGCTATCGCCTGCCGCAGCTCGGGAATGCCGCCGGTTGGTGCATAATGAGTCTCGCCCATCCTGATGGAGTTGCAGCCCGCGTCGACGATATGCTTGGGGGTGTCGAAGTCCGGCTCGCCAACTCCCATATCGATGATGTCAAGGCCGCTGGCAGTGAGCTTCTTCGCCGTGGCCGAGATCTTCAGGGTGGTTGACTCATGAATGGAGGCTATACGCGCGGATACCATTCTTTAATCCCCACCGAGCCTCTGCAGGAGCTTGACCGCCGCCTCCACCGCCCTCTTGGAATAGTCCACCCTCTTTTGCGCATCAGCCCGGGACATCTTGGGGCCGGTGATCCCCAGGGTTACCGGCTTATTGCATTCAAGAGACAGATCCATCAGCTTTCTGGCTGCATGATTGACCACAACTTCATCATGGGCGGTCTCTCCCTGTATCACACAGCCGATTGCCACGACGGCATCGATGTCCTCGCGACAGAGCATCTTCTTCACTGCTATCGGCATATCAAAAACTCCAGGAACATAAACCACCGCTGCGACATCTGCTCCCAGGAACTGGGCATGCTCCCTGCCCAAAAGCTCCATCTGATAGGTGATGTCCCTATTGAACTCCGAGACGACGAAACCAAGTTTAGCCATTGACACCAAACCCCATAAAGAGTAGGCACCTAGCTGCCTTCCTTCCATAATAAACCCATCGATTCAATCAAAATGCATTTATCCTTGGTAATGATGGAGATACAGGATTCTCTATGAGCCTTATTTATCTTGATGGTGAATATGTTCCGGCTGAAAAAGCTGCGGTCTCGGTTTTCGATCATGGTTTTCTCTATGGCGATGGCGTCTTCGAGGGCATAAGAGCATATGGAGGACGGGTCTTCCGGCTGGAGGATCATGTCAGGAGGCTCTTTGATTCTGCTCAAGCCATCATGCTCTGTATCCCCCTGAGCCAGGATGAGATGTGCAGGGCGATCAGAGATACGCTGCGCAAGAACAACCTGCGCGATGCCTATGTCCGGCCTATAGTCACCAGAGGATATGGAGATCTGGGCCTGGATCCCCTGACATGCAGGAAGCCCACGGTAATCATCGTTGCAGTTGAGTGGGGGGCGATGTATGGAAGCCTCTATGAGGTCGGCCTGACCGCCATCAGTGTCTCTGTTCGCAGAAACGCCCCCGATGCCCTGCCCCCGAATATCAAGAGCCTCAATTATCTGAACAACATCCTGGCCAAGATAGAGGCCAATGTCAAAGGGGGAAATGAGGCTATCATCCTTGATTCCCAGGGAAGGATCTCTGAGGGAAGTGGGGATAATATATTTATCATAAAGAATAAAAAGATCTATACCCCTCATACCCTCAATAACCTGAAAGGTATAACCAGAGAGGCGGTCTTCGAGTTGGCGGAGAAGAATGGGATTGAGGTCATTGAGGCTGATCTGGGCCTTTTCGACCTTTACACTGGAGACGAGGTCTTCGTCACTGGCACTGCAGCAGAGGTTGCTCCCGTCACCAAAATCGACGGCAGAATAATAGGCAGCGGAAAGCCTGGACCGATAACAAAAGAGCTCATGGTGGCATTCAGAGAATTGGCAATGAACTCGGGAACACCTATCTAACGGTGCCAATTGTTCTGGCGAAAAGCGGGCAAATAAAGACAAGAAAAAGAACATTGGATGAGGGGCTGGCATAAGAAAATGGATATCTTTCGTCTCTTTCTTTTTTGTCCTTTTGATTTCTTTCTCCACGCATTAAATTAATTTATAATTTTCACGGTATGGTTTTGATGTAAATTCTCCTCCTTCTCGGACCGTCAAACTCGAAGAAGAGGATTCTCTGCCAGGTTCCTAATTTCGGCCTGCCCTCTGCGACAGGGATGGTGATGCTATTGCCAATGAGCGTTGCACGCAGGTGGGCATGGGCATTTCCATCATGATGATCATGAAGATAGCCACCGTTCTCGGGTGCCAGTCTCTCCAGAAGGTTCAGTATATCCTTCATGAGGGAGGGGTCTGCTTCATTTACCGTCAGGGCAGTGGTGGTATGGAGGGTGAAGACAAAGGCAATGCCTTCTTCAATTCCTTCCTCATGCAGGGCCAATATTACATTTGATGTGATATCTATCGCTTCTGTAGGCCTGGTTGTATCGATCTCTATCATTGCCTGTCACAGTTCATTAAGGTGCTATATGATAGATCAAAATTCCGGTTTATCCATAATCTCAATGCAGATCACCTTCAGATAATTCGAGGGGAGGATCCGGGTATATTCATCTTGAGGGGATGGATGACTTAAAAAGTCTTTAAGCGAATCCCGGATCCTTGCTCTAACTTATCTGCTATCATATATAAATTTTACTGTATATGGTATCCAGAATTGCATTCTAAAGTATTTTGGTTCACTATTCTGTGATGAAGTGATAAAGAAATGAGATAAAAATATGCCAAGAAATAAAAATAAAAAGCATCCACCATCATATCTACCAGTCCATTGTATGCGGTCTCCCCAGAGTATTGAATGTGTGGGGGCCATGGAATTTGGATGTTCTCTGGATAAAGAGATACGATATGGAGCTTTAAAAATACTTTAATATCTCTAATTTTTTTTTGAATTAGATTGGCATTCTCGCTCTCTTTGGATTGGCATATGAGATATTATCATTATAGCAGTGTGTGAGATTCATTTGTAGTTGCAGTCAAATCGATGTCACTTAAAAATTTAATATATAAATTAATAGTCCTGATGGCGAGGGTGATTTGCAGGAGCACATCGTACTCTGGTAATTGTATTATTTATCATTAACTTATCCAAAAGATATCTAAGTGGGGTTGATATCAATCATTTAGCACTATTATCAATTAATATTTTTAAGGATAAAGGATTAATATTTAGGAATATAATGATGGCTGCATCAGTAATCTAGGAGGGAAAGAATATGGAAGATTTTAAGAAAGGAGCGATGAGTTCGCTGCGACTAATCGATAACACCGCAAATCCATCTCCATTAGGCCTGATGGGCTTTGGTATGACCACTGTTCTGCTGAATATTCACAATGCAGGATACTATGAGCTGAATACAATGGTCCTGGCCATGGGAATATTCTATGGCGGCATAGCCCAGATCATCGCCGGAATAATGGAGTGGAAGAAGAACAACACCTTCGGGACCACTGCCTTCACATCCTACGGCCTCTTCTGGCTCACTCTTGTGGGATTGCTCCTCATGCCCAATCAGGGCCTTGGCACTGCAACCAGCAAGGTTGCCTTTGCGGCCTATTTCTTTATGTGGGGGCTGTTCACCTTTGTGATGTTCATCGGAACCCTGAGGATCAATAGAGCTCTGCAGGTAGTATTCTTAACTCTAACCATTCTATTCTTCCTGCTGGCGGCCAGAGACTACTTCGGAAGCGTCGCCATCGGGACGCTGGCTGGATATGAAGGCATCATCTGCGGATTGTCTGCGGTCTATGCAGCACTGGCTCAGGTCTTGAATGAGGTATACAAAAAGGTCGTCTTGCCACTGGGACCAGTATAAAAAGGTAGCAGCTTTTACATAATAAGGATCGTGACCTTCCGATCCTGTAATTCTTTTTTTAAACAATCCCTTATAAAAATCGCAAAAAGAGGTGATTGCCAGGAGCTGCCTAGCAATCTATGCCATCACAGGGTGGCTGGTTGTCCTTTTCGGGTACGGGATTCTCATGGAACTTTATGAGCTTCTCAGCCTCGAATGTTCCGGAGAACAGCTCGTGGGCTTTGATGTCCTTGTAGAATATCCTATGCCATGTGGCATCCGTGCCCCAGGTACCATTGAAGGAGTTCTTGGTCTCCAGGCCGATCACGTGGGCCGGGTTATAGGTACCATCCTTTGAGGTCATCAGCTTCTCGACTGCATCGGTGTCCCTACCGGCATTCTTCAGCCTTTTTATGAGCTCCTCAGGAGTTATACTATGCTTGGATTCGGCCATGTACTTGGAGTACTCCTCAGGATAATAGGTCTGAAGGAGCTTCAAGTAGTCATCGCACTGAGGATCAGCGGGCTCCTGGGGATCGTATGGCGTGGTTGAGACAAAGAATGTCGTCTGGTCCTTCTCCATCTCTGTCACCGCGAAGGTCTCCTGGACTTGGGCTCCTATGCCGCCATAGAACGCCTTTGAATTGAGGAACTTGGCCCCCATCAGTGGCGTGTCTCCAGCATAGGTCAATTTCGTACTCTCATACATGTTCAGGCCGGATTTGTTACCACCGTTAACCGAGGATATATTTCTCTTCAGCTTATCGGAATTTTGCGAATAAGCATGCTCGGAGTCGAGCTCGAGATCGCCATCTCCAGCCATTGTATTGTAGTATTCGAGAGCGATCTTCTTATCGACTATGGATGTGCTAACATCTATAATTCCGGTTCCGGATACCTTTTGGCTCTCACAAAACTGTTCATACTGTACAGGAGGCACAAGCGGTGGAGTAGCCATCGCTATGCAGCAAAGCAATTGGGCTACGACTATAGCTATCGCAACTGATACTCCCTTCATATTTCAAATTCACCCCTATACTCCAATGAGTATACCATCAATTTATCTCAAAAGGATATAAACATATCGAATACTGTCGGGATGGAGTATCATCTGAATATTCGGAGAAATGATAGCAATCATATTAAAAATAATGGTGATGATATTCTCATAAAGATTTGAATTAAAAAGTATCATAAGATCTTATCAGAATGGTGTTGGTGGCATTGACAAGAAGAAAAATTTTGGCTCGAATCCTTGACAGATCTACAATACAAATAATATTAGTATTATACGCGAAGAGCAGGATCTCAGACCGCTGATCAAATCTGACTTTGACTCTATTTGATCCATCTCATCAAGATTCCTGTCTGATATACCGATCTGATATATACAAGGAAGCATCAATAGTTATCCAAGGTTGCCATGACAGAAGATCCCAGTTCCGGCATAGATCCATCGAGATCCAGCTGCCAGCCAAACCGCCTCTGCAAAGAGAAGAGCCCTTATCTATTGCAGCATGCCTGTAATCCAGTGGACTGGTACCCCTGGGGAGAGGAGGCATTCGAGGCAGCCAGAAGGGAGGATAAACCGATCTTTCTCTCTGTGGGCTACTCCACCTGCCACTGGTGTCATGTCATGGCCCACGAGTCCTTTGAGGATCCCAATGTGGCCCGCCTCCTGAATCAGTCCTTCATCTGCATCAAGGTTGATCGGGAGGAGAGGCCGGACATAGACCAGATTTACATGGCCGCGGCCATAGCTGTCAGCGGCAGAGGGGGATGGCCATTGACTGTTATGATGACTCCTGATAAAAAACCCTTCTTCGCTGCCACTTACATACCAAAAAAAGGGCATATGGGCCTGACGGGATTGATGGAGCTAATCGCTCAGGTCAAGGAGATGTGGGATAACGATCGAGAGAGCCTCTTGAGCTCGGCGAACATCATCGTGGATCATCTGAAGGGACGGCAGAGCGGCAAAGGGGCAGATGGGCAGAAGGAGGCTCATAAGGACACACTCCCGGGGTCGCCATTCGATTCTTCTCTTCTTTCCCGGGGCTACAGCGCCCTATCTTCGATCTACGATCCTGAGAACGGTGGCTTTGGCACCGCCCCCAAGTTTCCCACCCCCCATCACATACTGTTCCTTCTGCGCTGCTGGAAGAGAACCAAAAACATCCTGCCCCTGGAGATGGCCAAGACCACCCTTCAGGGCATGAGGATGGGAGGGATCTACGATCATGTGGGGTTCGGATTTCACAGATACTCCACTGATCCCGAGTGGTTCGTACCCCACTTCGAGAAGATGCTCTATGACCAGGCGCTCCTGGCTATGGCCTATGCTGAGGCCTATCAGGCCACGGGTGAGGAGGAGTACGCCCGGACGGTGCGCGAGATCCTGGAGTACATCTTGAGGGATATGACCTCTCCCGAGGGAGGCTTCTACTCGGCTGAGGACGCGGATAGCGAGGGAGAGGAGGGCAAATTCTACACCTGGACCGCAGTTGAGCTAAAGGAGTCCCTGGGCGAAGAGGATTTCCGGATATTGATCCGGCTATTCGATGTCTATGAGAGCGGGAACTTCGAGGGGGGAAGAAACATCCTCCGGCAACGATCAAGCTTTAGCGATGCTGCTAGTGCCCTGAAGATCCCGGAGGAGGAGCTGTACCGCCGCTCCAGCGATATGATATCCCGACTCTATTTGGCCAGAGAGAGGAGGGTCCATCCCCTCAAGGACGACAAGATCCTCACCGACTGGAATGGACTGATGATCGCTGCCCTGGCGCGGGCGGCAGGGGCCCTGCAAGATCCCGATCTCGCTATGGCGGCCAGCAGGGCAGCGGACTTTCTCTTAGAGGTGATGCGGACTCCCGAGGGGCGTCTGATGCATCGCTACCGGCAGGGAGCAGATATTCAGGCCAACCTGGATGACTATGCCTTCCTCATCTGGGGATTGATCGAGCTGTATGAGGCGACATTCGATGTCAAGTATCTGAAGGCGGCAGTCCATCTGAATGAGATCATGGAGCAGCACTTCTGGGATGGTGAAGCGGGGGGCTTTTTCTTCACGGCGGATGATGGCGAGGAGCTGCTGGTCAGAAAGAAGGAGTACTACGATGGCGCTCTGCCCTCTGGAAACTCCATTGCCCTCCTAAACCTCCTCAGGCTGTTGCATCTGACGGGAGATACAAGCTTAGAGGAGAAGGCCGCCCTCCTCGCTCGCTCTGCCCTTCCTGCAGTTTCCGCCCAGCCCCTCGGGTACACCATGCTTCTCTGTGCCCTGGACTATGCTCTGGGACCTACATATGAGGTTGCCCTGGCCGGCAGCCTGGAGGACATGGGACTGAAAGAGATGCTGGCCGCGATAAGAGGCAGATTCTTGCCCAATAAAGCGGTGGTTTTAGTATCGGGAAGCGATATCGTCGTGGTCGCTCCCTTTACCAGAGATCTGGTCCCGGTGAAGGGAAAGGCAGTGGCTTATGTCTGCTCGGATCACGTCTGCCAGCTTCCAGCAACCAGTGCGGCGGAGCTGATGGCTCTATTAGAGAAAAATTAGCATCCGTCTTGAATTGGGCGGAATGTGGGTTCTGGGATATCCTCGCGAAATATCTCTGAATTCCAGGGATCGATTTCCATTTCTTGTTCGAATAAATCGAATCTGATCCGGACGGAGGATTTCAGGGATCGGTTCAAAGGCATCTGGACGACAACGATAAATACTACATGCGGACTAGAACGCTCTTCGGGGATTTCAGATTTCAGAGATTGAAGTTGCATCCGATCCGGAGCGGCACCGTAGTCACATAAGGCACCGTAGGGTACCGTCTGGAAAAAAACCTGATTGGCAGCACAATGTGGAACTTGTGGACGCAAATCTGTCCAAAGTAAAAGACCTATTCTCTCACACGCAGATCGTGCGGTGATCATTTAATGAACCAACGACGGGATCAGATTCCTAAGAAGGATATAATGTACACCTTAGTGGAGGATGACTCTCAGTACATTGTCAATGAGAGCTACTTCTATAAGACTGAGCCGTACTATGCCATCGTCAAGAGTGAGAATGAGGGAATCATAACCACTCCCAGCAGCAGGGATGTTTTAGACGCCTATATCGTTCCTATATGCCTGGAGAAGGCCAAGCTGGCGGGCATCTCCGTCTGCGACTGGACTGTATCCTACCAGTTCGTGCCCCTTCCGGCCATCATCTATGGCCTGAACTACTTCTCCACTCCCAGTGAGTACTTCCTGGTGAATGATCATGACGAGGCAAAGAAGGTGGTAAAGCACATCACCAACCACGGAAGGTATCCTTTCTGCTACCAGAAGATTGCTGATACCTCGGCCGTGATCAGATGTGTCTCCATTTTCGGCAGGAGCCTGAACTGCTGTGAAGAGGTAGCGGAGATTGCGGAGAAGATCTACCAGGTCTTCAAGCTGCCCTTGGTGGAGATCGTAATGGTGAAGGACAATTCTGGCACCCATAATCTCTCATCTCTGGCGCCGGTGAAATACTCTCAATTATCCAAAGAGGAAAAAGAAATGCTCCAGGACCTTCTGGACAAGAGGGTGAAACGCTTTGAGTAAACTTGGAATCTTCGTCAATAGAAAGACATTGAGCAGCTCCTCTCAGCTCATGGCCCTGGTGAAGTGCCGGGATGTAGCAGAGAGCATGGGCCATACCGTCGAGTTCATCTTTCCCGTGGATATGAAAAAGATTCCCCGACTGGATGCGCTCTTCATCCGTGCCGACACCGATCCCATGAACACCACCTATGTGGCCGCCAGGATGGCGGAGATGTACGGCGTGCCGGTGATAGACGACCCCACATCCATCAGGATCTGCGCCGACAAGATAAACATGTACATGCACCTGCAGAAAGAGAACGTCTCCATACCTAAGACCAGGTTTCTGAAGAAGAGGGAATTAGATGACCGGCAGGCCAGGCAGCTTTTCGATGAGCTGGGCAGCCCACTGATTCTCAAAGAGCCGTCAACATCCTTCTCCGTGCGGGTGGAGAAGGTCTCGGATGTGGAGGAGCTCTTGAAGGTGGCCAAGAGGTTCTTCAAGCTATCCGACTGGATTGTGGTTCAGGAGTACATCGAGAGCCGGTTCGACTGGCGGGTGGGGGTGATCAATGGCCAGTTGCTTTACGCCTGCCGGTATATCATACCCTCGGAGACCTTCAAAATCCAGGCTTCTGTCAACGGCCATATCGTCTACTGCGATGTGGAGAGCGTGCCCGCAGATCAGGTGCCGCCAGAGGTGATAGATCTGGGAAAGCATGCGGCAGGGGCTATCGGTAAAGGATTGTATGGGGTGGACATAAAAGAGAGCAACGGAAAGCTCTTCGTCATAGAGGTGAACGACAATCCCTCCCTGGAAGGGGGAGAGGATGAACATTACCCGGAGATGTTCGGACAGATCATCTCTCATCTCGTGTCCGCCCAGGCTCTGGACGATGCCCGCGACCTTTCCATGGAGACGATCTCTTCTGCCGGTCTGATGGGCAGATATCCGCAGGAAGCAGAATCCGCCTGTATACAGGTCGGCCAATTGGGCGAGAGCGACATCTACTCGAAGAGATGATATTTGAATGGATGAGGACCTTTGCCAGGCCTTGAGCCGGGCCTGCGATGATTGCCATCTGGCTGGTGGCTGCTGCTTTGAGGCCAGGCCTCCCCTGAGCCAGAAGCGGATCGACATGCTTATGGAAAACGGCGTCAGCGCGGATGCGATCGAGTTTGTCGGATATAAGAGGCTCTGCCTCAGGCAGGATGGATTCTGTGTGCTCTTCCGGGATGGGAAGTGCAGCATCCATGATATCAAGCCTGAGACCTGCGTAGCCGGGCCGTTCACCTTTGATATTGAGGGTGATATGCTGCAGATATTCCTCAAGAGGGAGAACATCTGTCCCATGGTTCGATTCCTAAGGGCTAACCGGAAGGCATACGATGCCCTCTTCGAGACCTCAGTGGAGAAGATCATGGATCTGATAAGAAGCGTGCCTGAGGAGGAGATGGCCCAGATTCTACAGATCGATGAGCCCCAGACTGATCTTGTGGCGGAGATCCGGCTGGAGGACTGAAAAGGAATGCCATTGCAATTCGGGAGAGTATCCAGGGCAGCAATGCACCGGGCAGTACCAGCACAATCTCTTCTGGGAACGGAGCACGAGTACTCCATAAACGATAACATCTTCCGCCCCCTGGCCATATCCGACAGGATCATCGAGAGAATAAATGGCAGGGTAGAGCATGAGGTGGCCTTCGGGGGAATTCGGGTGTCCAAAGAGCTGCAAAAGCATGTCCTGGAGCTTATTCCGGCGTCTCCCGGCAACCTCTGCCGCCTGGAGGAGAATCTCTTTTCGGGACTGCAAGAGCTTCTCCGGGCGACGAAAAATGAGTACCAGTTCCTGGGCCTGGGAATGCATCCCCTGCTAACCCTGGATCAGACGACCTACTGGGATCACGATGAGCAGGACTACTACCAGGCATACGACCGGCTCTTTGGCATCAAGCAGCATGGCTGGCTGAACATCCAGGCGCTGCAGATCAATATTCCTTATAGGGATGAGGAGGAGCTGGTGGGGATGTTCAACAAGATTCGCTCGCTCATGCCCTATCTGGTAGCGGTGACTGCCTCCTCTCCCTTTGTCGAGGGACAAGTCAATTCATATATGGACAGCCGGCTGGTGTACTACCGAAGAAATCAGTCCCAGATCCCCCAGATCTGCCGGAATGTGATTCCCGAGAGGCTGGAGGGAATCAGAGATTATGTCGTGATCAACCGCAATATCTATCGGGAATTGAAAAAGCAGCATGCTCAGATACTTTGCCACGAGTGGGTGAACTCCAGAGGGGAGATCGTGCGCTTCACCAGGAGGTGCCTGGAGATCAAGGCCATTGATGAGCAGGAGTGTCTGCATTCGGATATGGCGATCTGTGCTTTCATCATGGCCCTCCTTCGCACTGACTTGGAGCTGGAGGAGGATGAGAGCCATCTATTAGCGATGCTGGAGGATAGCATGCGTCGCGGGGTGGCGGCCATGAGACCGGAGCTGGAGAGGCTTTATGCCCTGGCAGAGAGGAACGCCACCCGTGAGGAGCAACGGTATCTTCCCCTGATCGAAAAGAGAATCGAGCAGGGCAGCCTGGCTGAGATCATGGTACAAAGGCAAAAGGAGGAGAAGGAGATCTTGCCCATGCTCTCTCAGCTGGCCTGGTGCCTGAAGGAGAACATCCCATATTCTGCTGAGCCGGGGCGCTGCGGATGAGTGAGATGCCAATGAAAGGCATTATTTAGGCGAACTGGCAACTGGACTGCCAATAGAGGAGAAGGATCTTGATCGCCAGGAGAGCAGAGGAGATAGCACCTTTCATTGTGATGGAGGTTTTA
>WOYM01000113.1 GCA_011620785.1 Methanothrix sp. | reverse complement strand
AGCATTCAATCCTCCAGGGACAAGCCTCTCCCCTTTAGGGGAGGGGTAGTTGACATGGAAAATAATCTATTTATGGCTTTTACGGAGCAATTGCTAAAAGCTATAAGCCTGGAGAAGAGGAATCAATTGCAATGAGCATGAGAGATAGCGCCTCAGCTTTTAGAAAGAGAATGGAAGAGTATTCATTGAGGCGATTTGATCATGCCGACCGGCGCAGTCGCGGAGCTCTTCGACTCCTGGCCGCCACATTCAGCCGCATGTCTGAGATGGAAAGCTGGGATGCAGCAGCAGCTATAGCCTACTATTCCCTCTTCTCCCTCTTTCCTATGCTAATATTGCTGGTGATTTTAGGGACCTTGTTTCTTGAATCCGAAGAAAACTACCATCAGCTGATGAATTTTATAAGCGGGATTCTTCCCCCGGCAGAGAGCCTGGCAAGAGAGAACATTCAGGTGATCCTGGATCTGGGGAATAAGCTGAATATGCATCTGCCCCTCAAGGATCTATTGCAGGAAAATCTCAATCAGATCCTTCACTTGAGGCTGCCGGTGGGGATTGCGGCGGGGGCAGGTCTTTTGTGGTCGGCGACAGGAGTGTTTGTGATTCTGTCCAAGAGCATTGATCGCGCATGGAGCAACTCCGAAGGGCGAAACCCTCTGGAATGGCGTTTAGTAGGCATTGCCATGGTCGGGAGCCTCCTTATCGGCCTGATCATCCTATCCATGGTGGTAGTCTCCCTGTTCGGACTACTGGACTACGGCCTGGGTCTGTTGCTGGGCGAAGGAATTGCTTATCATATGCCATTGGAGTCAAAGCTCTTGTACAGACTGTTTCCCGATGCTGTGATCTTCATCGCCTTCACCATCCTCTACTGGTGGGCTCCAAAGGTGGATGTAAGATGGTCTGACGCCGCTTTTGGGGCATTTGTGGCCGCTTTATGCTGGGAGCTCTCCAAGATGGGCTTTGCCTGGTATCTGGAGAGCGGCCTTTCCAATCATATGCTGGTCTACGGCTCACTGGGCACCGTAGTCATCCTGATGCTGTGGATCTACTTGAGCGGTTTGATCTGCCTCTTTGGAGCGCACCTTGTCGCCCAGATGGTGGGACGGAGGCAGGCGGCGGCAGCGCTGAGAGAGAGCTATATAAATAAAGATTCAAAGGCTGATGGAGCATAAAGGTGCCCCGTCAAAAAATTATATATTTTAGAATAGCTATTTCTTGGATTCATAATAGGGCCGCTCCTTTACGGATTTCTTCTAGCAGCATTCCGGACCAGAGTCCATATGCTGAAGGAGGAGGGGGCAATAGATGAAAAGGAGCTAGGCAACTGGCTGGGCGAATCCTGGTCATCCCAAAGTTCATATCGTTGCAGCTCTAATTGAGAATCAGAGATGGAGAATGATCTGTCATGTCTATGGAGCCATAGAAATTGGCTCTTCGCCATAACATTGCTTCTCATACTTCTCTCCTCTTACTTCCTCTGGCCGCTGCAGGACGGCATTGTCTTGGGAATAGTCTTCACTTATCTGGGCCGTCCGGTGAGAGATCTGTTTGGAAAGAGAAGACAGATTGGCTCTCTGGCGGCCATTATCTGCATCATCGCCCCATTATCCATTATATTCGCTGCCGGGGTCTTTGAGGCAGTATCTCAGCTCAGATGGCTGCAGAGCCATCGGGCGCAGATCGTAGCTGCCGGCCAGGAGTTCATATCCAGCATTTATATTCCGCAATTCATCTTCGATGAGCTTTCCAGAGGCATGGACAATCTGATGGGAATAGGACTATCGATGCTCACCAGCCTGCCGGTATTCGATCTGGGAACGACGCTGACCCTCGGGCTTCTGAATCTTTTAATAGCCTTTTGTGTATGCTACTACCTGCTGGTGGATGGCGATAGGCTCCTTAGGGCAACGATAGATTTCTTGAGGCAGAAGAAGGGGGATTTTGAGCTTCGATGCCTGGGCAGAATTGACAGCATCTTAAGCGGCATCTATACGGGCAGCATCTCCACCGCCATGGTCTATGCGATCGCCTCCGTTCCCATATTCTATCTCTTCGACATTCCCAGGCCCCTGGCCATGGCCAGCATAATACTCCTGGCAGGGGTGGTGCCGTTTCTAACCTGGCTTATCTTCTTCTTGACCGCCATATCCAGATATATTGAGATGGGGCCGATGGAAGCGATCGTCTTCTTCATTGCTGCCTCAATCCTGGTATTAGCAGTAGAGCTGGTCGTCCGGCCCTATATCGTCTATGCCAGATCGTCGATCCACCCCATGCTGGTTCTGCTCGCATTTCTGGGCGGAGGGCTTGTGGGCGGCGTCTTTGGATTCTTTCTCGCTCCTGCAATGCTGGGAACGATCTCTGGCATCTATCAGATGATAAAATCAGAACTGACAGGGATTAAGAGAGGGCATCAGGTGGAGAAAGTGGATGTTTTTGCGGCCATTCAAAATAATTAATAAAACTCTAAGAATGTAATAAATTCAGTGCATTAATAATTTTTGTGCCAAAGATATTTTCATCTATATATTTTGGTCTCGTTAATGAACGAATACCGAAAAGTATATATTCGTTGATCGCAGTATAGCGTATTGGCAAAAGTCAGAATTCTTTTTCCCTCCTACATCGCAGACTTTTGCCTCCCTCCTTATTGCCCTTTCACTGCTGATCGACTGCCCGATCATCCATTATTTTTTGGTCGCAAAAACACCAAGACGGCAATCCATATATGCCTTGCCGTTTTCAACATGGCCTGGATGTTGAGCGACTTGCGCCTCTCCATTGTGGCAGAGCTGATAAAGGATCACGTCGCCTTAGACGGGATCGATGGATATTGCCAGGAGACAGGAGTGCAAAGCAACGATTTTATCCCCATCGAGCCGGCTGACTTCCAGGGGAGGATACTGGCCATAGACGGCTCCAATGTCTCCGTCTGCGGCTGGTCTGTGGCAAGCATCAATCTAATCCGTTCGGGCTATGTGGTCTATCAGGGAAGAGACTGGAAGAGGACGGTCATTACCTTTAATGATATCTTCTTTGCCGATCCGGCAATTTCAGCCGACCAGTTCGAGCCCCATTTGAGGCGCCTGGGCCAAAATCAGATCCGCCTCGCGGAAGAGGATTTAGATAGGCTCTCCACTTACTTCCGCGAGCTTCAGGAGTACGTATCCATAGACGACGCCATCACCGAGGCAAATCCCGGCGACATAATCCTCTATGATGGGAGCTTCGATGTCTTCGAGCCCCTGCGAGCAGCTCTCTCTCGTGTCTTCGGGCGAGCGGAGGAGAAAGGGGTCGCCCTCCTGGCGGTGGCCAAGTCCAGCTCGCTCTATTGGGGCGAGGGCATATCGCTTCCTTTCATGCACCATACAAACCAGGCAGGAAGCATGATCCTGCCCAACTCTCCCTGGTATTTGAACCTGAAGGACAAGAAAGTGAACCGGGGACCGGGAAAATGGGGTGGGGAGAGCTACATCGTCAGATTCACCGGTCAGAGCGATCATGCCTTCCGGGTGGATGTCCCCGCATACCTGGCCGGCAGGATTGAGCAAACACTGGCCGGGATATCATACAATTCAACCTCGGCGGAGTGCCCGGGCTACCCTCATGCCCTCTTTAGGGCTCACCGGGACATAAAAATCGCAGAGAACGAGGGGATATCTTTGAGGATGAAGCTGAGAGATATGCTCTGCAGAGAGGGTTTGAGCCCCTCCCAGATAACAATGCTCATGCAGGACTATCATGATATCCTGGAGATGCACCAGAGAATCTAGGTTGTATGGGCTGCAATAGATGAGACAATAAAAAAGCTAAAAGAAGGAGAAATATAGTGACGCCGAAGCTAGATATCGATCATACCAGAGGGGAGAGAGCAGAGCAAGATTCAGATCGATTGGTGATAGAGGACGAGAGGACCACCTACCGCATTCTCTCCAAGAGCGTCAGAGAGTACCATTTCATCGTACCCTACGACTCATACCAGGATCGGGTGGAGGTAGGTCAGATATTCTCCATTCGGGATCGCGACCTCACCTTTCTGGCGCGGATTCTGAACATCGAGCACAGCTCCAACTATGACGGCCACTGGGATACCACCATGAGGGGCACCCAGTTTTATGACGACGACCAGATATTCAACCGGGTAATTGCTGAGCCACTGGGCTGTGTGTCAGACGGTGCTTTCAGAAAGGCCAGAACCCTGCCCACCAAGTTCTCGCCGGTGGAAAGGGCTGAGAAAGAGGAGTTCGGCTTTCTCAAAGCGGTCATGGGAGACATAGAGGTTGGCTACCTGAGAAACGGCTCGGTGCTGGTCGAAGAGATACCAGTTTGCCTGCACAGCGATGCTATGGACCATCATATGGGGGTCTTCGCCACCACCGGCATGGGCAAATCCAATTTTATGAAGGTCTTTGCCGCCTCATGCATGCGGCTGGCTGCTCGGGGCGAGTCGAAGTTCGGCCTATTGATCGTTGATCCTCATGGAGAGTATCTGAAGGGAAAGAGGCAGTCATCTGGATTGGTCAAGGGGCTTCTTCACCTGAAGAGATATAGAGAGGGCCTCGCCTGCTTTTCTACAGACAGGGAGAACTCATCTGATCCAGGGGTAGAGGAGCTGGCCATATCTGAGAGCGATGTCCGACCCGAGGATATTGCTCTGCTCTATGAGTGGTCGCCGCCCCAGAGAGAGGCCCTGGAGGCTATCTCCAGGACACTGGACTCAGATAACTGGCTGGAAGAGATCCAGAGTTCAGAAGGCCTGGCCAAGATGGTGCAGCAGAGCTTCCATGAATCGACCATAAATGTCTTGATCCGAAGGATAAAAAACGAGTTGTATAGGAATAAGTATATAAAGAAGAGGTCAAGCCTCGGCAATATCCTTGCTCATCTGCAAAAAGGAGAAGTTGTTCTCGTGGATATACCGAGGATGAGCGACCGCTCGGAGCTATTTTTGCTCTCCATTATATCCCGCTACATACTCGAGGATTACAAGAAAGACCTCCCCGAAGGAAAAGCGGAGGAGAGAAAGAACTGCCTTATCACCATCGAGGAGGCACAAAGGGTCTTGGGCGCAGGAAGCAATATCTCTCGCTTCGAGAGCATTGCCCGGGAGGGCAGAAAGTTCGGGGTGGGTCTATGCGCCATCACTCAGCAGCCGAAGCTGATAGACAGGCAGCTCCTCTCTCAGTTCAATACACTGGTGGTGATGGGCCTGGGAGACAGAAGCGATCGCCAGCAATTGGAGGAGTCGGCCAAGCAGGATCTATCCTCTATGGACATAGAGATCCAGACCCTGGAGAAGGGCGAGGCTGTGGTCTCCACATTGAGCATCCCCTTCCCCGTGCCTGCCAGGATCCACCGCTTTGAGGATTACCTGCGCCGTTTGAACCAGGAGGAGAAAGACGAAGGCCTCATAAAGAGAGGAGGCTTTAAGCCCTTCCTGGAATGATAAGGAGCAAGACCCATGAAGATAATCCACCTCGCCGATTCTCATCTGGGATTCTCCAGCTACAGCCGCCTGGATGAGTACGGCCAGAACAGGATAGAAGAGATGGTCTACTCCGGATTTGAAAAGGCGATCGAGCAGATCATCAAGGCTAATCCAGATGCTGTGGTTCATGCAGGAGATGTCTTCCACCATGTCCGGCCCAAGATCAAGCCCCTGTTCATCTTCCAGAGGGGGCTGCAGCAGCTGGTGGAGGCAGCAATTCCGGTGATCATAATCAGCGGCAACCACGACGCTCCCAAGAGCTTCAACCAGACCAGCCCCTTCCGGCTCTTCGAGGGTTTAAGGGATGTGCATATCGCCCAGCGCTACAGGTATGAGCGCTTCGAGGTGGGCGACCACTGTTTTCATTGCATTCCCTTCTGCCTGGAGCCGCAGGACTACCTGACGGAATTCGGGGAAATCAAGCGCTCAGGAAGGGATGTCCTGGTGATGCACGGCATGGTCGAGTCTCTGAAAAACCAGAAGATGAGGAGCGTGGGGGAGCACGAACTGAATGACAGCCTCCTGAAAAGCGACTTCGACTATATCGCCCTAGGTCACTACCACGGCCAGGCTCAGGTTGCTGCCAACGCCTATTACAGCGGCTCAGTGGAGTACTTCAACTTCGGAGAGGCCCGAGATGTGAAGGGCATGCTCCTCGTCGACCTGGAGACTGGAAAAGCATCCAATGTACTGGTAAAGCCCAATTACATGATAGACCACCCGCCAATAGACTGCAACGGCATGCGATCCGATGAGATAGCAGAGATCATCATGGACCTGTGCCATGAGGACGAGATTCTAGATCGAATGGTTCGGATAAATTTAAAGAACGTCAACCGGGTGGCCTACAGGAGCATAGATCAGGGAAGGCTCAACCGCCTGGGAGGGGCAGCGATCTACTTCAAGATCCGGCCGGATTTTTGCGATGAAGAGGTTCGAATAGAGCGGCCGGTGGACAGGAGGATGCTTCATGTGGATTTTGCCGGGTTCATGGAGGAGAGGCGTTCGGCGAATCTGATACCGGAGACTATCAAGGACGAGGTGGTAGTCTACGGAACAGAGATCATGAAAAAGGCGGTATTAGCCAGACAAAAAGAGACAACAGATGCACCTTAACAAGCTTTTCATGCATAACTTCAAGAAATTCCGCCGGGCGGAGGTGGAGTTCCAGGATGGGCTCACCGGCATCGTGGGGGGCAACGGCGCTGGCAAGAGCACCATTGTGGAGGCCATAGCCTGGTCTTTATACGGAAGCCGGGCTTCGAGCATAAAGAGGGACTTCATACGCAACTCCCGGGCAGGGGAGGCGGAGACGGTAGAGGTCAAGCTATCCCTTTCTTTGGGGAAGAGGGAGCTGGACATCTACCGCTCCATGAAAGGGAAGAATATGTCACCGGAGGCCTTTCTATTCCTGGATGGGCAGAGGATTGCCGCCGGCACAAAGGAGGTCGACCAGAGGCTGGAGGATATCCTGAAGATCAGCTAT
The DNA here is from genome assembly GCA_011620785.1 of Methanothrix sp. Taxonomy (GTDB): domain Archaea; phylum Halobacteriota; class Methanosarcinia; order Methanotrichales; family Methanotrichaceae; genus Methanothrix. The sequence goes on along the minus strand of WOYM01000113.1, from coordinate 3,797 downwards.
CAGGATTTCATGAAGACCTTCTACGCCCGGCAAAAGGACCTGGACAACCTCCTCAAAGAGGGGGGGATGGGCAAAAGGGAGTATCTGCTCAAGCTCCTGGGATTGGAGGACATAAAGGAGAGCGCCCTGGAGCAGATCAAATCAGATCGGTCTAGCCTTGAAGACCAGAGGAGCCGGCTGGCCGGAGCCTTGGGGGAGATCGGAGAGGTAGAGGACCGGCTGGTGGAGGCATCACGGGAGATATCCTTTGCCAGAAAGGGGCTGGAGGAGGGGGAAAGATGTGAAGCCCAACTGCTGGGTGAGAAGGAGTTGCGACTCCTGGAGCTGGATGCTCTCAACCAGAAGATGAACTCTTATGGCATTCTGGCAGAAAGGGCTTCCCGGCTGCAGGAGGAGTATGGGAGCCTCCAGATCCTCATAGCCAGAGATGAAGGGCGCCTGAAGGAAATCGAGGCATCAAAGAGGAGATTGGCTGAGATCGGCCCGGCTCTGGATAGGCTGACCGGAGTCCTGTCAAGGCTCGAGCTGCTTGAGCCCAGGAGGAACCTGTACGAGGAGATCTCCAGGAAAATAGCAGTGGCAAAGTCTCGGCTGGAGGGAGATAGAGCTGCTCTGGGGAATGATGAGAATAGGCTCGTGCAGCTTGAAGGGGATAGGGCCAGGCTCGATGAGCTTCTGCCCCAGGAAGAGGAATACAAAGAGGTCCAAATGCTCCTGGCCAGGCTGGAAGAGCTGCGGGAGAAGTATGCCAAAATCAGCCTGAGCCAGAAGGAGGATGCTATCAGGCTGGAAGGGGCAAGGTCAAACCTGGTCCGAGCGGACAGATCTATAGAGGATCTGCAAAGAGCGTCTGCCAGGTACGAAGAGCTTCGGCCGGCAATAGAAGAAGAGAAGAGGCTGAAAGTTGAGCAGAAGAAGCTTTCCGGAGAGAAAGAGAGGCAACGAGAGCTTGACCTTCTGGAGAGCCAGAAAAAGGCCCTGGCGGGCAGGATAGCAGCCCTGCGGGAGGCGGCAGCAAAAATCCAGGAGAATCTTCTGGGCCTGGGAGACCTGGAAGGAAGAGAGGGGGAGCTGCGCCGGCAGGACAGGGACCTTGATTCTCTCGGATCCGAGCTGAACAACGCCTTGGCCGACCTCAGGGGGAGCCTGAAGGTTCAGGAGATTGCGTTTCTGGAAAATGAGAGGGCACTTAAAAAGGTCAGTACTCTGGGAAGGGAGGGGCTCTGTCCCACCTGCGAGAGGCCAATAGAAGGTCAGAGGGATCTGCTCCTGAGAAAGTACCAGTTCGCCCTGGCCCAGGCGAAAGAGGAGAGGGAGAAGCTGAAGGGAATGGCTGCCTCCCTTACTGAGAAGATCGAGGGGGTGGCAAGCTCTCGCAGCCGGCTGGCCGGAGCCTTCGAGGATCTGAATGCCAAAAAGAGCCTGCGCTCTGCTCTGCAGGCAGATATGAGAAATGCCGATTTGCAGATCAGAGAGGCCACTGAAGAGATGGAAGGGATCATGGCTATGATCGGATCTTTTGGTCCTGTCTCCTTTGACGCCAAAAGGCTCCAGGATGTCGAAGCCGCTCTGGCAAAGCTCGCGCCAATGGCGGAGGAGTGCCAGGGCCTGGCAGTGCGAAAAGAGGAGCTGCCCCGGAGGGTACTGGAACGGGAAGCGATAAAAGAAGAGATAGAGAACCTGGCAAAAAGAGGGCAGCATCTGGCGGAGCAGATCAGAGAGCTGGGCTACTCAGAGTCTCAATATATCGAGGCCAAAAGATTGTGGGAGAGCTGCAAGTTCCCGCACGAGCAGTTTATCACCCTTCTGGAGAGGACAAAGGAGATCCCGGCTCTGAAGGAGAAGATTGCTCTTCAGAGGAGGGAGATGGAAAAAGCCGCGCAGGCCCTCGATGAGCTGGAGAGATCTGTCAAGGATCTGGCCTTTGATCCGGAAGAGTACAGCTCTTTATTGGCAGAGAGAAAGAGGCTGGCCCAGGCGGAGGAAGAAGCCAATAAAATAAGAATCCGGCTGGCTCTTGAGCCCGAGGTCAAAGAAAAGCTGGCCGAGTCTCAAGCTGCCCTGGAAGCCAGGCAATTGGATATCGCCCGGATAAGGGCTGAGATGGAGTCATTGGCCTACAGCCAGAAGATCCATGAGTTGGCAAAGCTTGCCCTGGCCGAGGCGGAGAGGAATCTGGCGGCATCGCAAAAGGACCTGTCCGACAAAAGGATTCGCCTTGGCGTCCTGGAAGCGGAACTGGCAAGGCTGAAAGAAGAGGAGAAGAGAAAGAAGGAGCACCAAAAGAGGCTGGAAGAGACCTCGAGGAGGCTGGAGGTGGTGGAGATGACCCGAGGCCTTGTCAACGATTTTATGGATCAGGTTCTGATCCGGGTGAAAAACGATATCGCCAAAGCGGCCAGCGAAATCCTGGAGGAGGTCTCAGGCAAGTACAGCCTGCTGAAGATCGACGACGACTTCAACATTCAGGTGGAGGACGGCGGCAATTACTACCCCATCTCCCGCTACTCCGGCGGGGAGATCGATATGATCGCCGTATCGGTGCGGGTGGCCATAAGCGAGTACTTGATGCGCTTCGGCCCGGATGGTGAGAGCTACTCCTTCCTGATCCTGGACGAGGTCTTCGGCAGCCAGGATATCGAGCACCGGGAGAAGATGATCCAGATGTTAAGAAGCTTAGAAGAGCGTTTTCCCCAGATAATCGCCATCAGCCACATCAGCGACGTGCAGGGGCAGTTCGACAATACATTGCTGGTGGTGGAGGACGAGCTGGGCAACAGTCGGGTGGAGGCGATTTGATTTGATCTATCAACTCACCATCCAGCCGAAAGCACAGCGGTTCCTTAAGAAGCTAAAAAAGAAAAATCCGGATGCAGCGTCAGAAGTAGTAATGGATATATTTGAGCTAAAAAATGATCCCAAGACATCGCGCCCAAATTGCGATATCGCGAAAGTCAGAGGCCGCATTAATGAGTATCGGTTAAGAACGGGAAAGGCTAGGGCAGAATACACTGTGATTGATAACGAGATAAACGTTACAAAAATATTTATAAAAAAGCGTAAATCTGACTATCGATGAGGATATATATCATAGATGTGAGTTTATAAAAGATGGCTTCGTCAGTTGAAATCATAAAGAACAAAAGTTCCCGAAAGCTTGATGCCTTCATAGACTCCTTGACCGACAAAGAGATTGATGAGTTGAACGCCGATGAAGGCGGTGATGAAGAGCCTATGCCTTTTGAGGAGTTTTGCAGGAAAGCAGGCATTAAACTTCAAAAATAATTAAGATAGCCCTAGAGCCTCAGCCTTCATCTTTCGGGCCTTTAGATTGGCTGTCTGAGGGCGATCTTATCCATTTCAAAATCGCATTACTTCATCTCCGTAGCAGCGCGGAGACCCCGTCCTTAAGGGCGGGGAAGAGCGCATGCTTGTCACCTCTTAAGTTTTGTCCGCAAAGTATATAGATTCCAATCACCTACATATATGATGTGCTTAGGACTATTACATTTAAGCTTAGGTTGACTAACCAGGATTGCATGACTCTCCTCGATACGATGAGAGCTTACACCATTGCGTTCTCCATCTCCGCAAAATGGGGTGTTGAGAATCAATCCTGTAATAAGGTAGATAATCACAATGCAACCTACAAGCTTACTCGTCAAAGCATTCCCGATCTTCCTTCCTCTCTGGTACAGGGTGCGAGAGATTGTGCTTGCGAAGCTCTGAAAGCAGCCAAATGCGGGTGGCGTATGTGATTCATTGAAATGGAACCCTGTAGGTCATCAGTTCCTCCA
>WOYM01000103.1 GCA_011620785.1 Methanothrix sp. | reverse complement strand
GACTTGCAGGTTAACGAGAGATGTAGGGAGTAAGTCATCGCTGATCAGGTTATGAGAAATACCAGGCCGCAGGCTCTGGCCACGAGGCGTTCATCTGAAGACCCATTATACCAGCTCATTGTCTTCTCATGAACCTTGCGGGGCAAGATGTGTGATTGAAGCAGTTTCTCAGCTGAATCAAAATACAGATAATCTGCCGGGACAACATGCCCGAGAGCCTCCTCCAGATTTGTCTGGATGGCCTTATGCACCATAGTCAGCTGGTTTCTGAGCTGGCTTTCAGTGCCGGTCTGATCCAGTACACGCAGGGTATTCTCCCAGAAGCGTCTTCTAACCGGCAGAAGAGGATAATCCTGGACGAAGAAATTGATGTCATCCTGCCTATGGCCGATGGTCGTACCTGACAGATGCCGGGCTATCTCTCCGAGGTTGGTCTGCATCACTTGCTTTATCGGGAGATTTGCAGCAGCATTCTTTGCGAGAATCACTTTGCGAATCACCTCATCAACATCTGCATCAGAAAGCTCGACTCTAATGGTAAATCTGCCTTCAAACCGCTTGAGGTTTGAGGTGCCCGATAGGGCCGTTTGTCCGGTCCCTACGAAAAAGAGCTTTGAGCCGATGTTCTTGCAGCAGGCTTCAACAACCTCTTGAACATCTTGAGACCTCTGGCTATCCTCGCCGATATACTGCTGGATCTCATCAAGGACGATGAGTGTTAGAGGGAATACACCGTTTTTGGACAGGGCCTGACGAATAGCTTTGACCATCTCATCGCTGGATATATCCTGGACAAGGGGATACTGATTGCTGAGAATCTCAGCACAGGCCAGTGGCGACGAAAAGAGGTTGGGTTTAACATGGACCAGTGCCTCTTGGAGACCCTCTGCAACATAGAAATTGTCCAATTCTTCCTTCCAGCTGTGTCCGTTCTGCTCCAGATATTTCGTTACATCGTCATAAATGCCTTCGCTCTTCAGCCACATAACAAAGCGGGCAACAGGATAAAGCTCGGGGAGGTCTGCAGATTTGAATATAATACGTAGAAGTGCCAGTCGAACGCTTCCGCTTGCGCTTGCACCCAGAGTTCCTGAAGCGGCATGAAGCCCTCCGTGTCGTTTTGATTCTGTGCTCAGCTCTTTGAGGAGGTCCTGAATAGGAAGCGGTAGATCTGCGACGCCCCGTGCTGTGGCTTCATCTTCAAAGCGCGTATCGGTCCAGAGCGCACGAAGCATTTTAACTAGATGGGATTTTCCAGATCCATAAAAACCACTGACCCAGGCAGCCGGCTGCTGGGCTTGGCCGATATTTTTCAAGTATGTTTCCAGTATTGTTTCTATGCCTTTCTTGTATTGCCCATTGCAGACAAAGGTTTCCAGCTCGTAGCGGAGGACGGCCATGGCCTGTTTGGTCTTTTCGTCATTTACGCTCGCTACTCCTTCATTGACAAGCTTTCGGGTAGCAGGATCTTTTTGATAAATTTCCCGGTTGATCATCGTCCCCTCAAATTAAGACACTTTATCCGCAGTTATCGGCACTGCATGGTAGTTCCATCCATCATAGCCATCCAGTAAGCGGTAATTGTTGTTCTCGTAACTTCCTGGAAAGAAAACCAGAAGCCTGCCTCTCACGAGGGGCGCAAATTTGTCCACAACTTCTTTGACCTTCAATAGGCCAAAAAGCGAGCCCACTCCCTTTAAGGCAACCACTGAGTTTTCGCCATGTGAATTGACCCCAAGAAATTCTTCGAAGCTGTCCGCGATGAAGATGAGATAATTGGGGAGCAATGTATAGAGGTGTTCTGGTTTTTTAAAGTAGCTCTTGGCATATTTCTGGCTGGCAAGCCACTTGGGAAAGGTATCCGTAAGATCAAAAACCATCCATTCATGGCCTGATTGTCGAGTAACAATCTCGAATTCATCTATTCTTGCCCTGAGACGAAGTTCGTCTTTCTCGCTGTAGATGCAGAAAATAACCCGTTGAGCTGCTGCAACATCGCTACTCCAGGGAATGGTGATGAATTTGCTGTAAGAATTAATGAGCTGTTTAATCTTGGTCATTTGTCCACCCCATTTCTTGTGCTGTGAGAATCTTGGGAAACTGAACCTCTACCACATCTCCTATCCTTTTCATGACGATCCACCCTCGTCTTGATGCATCTTCAGCCAGCACCATAGCCTCACTAGGGGAACAGTCAAGGAGGGCGGCATACTCACTGGTGAACAGAGATTGTCCGCGAATTCCATTCAGATAACCGAGAAAGAGAGCATAAGATACAGACCCTGGAGTTGCCTTCGCCATAATCCTCATCTTTCTTGCTTTTCCCATGAGATGGCCTGACTTGGTCCATGTGCTGTTCAGGTTTTGTGCGGCTGATATTAGAGTTGCCCTGCTAAAGCGGCCTGGGCAGCGTTCTTCTATATATTTTTCAAGAGACGCTCGACTGACTATCGTACCCTTTTCGAATTTAATAATGAAGGAAGCACTCATTCTGAGAAGAGCGTCCCTGCCATAAGCACACAGCAATGCTAGAATCGGTTGACCCTCAAAGTCCCTATTCCAGAAATAATGAAGGGAACGAAAAACCAAAATGGAAGAATCAAGAGAATAAAGGTAAACTAGATGGCTTGCAGCAAGCTTTCTGGATTTTCCGGAACGCTTTCCCAGGCAATTATCTTCTACGATCGCCTTGATATAATCGCTTTTTGTGGCGTCTGGATTGTTGATATATGATAGTAGATGCTGTAAATCCTCCAGCATTATGGTGCGGGAAGTATGTACTCCAACCTTTTCGAGCCTGAACCCGAAACGCGATGTTTTGCTTGTATTTTTTTCCTTCATTTCAATGACTTTAGGGAGTATTTCTTTCTAGCACAAAAATCGATCGCTTGAATCTTAGTTCCCGCTGAGATAGAAGATTGCCATCCTTGCGCGGCCTAGAAGGATTCAGGGCCACGCAGGCGTGAGAGTGCTGCGACACGATCTGCAGGCAGCAATGCAGAAGCTCCATGCCCCCGCCCGCCTCTCTCCCCCGGACTCTTCCCCTCAGTTGATCCTGGCTACCGCCGCCACCTCGTCTCCCGGCTTGACATTCATGATCCGCACCCCTTGCGTTGACCGGCCCTGCACCCGGATGTCGCTCGCCGGTATCCTGATCACCACCCCTTCTTTGGTCGTGACCAGAAGCTCATCATCCTCGGAGACGGTGGTGGTGCAGCAGACATAGCCCTTTCGGGCATCGATGTTCTTGACTCCCTTCCCCCCCCGCCTCTGCTGGGGATACTCCTCGAGCTCGGTCCTCTTGCCATATCCCTGGTTGGTGATGGTGAGCAGAGTTGAGCCTGAGCCGGGCTCAATCACATCCATGCTGATCAGCTCATCGCCCATGTTCAGGCTGATCGCTTTGACCCCCATGGTTCCCCGGTTGGAGGCACGCACATCGCCCTCTTTGAAGCGGATGGCCTTTCCGAACTTGGTAGCCACCAAGAGCTCCTTTTCTCCATTGGTCAGCTTGGCCGAGACCAGGCTATCGCCCTTAAGGTTCACCGCCTTTATCCCCCCCTTGCGGGGATTGGAGAAGGCCTGCAGAGGCATCTTCACAATATTGCCGCTCCTGGTTACCAGCACGATGTATCCCGCCTGGAAGCTTTTCACCGGTATGGCTCCGGCGATCCTCTCATCCGGCTCCAGCTGGAGCAGGTTCACTATGGACTTTCCCCGGGCCGCCCTTCCCAGAGCGGGAACTTCATACACTTTTAGCCAGTGGGCTTTGCCCTTGTCGGTGAAGAATAGCAGATAGTCCTTGGTAGAGGCGGTGAAGACATCGGTCACAAACTCCTCTGTCTTTGTCTCAGCACCTATAACCCCCCGCCCGCCCCTTCTTTGCATGCGGTACGTATTGACGGGCTGGCGCTTGATGTACCCGGAGCTGGTGATGGTCACAGCCACCTCCTCCTCCTGAATGAGGTCCTCATTAGTGACCTCGCCCTCAGCATCGATGATCTGGGTACGCCGCTCGTCGCCGTACTTGCTGATGAGTTCCATGAGCTCATCCTTGATGATGGTCAGGATCTCCAGATTGCTGGAGAGGATCTGGCGAAGCCGCTCGATCTGCCGCTCCAGCTCTGATGCCTCGGAGACGATCTTCTCCTGCTCAAGGCCCGTCAGCCTCTGCAGCCTCATATCTAAAATTGCCTTCGACTGCTCCTCGGAGAGGAGAAATGCCTCCATCAGACCATCCCTGGCCTCAGCGGGCGTTGAGGCGGCCTTGATGATCCTTATCACCTCATCGATGTTCTTCAGAGCGATGAGCAGACCAGCCAGGATATGGGCCCTCTTCTCCGCTGCATCCAACTCGAAGCGGGTGCGCCTTTCGACCACTATGGAGCGGTAATAGATGTACTGCTCTAAAGTCTCCTTCAGGGAGAGGATCCTGGGCATCCCGTCCACCAGGACCATGTTGTTGATCCCATAGCTGGTCTGCAAAGCGGTATGCTTATGCAACTGGTTTAAGACCACATTGGCGTTGAATCCGGTCTTGATATCCACTACCATGCGGATGCCATCTTTGTCCGACTCATCCCGCAGATCGGATATGCCCTCCAGCCGTCCGCCTTTCACCATCTCCGCTATATCCTCAATTAGCTTGGCCTTGTTCACCTGGTAGGGAAGCTCGGAAAAGATGATCCTGGTGCTCTTTGCTCCCTCCTCGATCTCCGACTTGGCCTGCATGATTATGCTTCCCTTGCCGGTCATATAGGCGGACTCGATGCCCGCCCGGCCCACGATATAGCCGCCGGTGGGAAAATCCGGGCCCGCCAAATAATGCATCAGCTCGCCTACTGTTGCCTGGGGATTGTCTATCAGATGGATGATCCCCCCGGCCAGCTCATTGAGATTATGGGGTGGGATGTTGGTCGCCATGCCCACAGCGATTCCAGTCGAGCCGTTGAGCAGCAGGTTGGGAAGCTTTCCCGGAAGGACTGTCGGCTCCTTGAGCGAGCCATCATAGTTGGGCACGAAGTCCACGGTGTTCTTCTCGATGTCTGCCAGCATTTCCTCGGCGATCCGGGATAGCCGGACCTCGGTATAACGCATGGCTGCTGCAGGATCTCCGTCGATGGAGCCGAAGTTGCCCTGGCCATCGATCAGAGGATAACGCATGGAGAAGGTCTGGGCCATTCTGACCATGGTCTCATATATGGCCGCGTCACCGTGGGGATGGTACTTGCCCATCACATCGCCCACCACGCGAGCGGATTTCTTGTAGGGCTGATCGTGGGTCATGCCCTGCTCATACATGGCATAGAGAATGCGGCGGTGAACGGGCTTCAATCCGTCTCGAACATCGGGCAGAGCCCTCCCTACGATCACGCTCATGGCATAATCGATGTAAGAGGACTTCATCTCCTCGGTGATGTTAACCAGTACTTCTGTCACGATACACCTCAGATATCAAGATTCTTCACATACTTGGCATGCGTCTCTATGAACTCCCGGCGCGGTTCCACCTGGTCGCCCATGAGGATGGTGAAGATCCTGTCCGCCTCCACTGCATCCTCCAGGGTGACCCGAAGCATGATCCTCTTCTCCGGGTCCATGGTCGTCTCCCAGAGCTGCTCAGGATTCATCTCACCCAGGCCCTTGTACCTCTGAATGACCGGTTTGTTCATGCCTGCTACCAGCTCGCTCAGCTGCTCATCGCTATAGGCATAACTGGACTGCTTTCCCTTCTTGACCTGATAGAGGGGGGGCTGGGCGATGAACACATAGCCGGCATCGATCAGGGGCCTCATGTAACGGTAGAAGAAGGTGAGCAGGAGGGTGCGAATGTGCGAGCCGTCCACATCGGCATCGGTCATTATCACCACCTTATGGTACCTGGCCTTGGTGATATCGAAGTCGTCTCCCACTCCCGTGCCGAAGGCCACGATCATATTGCGAATCTCGGCGTTCTTCAGGATCTTGTCCAGCCTGGCTCTCTCCACATTGAGGATCTTGCCCCGCAGAGGCAGTATGGCCTGAAAATGCCGGTTCCGCCCCTGTTTTGCACTCCCCCCAGCGCTCTCGCCCTCCACGATGTAGATCTCGCATTTCGTCGGATCGTTATCTGAGCAGTCGGCCAGCTTTCCAGGCAATCCGCCGGAGCTCAGGGCATTCTTGCGCCTTGTCAGCTCCTTGGCCTTCCGCGCGGCCTCGCGGGCGTGCATGGCCTCTGCTGCCTTCTCCACAATGGTTGTCGCTACAAGAGGGTTCTCCTCGAAGTACTCCCCCAGCCCCTCTGCCACCATGGACTCAACGATTCCCCGGATGGAGCTGTTTCCCAACCGGGTCTTTGTCTGGCCCTCGAACTGGGGATCGGGCAGCTTCACGCTTATGACTGCCACCAGCCCCTCTCTCAGGTCCTCGCCCCCTAGCTTCATCTCGTTCTTGAATAGCTTGTTATTCCGGGCATAATCATTGACTGTGCGGGTTAAGGCGGCGCGGAAGCCCATGAGGTGAGTTCCTCCCTCGCGGGTGTTGATGTTATTGGCATAGGAAAATATGTTCTCCGCATAGGAGTTGTTGTACTGCAGGGCCACCTCCACCTGGGTCCCATTCTTGCTGCGCGAGAAGTAGACCGGCTGCTCGTGCAACACCTCCTTATTCGTATTGAGGTATTGCACAAAGGAGAGGATGCCTCCCGCATACTGGAATATGTTCTCCTTATCGGATCGCTCGTCTTTTATTGTTATCTTCAGGCCGCGATTCAGAAAGGCCAGCTCCCTCAAACGGGAGGAGAGGGTGTCGAAGGAAAACTCGGTCTCCTCGAATATGCTGTTATCAGGCTTGAAGGCGATGGTGGTTCCGGTATGATCCGAGCTGCCCCGGTCCTCCAGATCCGAGACCACCTTGCCCCGTTCGAATCGCTGCCAGTAGATCCGTCCATTCCTGCGGACCTGCACCTCCATCCACTCGGAGAGGGCATTGACCACGGAGACGCCCACCCCATGCAGGCCGCCGGAGACGCCGTAAGATTCATGGTCGAACTTGCCCCCTGCATGCAACACCGTTAAGACGATCTCCAGAGCAGGCCGGTTAAACTGGGGATGGTTATCAACCGGGATGCCCCGGCCATCGTCCCGGACGGAGACGCTCCCCCCGGGGTTGATCGTCACATTGATCTCGCTGCAAAATCCTCCCAGGGCCTCGTCCACGCTGTTGTCCACTACCTCATAGACCAGATGGTGCAGCCCCAGGGAGTCTGTGCTGCCTATGTACATCGAGGGCCGGCGCCTGACCGCCTCAAGGCCCTCGAGAACCTGGATCTGGCTTGCATCATAGCCCGTAGCTTCGCTCAAAATCAACTAAGCCTCCTTAATAATTAGGACTGTATTGCGCTGACTTGAGCAGATATAAGCTTTTCCTGAAAATGAGAAGCCAAGGTCCGGATTCGAACCGGAGTGGTAATGCTCTGCAGGCATTTGCGTAGCCGCTCCGCCACCTTGGCATTAGGAAGGTCCATCTCAAGAGCGCTGCTGATACCCCCACCTTTATCGATGTGGGCTCACTCTGAGCAGAGATCCTGCTGCAACCTCTCCCCTTATAAAGATTGCCTTCGAAGGCCGATCCTCACATCTGGATACTATTCTTTCACACCTGGTACTTCTTCCATCGATTATGATCTCACGGCAAATCTCGGAATGGGAGACTTCTTCGTCGCGCATCTCTTATAAAATGATTATATAATATCGGAGAAAGAGGATCTCTCTTCAGGATAATATAAATAATCATTTGATTGAACACTTAATCATGAAGATAGCTCTTGTGCAGCCTAACGGCAGATTTGCATATTCCATTTGTCCAGAACCGCCCTTGGGGCTGGCATATCTGGCATCATCCCTTCTGGCTTATGATAACGATTTAGATATAGAAATAATTGATGGCTTTATTGTGGAGCGAGAAGAGTATGTTAAAAGAATTTCTGAATTGAGGGCGGACATCATCGGGGTCACCGCCACCATGCCTCTGCTGGGTGAGGCGCTAAAGATTCCCGGTATGGTTAAAGAAAAAGATGCCCTCTTTATCATCGGTGGACCGGGGGTCATGAATTTGCCAAGCACCAGGCTCTATGAGGGCGGCTACTCAATTGTATGCTATGGTGAGGGTGAAAGGACCATCGTTGATCTGATCCGTGCGCTGGAGAAAGATCTGCCTCTGGAGGAGGTAAGGGGCATCTCTTTTATCTCTAAAGGAAATGAGGTAAGAACGCCTCCGAGGGAATTTATAAAAAACCTCGACGAGATCCCCTTTCCCTCAAGGCATTTGCTGGATATGAATAAATATACAGATTCATGGAAAAAAAATATGGGAGTCGCCTTTTCCCCCATGGTCACCTCGAGGGGATGTCAGTTCTCTTGCAGATTCTGCAGCAAAGACATATTCGGAAATAAGATCCGATATCGGTCTCCTGATAGCATAATCGAGGAGATGAGGCTGCTTTATGATGAATACAAAATTGAAATGATCTTCTTTGAGGATGATCTCTTCACTCTGAATAAGAAAAGAGTGCTTGATTTCTGCACCGTCATGGAAAGGGAGCTTCCAGGGAAGAAGTGGGGAGCCATGTCCAGGGTGGATACAGTTGATTTTGAGACGATATCCCGAATGAAGCGAGCAGGTTGCGTCGAGCTTGCCTTTGGCGTGGAGAGTGGGAGCCAGGCCATCTTAGACCTCTTGAGGAAGGGAATTACTCCAGAGCAGATAATCAGGACGTTCAAACAGGCGGATGAAATTGGATTAGTCTCAGGTATGTTTCTGATTGTGGGAATTCCTGGAGAGACCCAGGAGGATATAGATATGACCAAGAGATTGATTGCAGAGTCCAAGCCGAAATGGGTGAATATCGCTTATCTCACTCCGATTCCCGGAACAGAGATTTATGAGATGACAAAGCATTTGATCAGGGATGATGTTGATTTCTGCGATTTTAATGATTCATTTGGTGGAGTCTTTAAAGAGGGTGTGTTTGAGGTGGGGCCTAGGGAGAGGATGAAAGAGCTAATGGGCTTTTATTTGGAGGAATTCAAGGGCAGGATTGATCCAAGATTGAGCATATATGATGGCTCCATGATGGCGGATTAGAATTCGGTTTCCCAGTTCATTTCGTTTTATCCTGGCGTGTTATCTCATCGGCGATTGCTTCAGACGGAAACAAATATATACGTTGATGATCGTACCATGTCTGTGCAAAGGTCATATTTCCCAATCCCTCCTATTTGAATGACTTTTGCCCCCCTCCTAATTATCTCTTTAATGAGCATCTCGGCGTGCAGCCGAAAAGCTTAAGTCGTCGAATGCCGTATTAATGTGCAGGCAAAAGTCGACGGCCATCAATCCCTCCCGTACGGTGACTTTTGCCCCTCCCTCCTTTTCACAGAATCGGAAGTTCACGCTGATCGTCTACACCCAAAAAGGTTTATATCGTCTTACGTCGAACCTAAGGATGGCAAAAGTCAATCACCAATCCCTCCCCTTCGGCGAGGTGGAAGACCGGATGGTGACCGGCTATCCGGAGCAGACGGAGGAGAAGATGGTGGGCTTTCTGGATCCCAGACAGTGGACGAGAGTGGAAGACGAGCCCTGCACAGTGCTCTGGACCCCCTGGTCTCGGTCCCGCTGGAAGCTGATCAATGAGGTCAACCGCTTTCCTGGTGGCAAGCAGAACCTGTTCTTGGAGATACTGCAGAAGAGGAAGATCAGCTATGCTGGGCAGGTGTACGAGCCAGGAGATACCTGTTACTATCTGACCATGAACCCGGAGTTCTCCGCCATCTATCCTCTGGACGAGGCCCTGCTGGACCGCATATCCGTTTGTGTGCCTGCTTTTCAGCCCAACTTCCTGGCAGGGCTGGCCCTCTCAGAAAGGGAGAGGGGGGTCGGGGAGCTGGCAGTGCTCTGCCTGGTGAGGGACTTCACCCTCTGCGAGAGGGCGCCGTCATATGACAAGACCCAGCTATCCTCTGCCCGTCCATCGCGAGGCCTGTGTGCAGGCTGCCATTACAGCGGCAATCCAGAGGCCATCTGCTGGCAGGCGGACGAGGGATTGTCAGATCGGGTGCGCCAGGATCTGAGATCCTTTTCCCGGGCTCTTGCCTATCTCTTGGATCGAGAGGCCGATCTGGAGACATCCATCTGGAGGGCGATGGAAGAGCTATCGATCTTTGACGATCCCATCGCCCGTCTGGACTTCATAGGTGATCATGTGGGCGAGAGGATGAATGGGGGGAGGATCTATCTTCGCCAGAGGGCAGGCGACTATCTGGGATTGCTGATGAAAGGAGGTCGTATCACCGTTTTTGGCCGGGCAGGAAGGAGGGCGGGCTGGCGGATGAAGGGCGGCACGATCAGAGGGCTCTGCAGCTTGGGCCGCTGTATCTGGAGAACCTCTTCCATCATCTCATCGTTCAATACATCTTCTGCCCCCGATCACTGGAGAATGCTGGTATCCTCTCTCTGGCCGCGCTCAAGGGGCTGGGTCGTCCTTCAGGATCTTCTCACCTGGTATCAGGGATAAGAGCCTCTGGCCCAGGCAGTGCCAGGAGATGGCCCGCATCCTGGGGGCATTGGAGCCAGGCATCCTGGGTCAGGGACCGGTCCGGGCGCAGGAGATATTGAACGGCAGCGCAGACGCCGTGCCCCTGCTATGTGCCGCGGAACTTGATGCGGGTGAGTATGAAGAGGCCCTGGCGGTGCTGGGGCAGAAGGGAGATCTCAAGCGCTGGTATCGAGACCAGAGCTACTTCATTGAGATAAGAGAGGTTCCCAGGGCCCGCTCGGAGGTCACTCCCTCGGGCTTTGCCAAATGGAAGTTCTTAGCCACCCGCACCCATATACCTGGAAAGAAAAATCTCTACCAGGAGTGGGAGGACATCAAGAGGGCCTCGGAGGTGGGAAGGTTCGTCCTCTTCTCTATAGACCCGGCCTATAGGGATCGGCATGTGGAGGAGTCCCTCTCCAGTCTCGGCCAGATCTACTACATCCGGCAGCTTGATGATCTCATATCCCTGGTGGTGGAGGTTTCGGAGAGAGCCTACGGCGGGGAAAGTTTTATCTTCTCCTAATAGACTGGGATTCTGGCATGCCGGGATAGGGTAGTGGCTATCCTGAGGGACTGTGGATCCCTCGAGCTGGGTTCGAATCCCGGTCCCGGCCCCTTATTACTGATAGATCAAACGGGAATGGGCTTTTTATGCTCTGGCTATTCCTTTTTAGCTGAGCCCGGATTCAGATTATGCCAGATCATCAGGATATGCAATAATCCTCTGTTCCTGGGGCATTATACCGCTACAGATGCATATGTGGACATGATCCGTCTCTCCGACGGCCAGGTGGTTTCCACGGCTTCCATACCATCCAATCCGAGGTGCATCAAAGTGAGTTCTGACGGCCATGGGATATTTGTGACAGAGCACAACGAGGATGCCCTCTATGCATATGATGTATCCGGAGAAACCTTGAGCCCCGCAGGCCATGTCGATTTGAACTCCGTTAGTGGCCAGCAAGCCTCACCAGTAGGCCTGGTGATCCAAGAGGTGGCTCTCATTCCATCTGGGGAGATGATCATTGAAAGACCTCCTCGGCCTCAAGATCTCCTTCCAAACGAGCCGATACGATTAATTGATACCCTGCCCATTAAATTCGAACGATACAAGAGTGGATACCTTGGGGCTTCGTCCCCAAGGGATCTTTACAGCCCAGAATCCTATTTGATATCCGGAGAATACTGTACCTTTCTGGAGACCTTCCAGAGGTTGAAGGAGTCAAGGGAGTTGTCCACTGTGCACTGATAGACCCTGACACAGCGCTCAGAGTACGGCCTGGACAGCTCCTCATAAATGGCCTCATCAGAAAAGTCCACTCCCTGAGTGGCGGCATCAAAGCGGGTGGCGGCGAAGAGCAGCATGGGTATATTGGCCCAGCAGATGGCAGCGTAGCACATGGGACAGGGCTCTGCGCTGCTGTAGATGACGCAGTGGGACAGATCGCCCGGCTGGGGAAGCTTTGACTCATCCTTTCTGATGCTTCCCAGGTCAAAGACCCCGAGACTTGCGCAGGCGCTTCGAATGGCCATGATCTCCGCATGGGCGGTGGGATCCAGTGCCGATGTAACCTGGTTATGATTGATCCAGTACCTCAGGATCTGATCGGTAGAGTCATCGATCTGCAGTATCAGCGCCGCAAAAGGACCGCCCTTCTCTTCCACCGACTCCCGAGCGGCCAGGCAGGCCAGTTGCATCCAGCGGTCGCCCTCCACCTCGATACCAGAGTAGATGCCGTTCACTTTGATATTGGCGGTCTGGACGGGATAGTACTTGCAGTCCTCTTGATCTTCCAGGGTGCATTTGGGGGCATATCCGCTCCAGGGCTGATGATAATCAACTCTGCCAGAGACGAGCGGAACGGGCTTGAATTCATACTCCTGGCCTGCAACCTCAGTGGGAGTGGAGAGATGGGCAGGGGCAACGGCAACGGCGCCGCTCACCGAGCGCTGGTAGCCATATAGCAACCTCTGGAATCTGGCCTTCCCCTCCTCCTCAACTGGCCGTTCTGACATATCCCCTCATAAAAATTGCAGGCATTAGTTTCCCTCTATTTTTAGCTTGCCGGCTTGGGGCCGTCTGCCTATTTGCTTACCTGCATCTCGAAGGTGATGCTCTCTCCGGGTCCTGGCCTCATCCTGATCTGCTTCCACTTATATAGATACGGCCCCAGATCCCGCCAGAAGGCTCCCAGCCACATCCGGCGCTCATGATCGCTCCAATCCTCTGCGCTCTTGTCCAGGTATTGAGCCTTTTCCAGAGCCAGATCCTCCATCATCTTCCGGCTCTCGATAACCTGGACTGCACATCCTTCGCCGTTCTCGTCCTCGACCACCATCATCTTGAAGCTTCCGACTTCCATAGACGATTCAGGAGCAAGCCTTCCCGCCCTTGCCTTCAGCGCCCCCTGAGCAATCGCCAGGAAGATCTCCTCCCTGGCGACAAGTTGCACTGCCCTCGTTCTCATCTCCAGCATGTCTCTTCCCCGAAAATGCCACTCGATATCGTAATGGAGCATTGTGAATGAGAACGGATAAATAATGATAGGTCACGAATGATGGCCTGCTAATGATAGCCATTGAAAAAGAAGGTGCATCCGGAGACCTACCTCTCCGGAGGGAGATTGCCCCCGAATTTGATTAAACGATCTGGAAAATCCTGCCAATCTTGGGTCCAATCCTGCTTTGATGGCCTTCTGTTCATATCGGTCACATTTACCCAGAGATGCAAATCCCTATAGGGGGCAGTGAAATTTCCCTCTTTGTATAGGAGGAACTGCAGCTTCTGCCGGTCTCCTGTTTCATCCAGGACGTAGGTTAAGGGCTGCTCCCAGGTATCGTTGTGCTGCAGGCTGAGGTTCATGCTCATTATGGGGATGATGAGAGCCGATCGGTCGTGTTCAAATGCGCTCACCACAATGGCGGTATCATTCATCAGAATATCATCTGCGGGGGTATTGTTCAGCAGAATCTCCATAGTGTAGTTGGTGAGCCTGTACTCATGGTTGACCACCCCTACGATAACTGTGCTGTTGTTTCCTGCTCTGACCTCTGTCGGATAGTCATAGGCCTTCCCCCCTGGGCCCAGGATATAGAATTCCGTGAACTTCTCTCCCTCCTTGGGAGTGACCACCACATAAACTAGGGCGACGATGGAGGCAATTATTGATAGTATCAGAATTATGGTTAAGGCCTTGTCCACCCAACCCCTCTCCCCCTCTGCTCGGATCTCATCTTTCAGTGAGTCTATCCACTGGCGAAGATGAAGGGAGAACCTCTCCTCCGGAGAAAGAGAGATACGCCGCCAGTAGGCAACTGCAGCCATCAGCAGGGTAAATGCCACAATGGATATGACAACCGGTATCAGCCTGATTCCCCAGGGGGTGTAGTTGAGGCCCAGACCGATCAGGGGGACAACGGCGATGCTCAAGCCAAAGCTAAGAGCTATCCTTTCGATCCCATCAAGGTCTCCCTTTCTTGGAAAGAGGGCGGCGATGAGCACATACCCTGGAACAAAGAGCACCATCAAAAGGCCGATGGGGATCCGCAGGAACAGGCCGCTCAAAGGAGTGAGGGTGAAGAGCAGAACCGCCAGGGCAAGCACCACAGCTGCCAGGAGATCTGCCGGCAGCTGCTCTAGATTCCTCTCCATCCTTGGTTTCCCCTGGGTCCGCTGCCTATAGCCCCAACAAATCTGTCAGCCAGGTAACTACTCCCTTGCTCTCGCCGGATTCGGCTGGCGGAGTAGCTTTCTCCTCTTTAACCGATTTTTCGCCTGCGGATTCGTTGGCAGCTGCGCTGGGCTTGGTTTCATTCTCATCCTTATCTGTTGCTACCTTTTTCTCAGCCACACTGACATCTGAAGCAGATGAGCGGGATTTTTCTCTGCTCAATATGCGCACGGTCTTCTCATCGCCATCTCCCTCGATCAGGTAATTGCCCTCCGGTATACCTGAGGTGTCGATGACCAGCTTGTAGCTTCCACTGGAGTCCGCCAATACCCCCGTCTCGGCCTCAATGGTTATGGGAACCTCATTTGCTCCCGGCATAGCGCTGCCGGATACCTTAAGCCTGTACACTCCCGTGGGGATATCTGCTGCAGAGAGATGCACTACCCCGTCGCGTGATTCGAAGCTCTTGGTGATCCAGATTCCCATCTTCACTCCTGCATTGAGGTTCTGTACATTTTTCGCCGTAACCGTAAAACGGTTTGGCTTATTGGGGACTTTGACCTCGGTCTCATAGTTGTACTTCTCTGAGGTCACAGGCAGGTTCATGGTGAAGCTGGAGATGAACGTGTTCTCGCTGTTCGGCTCGCTCGTCCCGGTTATGATCAAATTCTCTCCAGCGGTAACGCTGTCAGCAGACAGCTCAAATGAGGTTCCTGGCGATATCAATATGAAGATAAGCATCAAATTGATCGCCATGGCGATAGCCAGGCCCCTGCCTGCATTCTTCATCCATTCTGGTTTCTTTGGCATATCTCTTCCTCCAGTCAAAGTATTCTCCTGACCGCTACAGCACTTCAATCTGCATTCTAGCTATTGCAGATGACGATGGTTCTAGGCAAACCGAACTCAATTTTCTCAAATAATCCACTTATGGCTCTGGCGCGGAGGCTGTATCTGCCCTGCGGAAATCCTGCAGTATTGGCGACCAGATCAAATGTCCATTGATGACGACCCTTTTCTCTGCAGTGAGGGTAAGCTCGACCATGGTCGCATCCGATGGAGCATCCCCGAATATCCTCGCCCTGTATATTCCCCTTGGATTTGGGTAGAGGAGATCGCTTCTGGTTATGGCCTGGTATAATTGGTCAGCCTGGAGTTGACGGCTTTTCCAGGCGCGATTTGCATCTCCATCCAGCCGTATAAAACCGACATTTCCGGAGATGGTCATCTCTTTGCTGCTTAAGACCATATCTGTTAGCTAGAATGCTCAAGCTGATTATGCAGGCTATTGCCTTCTCGACTCTTAATATATGCTTGGTCACCTCTAGAGATATTCAGGGATCTATTCCTGAGTCATATCTATTTAATTAATTCGTTTTTCAGTTTTTCTCCTCAAGATTATCATTGATTCTTTTGAAGATTGTTCTAATGCTCAATTCTATTGAATTTGATATCAGATAAAAACCTCACGTCACATTGCCCAGTAGCAAAAAATTTTAGAAAAATTATAAAGTCTTATTATAAAAATTAATTAAGGGTGCAGGCGGGTTAAATCACCTCAACAATTTTCTGCTTCAATCCCTTCAGCCCAACCTCCGGGGAATAGATGGCGCATACGATCACATACTCCCCCTTCACCCATGATCCATCAGTCAGAAAGATGAGATCAACCGAGGATTGAGCGGCCTCCTGCATGCTGATGGCGCTATTGTCCGGCAGAAGAGAGATCATACCCATAAGCTGGTCTTGAGCGGTGGCGGGATTGACCTCGATCTCGGTGGATCTGTTGCCTATGGATAGAGCGACAACCGGCCAGGTTTTTGATTCATTCGCGACCAGCCTCATTGTGGCATTATCATACTCTTTGCGCGGCATAATAGCTGCTGCGAATATCTTGGTCCGGTTGTCTTCCATCCCTGTGCTCAGATTGATCTTAATGAATTCATTCTCTGAAGGAATGCTATCTTCCATTTGCAGGACCGCCGCTCCTTCCGTCAAGATGAAGGCCTGAGCCGGGGCTATAGATGATCGATTTCCATCAAGGGCATATAGCGCATAAAGGCCGCTTCTCCTCTCGGCCGTTCTATCCGAAGCGATGCTGAAAGATAGATTGGCCTTCTTCGCTGCGCCATCATTCTCCGCGCCATCCATTGCCACGGCCTCTGTGCAGATCGCTTCCTCAGATAACTGTACATTGGCAAGATCTCCAGCCAGATATACCGCCAGGCTGAGTGGAGCTATGCAGACGTTGATTCCCGGCTCGGAAGGGATCTCTAATGGGACTTGTTCTCTGGAGAACTCGATTTTCCCCTGTATTGGCATTCCCCGAGAATAGACGGCGAGCTCCTCTGGCAATAGCAGGTCCTGAGAGGTCTGGTTCTCTTGCAGGATGCGGCCCATTCTGGGCAACTGAATCCGATCGTATCCCTCCAGGCTCCAGAAGGTTCCATCATTCTCAGGTCTTTCCTGTGATGAGATGTTTATCTGTGCATAGTCCCCTATCTCTGCGGCTGCGGTCGCATTGCTCATTGATGCTGTGCCCACTGATGCTCTGTCCAATTGGGATTCATTCGTTGCAGTGCAATTCATTCCCAAGGAACTGATGAGAAGCATAAATAGGCATAGAAAAAGCGATATCATCCTCATAGTTCCTAATAACATTTATAAAGTATTTATGCACTTCTCTCTGATTATCTGCAAAAAGAGCTGGGAGCAAAGGACATCTGTCGCTTCTTCGGCCAATACGATTTCTTCCTGGTGGGGAAGCCCGAAGATACTATCGGACCATTCTCAGGCGGAGTCGCTACTCTTCTCTTCCCTCTCCTGGCAGCCCGCCTCAATCAATGGGGCGAACTTCGTGCCATAATAGATTATGCCCCTGTCACCCTCCTTTCCCAGGATTCTGAATACCGCCCGGACCCTCATCCCGATCTTCACCTCTTCTTGGCTGGATACGATCTGGCCGGTGATCTTGGGCCCCTCATCCAGCTGGATTATAGCCAGATTATAGGGGGTGAGCCTCTCGAAGTCATCGGTGGCATTGTGGATGGTGGTGTAGGTGATGATGGTCCCCGTTCCCTTGAAGGTATGGCTCTCCAAGTGAGCACCTCTGCGGCAGTTGGGGCAGAGGTTTCGGGGAGGAAAGAAGTATTCGTTGCATCTATTGCAGTGCGTTCCCAAGAGATTGTATCTCTGAGGTATGCTTCGCCAGAATCTGGGAGCTTGGGTCGTCATCTTTACCTCGTGAATATATGGACCAAGGCAGTTCCCCCTGACCCACCCACATTATGAGCAAGGCCGATCTCCACCTCGTCGACCTGGCGGCGTCCTGCTTCTCCTCTCAGCTGCAAAGCGATCTCATAGGCCTGCTTGATCCCGGTGGCCCCTACCGGATGGCCGCAGGCCTTCAGTCCGCCAGAGGTGTTGACTGCAACCTCTCCATCCAGTGCGGTCAGCCCTTCCTCAGTTGCCCTGCCACCCTGCCCCTTCTCCACAAATCCCAGATCTTCAATCGCCAGGATCTCAGCGATGGTGAAGCAGTCGTGGACTTCGGCCACATCCACCTGACGGGGCTCGATCCCTGCCTGGCGGAAGGCAGAACGCCCGGCGTGGACGGTAGCATCCAGGGTGGTCAGGTCGCGGCGGTCGTGCAGGGCCAGGGTATCGCTGGCCTGAGCACAGCCCACGATCTTGATAGGAGTGTCGGAGAACCTGCGAGCTGTCTCGGTGGGAGCCAGAACCACAACCGATGCACCATCGGATATGGGAGAACAGTCCAGCACATGCAGGGGATCGGCCACCATAGAGGATCTGTTCACATCATCAATGCCGATCTCCATCTGATACTGGGCGATGGGATTCATGCAGGCATGATGGTGATTTTTCACTGCCACCTGGGCCATCTGGTCGTGAGTTGTGCCGTAGCGGCGCATATGCATCTTGGCCATCATGGCATAGAGCGCTGGAAATGTGGCGCCAAAGAAGCATTCCCACTCCCTGTCTGCTGCTGCTGCCAGGGCGTCGGCGGCGGTGCCTGAGGAGACGTCGGTCATCTTCTCGACCCCGGCGGCGATGACGATATCGCAGTAGCCGCTGGCCACAGCCATGACCGCCTGGCGGAGGGCCAGCCCTCCGGAGGCGCAGGCGGCCTCTACCCGGGTGGAGGGGACATGCAGCCGGGAGAGACCGGCGCAGTCGGCGATCAGGGCTCCGATATGCTCCTGCTCTATGAACCGCCCGCCGCTCATGTTGCCCACATAGAGGGCGTCTATCTGCTCACCGGTGATCTCTGCGTCCTCAATCGCCAGGACCCCTGCCTCGGCGATCATGTCGCGCAGGGAAGAGTCCCATCTCTCCCCGAACTTGGTGCAACCTACACCAATAATAGATACAGACCTCATATTCTCAGCTTACCCTTGTGCTTGGCGTACATTGCATAATCAAGATACTCAGCATCGCCGATATAGTCGCGAACGCTCGGAGCATTGCAGCGGATGTCCTCAATTCTGTCCAATACCTTGATGCTGAAGGCATCGCTGCCCGCACCGGAGCCAAAGCTGGTGACGAAGATCCTCTCTCCCGGCCGGGCGATGTCCAGGGTGGCGGCCAGGCCGATGAGGCAGGATGCAGAGTAAGTGTTCCCTATCATGGGCACGACCAGACCGGGCTCAATCTGACTCTTGGAGAAGCCCAGCATCTTGGCCACTCGCACCGGGAACTTGCCATTGGGCTGGTGGAAGACTGCATAGTCGTAGTCCTCCGGCCTGGTTTTCATCCTCTCCATCAACCCAGTGGCTGCGCTGGTGACATGCTTGAAATAGGCGGGCTCCCCTGTGAACCTGCCGCTATGCTCTGGGTAGGGCATTCCCTCTCTTCTCCAGAAGTCCGGGGTATCGGTGGTGAAGGAATAAAAGCCCTCGATCTGGGCCGCCAGGTCCCTCTTTCCGATCAAATAAGCCGCCCCTCCGGCCGCTGCGGTGTACTCCAGTATATCACCTGGCGCTCCCTGGCTGACGTCTGCGCCGATGGCCAAACCCAGATCGATCATATCGGAGCCTACCAGGCCCAGGCAGGCCTGAATCGCCGCGGTCCCCGCCTTGCAGGCGAACTCAAAATCCGCAGTGGTGAAGGAGGATGAGGTGCATACCGCCTGGCCGACGATGGTCCCCGTAGGCTTGACCGCATATGGATGGCTCTCCGAGCCCGTATAGATGGCCCCTATTCGCTTGGGATCAACGTTGGCGCGATCCAGAGCGTTCCTTGCCGCCTCCACCGCTATGGTCACTGTGTCCTCATCAAGATCAGGCACGGATTTCTCGAAGACCCTCAGGCTTGAAGAGATGTCATCGCCACCTCCCCACACCCTGGCTATCTCATCTGCTCGTATCCTGAATCGGGGAATATAGACCCCATAGCTGACAATACCCGAGACCAATGGATTTCACCCTTTACTCAGAGCACTGGTGATCTCATCCACGGAAAAATGTGTCGTCAAAAGAGGGATATTTTCGACCTCTGCGATCCTGACCGCGATTGGGTCCACATCTACTGGCTCCATTCCTTGCAGGACCACTGCCCCTGGTTTTAGATTGCTCACCCTCACCGCAACCATGCTCGATCGGCCGGTGTGAACGCCGGTGAATATCAGAGCCCTGGCGGTGCTCCGGCCATAGATCTTCTGGAACTGGTCGGGGAGCATCTCCACAATGGCCTTCAGGCTGTCTATCAGCGTATAACCCCAGATGGTGATATCCGTCCGGCCGTAGACGACCTCAGCATCCAGCTTGCGGGCGATATCGTTCAGAGGAAGGGGCTCTTGATACTCGCAGACGCTGCAGATGGAGTCCAGTCCCAGGATATCCCCCCACATATCCTCATAGGCACGCAGGACATTGCAGCCCCGGCTCTCATCCAGCCTGAGCAGGGCATCGATTATCTTGCTGACTATCATTATGCCTGGAGACTTTCTCCTGCCGCTCTCATAGTCGGATATTACCGAAGGAGATATTTTCAGATGATTGGAGAGGTCGGTCTGGGTTATGCCGAAGTTTCGCCGCCACTTTCTCAATGTCTCGCCAGGATTTTGGGATAAGGTGATCTCGCCTGCAATCTTCTCTGCCAGCAATCCTCTTGCATTGGAGATCTCCCCACCAGAATTCATGAAATATTAACTGGTGAAACTAGGATATAAATGTAGCGAAAAATATTCGGCATTTAACGTATTGGCCACCAGAATAGGCAAATTCAGAAGAATGAGGCCTAAGAGTGCGTCGACCGGGATTCGAACCCGGGTTGTAGGCTTGCTTCGCAGATTCTATTGATCTGCCTGGAAGGCCCAAGTCATAACCACTAGACCATCGACGCCCGCCCATCTAGTCTCACAACTTGAACTTAACTGTTTCGATCAAAAGCCAAAGAACCTCTTGTTTATTGGCCCCCACTCCGCTATATACCAGTGCATCTTCTCATCGTTGAAGAGGTGCAGATGGATGATCTCCTCACCAATCCGGCTGTGATCGAAGCACAGGCTGGGAAGCCTGGCCAGTTCTTTTGCCGTCAGATCGCTGAATTTCCTGCTCAGATAGATGCCTCCTTGCTCCATCATATCCCACCGGCTTATATTTGCTGGTTGAATGAACATGCCCACCGATCCGATGGTCGAGCATCAGATAATTTGATATATGGGGGTGACCGCGAAGGGAAAAAATAGGAAAGAAGAATAAACTGGAAAATAGGAAGAAGAATGATTGCCCTTATCGTCGCCTTCTGGCTGATGCTGCCTGCCTATGTGCCAAACAACTTCGCAACCATTTTTGGGGGCGGAACGCCCCTGGACATGGGCCGGGTCTTCCAGGATGGGGAGAGGACCCTGGGCGATGGCAAGACCTTTAGGGGGACGATCGCCGGGACGGTTTGCGGCGTCCTTATGGGTCTGGTGCAAAACCAGATCGCGCCGTTCTTCGGCCTGCCGGTCTTTGGCACAGGCTTCGAGCAGCTCCCCATTCTCCTCGGCCTCTCCCTGGGAGCAATGCTGGGGGATATTGTGGCCGCCTTCTTCAAGCGCCGCCTGAGGATGAAACGCGGTGCTCCCCTGGTTCTGATAGATCAGATCGATTTTGTGATAGGGGCATGGCTTCTCACTATGTTAATTGCGCCTCTCTGGTTTTGGCATAACTTCACACCTTTGATAATGGTAATAGTGCTGATCATAACCCCTATTCTGCATCGCATAACCAATATCATTGGCTACAAGATCGGCGCAAAGAGAGAGCCCTGGTAGAAGTTCCTTGATAATTGCCGCCTGAGAAATTTTTGCCTGCCGGAGATCGCGAAAGGTTTATAAGTTTGGGTAATTGATACCAAGAGCGTCATAGCCAATTTTATAGTGGAAAACTATGAAATTGGTAAAATGAAAAGGAGGAGGAATAAATGGACGCATTTAGCATGGGGCTTATAGCCGCAATGGGAGCCCTTGCGACGGTCGCTGGTGCCTCTGAAGATATAGAATCCGATGTAGGATCTCAGAGCAATCCCAACTCGCAAGTTCAGCTGGCTGCCCAGGTCGGCAACCCCCACAGGATTTATAATAAGGCCATCTCGGGCGAACCCCCGGCCAATGCCCTGTGGTGTGCCACGGCAGCTATGGTAGCCTATACGCTTATTACGGCCTTCCAGATGCCCGCACTGCTTGCCCTGGTAGCTGGCGCATCCGTTGCCGCTTTATTCAACGGTGTCTTTTCAATGAGCGCCTACTTTGGCAGGAACTCCAGCCAGGCCAGGTTCAACCAGTGGGTCTATCTGGATATCGTCAGGTACACCACGCCATCGATTATGGCGCATGCCTGGATAACATCATTCTGTATTGCAACTATATCGTATATCATGGTATATATGCTGCCAACGCCGCATCCCTTCCCAATGCCCATCATCGCATTGATCTGGGGGCTGGCTGTCGGTGCTATCGGCTCATCGGTGGGCGATATTCATTATGGCGGCGAGAGAGAGTTCCAGAACAGGCAGTTCGGATGCGGTCTGAACACCATGCTCTCCGGCCAGATTGTGAGGAAGGCGGAAGCAGGTCTCAGAAACTCCATAGACAACGCCTGGTTCTGCACCAAGTTCGGCGGGCCTGCCACTGGAATGGGATTCGGCTTGACGGTCTTTCTGGATAACTGGCGGACGACAGTATTCGATCCCGTAACCCAGGCTTCCTATGCCATTCTCATGGGTGTCTTCTTCATTCTTGTTGAAGTCGCTTATAACCACTATATAGAGAGGTCGGCAAGGAGAAAGTACGGAGCTTATCCGGAGTACAAGGGGGATATCGCAGCATGAACTTCGATGCTTATACTATTGTTTATATTCTGGAGATCCTCGTGGGCGGGCTGTTGGTCGGGATTGGCGTTCACTTCGTCCCTGTGGGCGGTGCGCCTGCGGCCATGGCCCAGGCTACCGGCATCGGCACAGGCACAGTGCAGCTCGCTGCCGGGTCAGGCTTGACTGGTCTCTTGGCTGCCGGCCTCATGATGTCTGTCACAGATAACCTCTGGGTCATACTGGCCTCAGGAGCTGTCGGCGCAGGTATTATGATCGGCTCTGCCATGCTCACAGGCTCCTGGATCTATGCTTATGCCGTAGGGGTGCCTTTTGCCTCGGCCAAGGTCAACTACGATCCCATAACCGGATTTTCCCAGCCACCTTATGTCTCTCCGGGAACAGTCGGCCAGGGCATTCCCACCATCTGCTTTGTCAGCGGCCTTATCGGCGGCATGATGGGGGGCCTTGGCGGAGCCATGATCTATTATCCGCTCTATCTGATCAACGGCAATGCCGCTTTGAGCGCAATGTTCGCCATCGGTATATTCCTGGTGAACGCTGTGATTGCCTCCTGGAACATCCAGGGAACCATCGAGGGCTTCCATGACCCCAAGTTCAAGAAGTGGCCCTTCGCCTTCAGAGCCTGCGCCATCGCCAGCATTCTGCTCGCTTTAGCATCAGTGTTGATCACCGGAGGTGCCTGAAATGTCCTTAGGAGGAGCTGCAGGCGGAGCGCCGTCTGCATATGAGCCCAAAAAGCTGAGAATGTACGGCCTGGTGGGCTCTGTGGTGGGAATATATCTGGGCGCAATACTCAATTCAGCCCTTAATACCGAGGTGTTCTCCTTTATCGGAGCTGTGGCTGCCATATTCGCCGTGGTCATGGGCGCTAATGCAGTGCGGAGAGTCTGTGCTTACGGTATTGGTACCGGAGTTCCCTCGATCGGCATGCTCGCTTTGGGCATGGGCATAGTGGCCGTCATGTTCGGCCTCTCTGTGGCGGAAACACTGGGATTCGGAATGCTTGGCCCGATCATCACTCTGGTCTATGCCGGCGTCTTCGGCTACATTATCGGCGTCATCGCCAATAAGGTCATCAAGTTCAACATCCCGATCATGGAAGAAGGCAATGCCGATCTTTCCATGGCAGGTGCAATGGCCATTCTAGGCTGGAGCTTTGCCATATCCGGCACTCTGGGATATGCCGATATCGTGAATGATGTTCTCATGACCGGCTACATCGCCATCATCTTCATTGCCGGAGGCCTGGCTATCCTGCATCCCTTCAATGCCAATCTCGGCCCGGATGAGAAGCAGGACAGGACTCTGGTCAATGCGGTGATGTGCAGCGGAATCGCCATGATCACCACGGGAATTGCCGCCTTGCTCACGCAGGGCCTGGGTGCGGGACTTCTGCAACTAATAATCGGCTTTGCCATATGGTACTACTTCTTCAAGATGTACTACAAGCTGGTGAAGAGGGATGCATCCGCAGTCGTCGGAACAGGACTATTGCCGCCAACGGTGCAGTGAGGTGTTCTAGATGGGATTTGTTCGAGTTTCACCGGAACTGGGCCTGATCTTTGACCCCATGAAAGGAGTGGTCTCGGAGCAGAGGGCGGACGTGGTATTGTTCACCTTCGACCCAGTTTATGAGAGAATAGAAAAAATGGATAAGATTGCTGACGACCTGGTGAACCAGCTCGTGCCGGACAATGAGCTCCTGTCGTCTTACGCCAGAAGAGGAAAGGCATCGTACATAGCGGGCCTATACACCAACATCTGGGTAGGATTCATCATCGGCCTGGTGCTGTCCTTCGTGCTGCTGCTTTCTATGGCGTTTACCAATCCGGCGACCTTTGAGATCGTCAAGAAAGCGCTCGGAGGTGCTTAGAGATGGTTCTTAAAAAGAAGCCTTCTGATCCCTGGCCGACGATCACTGGCGAGTATGAGGTGGGCAATCCAGAGAGCCCGGTAGCAGTGTGCACCTGCGGATCGCACCTTCACGATGCCGATCTGATCAATGCAGGGGCGGCTCTGGCCGGGCCGTGCAAGACCGAGAACATCGGCATAGAGAAGATGGTGGCCAATGTCATCTCCAACCCCAATATCAGATACGTGATGATCACGGGAATGGAGGTCAAGGGGCACATCACCGGGCAGGCGATAGAGGCCTTCACTCAGAACGGAATCGACAAGGAAGGCAGGATCATAGGAGCCAAGGGGGCCATTCCCTTCATCCAGAACCTGACTCCTGAGGCCATTGAGCGCTGGAAGACCCAGGTGGAAGCAGTGGTTATGCTGAACACTGAAGATATCGGGGCCATCACCAGTAAGGTCAAGGAGCTGGCCAGCAAAGACCCAGGTGCTCTTGATGTCGAGCCCATGGCCATCGAGATCAAAGAGGGCGGAGAAGAAGAAGAGGCAGGCGGCCTCAAGCCCATGGCGGCTGAGATGGTGGAGGTAAGGGGACGAATGCGCGGCATAGACACCGCCGTGACCAACGTCGGCCTCCTCAACAAGCTGCAAGCGGGCATTTATGTAGGCAAGATCGAGGGCATTGCCCTTGGCATGACCGTGATTTTGGTCCTCTTTGGATTGATTCTCAGAGTGGCAGGAGGAATGTAAAATGGCAGAAGAGATTGCATATGGCCAGGGATTGCCCGCGGTGATAGAGCCAAACATGCCCATGATCGACGCGATTGTAGAGGATGTCCGGTATAAAGGCCAGCTTCTGGCCAGAGAGACCAAGCTGAGCTCTGGCGTCATGTCCACCGTCTCCATAGGGTTTGCAATCGGCTTTGTCCTCGCTATTGTGATGATGCTTGGGCCTTTTGCCTTCATGGGAGGGATTTGAACCATGCCAGAACATATGCCAGAAGATACCAAGCCGGTAGTACCCGTTGCGGTGGTCGATCCTGATCAGCTCAGAGATGTGATGGCAAGGCTGGAGAAGATAGAGGAGAAGATAGAGTTCTACTCCTCAGAGAAGTACATGAGAGCCGGCAAATCCATCGGCAGAGATCTGGGCATGGCCTATGGTATCTGCGCAGGATTGATCCTGGTCTTAGCATACGTACTGTTCGTTTACGCAGGCAATTGGACGGCGGTGATTTGAATGTTCAGATTTGATAGAAAGCAGGAAGTCTTCGATTTCGGTAAATTCAAGTTAGGGGGCCAGCCCGGCGAGTACCCCACATGCTGCATTGGCACCATGTTCTATGCCAGGCACAAGATAGTCTCAGACCCCGAGCATGGTGTCTTTGACGTAGCAGCCGCAGAGCGGCTCTGGAATACCCAGGTAGAGATGAGCGAGGTTACTGGAAACAGCTGCATGAACCAGATCGTGGCTGAGAGCAATGAGGCCATGGCCAAAGAGATAGACTGGTTCGTGGGCATATCCGATTACCCATTCCTCATCGACTCTTCAGCCCCAGAGGTGCGGGCCTTCGGCGTCAAGCACGCCACTGAGATCGGAGTGGCAGACAGAGCCATCCATAACTCCATCAATGCCTCCATCACCCCAGAGGAGCTGGCAGCAGTCAAAGAGAGCGATCTGGACTCGGCGATCATCCTCATCTTCAACGCCATTGAGAAGGGGACCAAGGGCAAGCTGGACATGATGAACAAGGCCGCAGGCGGCGCTCAGAAGCCTCTGATGGATTACGCAAAAGAGTGCGGCATCACCAGGCCTCTCATCGATACCGCAGCCATGCCCCTGGGAGCCGGATCCGGTGCTACCTACCGCGCCTGTATCGCCATCAAGGCCATGTACGGCCTGCCGGTGGGCGGAGGATTCCATAACGGCGCTTCCGCCTGGGACTGGATGAAGAAGTGGAAGAAGCAGCACAAGGAGGCTTTTGCTCCTGTCGATATCGGCTCGAACCTGGTGGCCGGAATTGTCGGTGCTGACTACTACCTCTACGGGCCTATTGAGAACGCCCCCATGATCTTCCCCGCCGCAGCAATGGTGGATATCATGAAGGCAGAGTCCGCCCAGGAGCTGGGACTGGAGGTTCTGGCAGAGAAGCATCCCCTGAAGACGACTCTCTAGGTCGCCTTCTTGTTTTCTTTTTTTGAGGGGATTTATGCCCCGGGTTATGGTAAAAGCCATATTTGGCAATATTCGATTCCAGTGCCAGAGATGCGGCTCATGCTGCCACCATAAAAGGCCTCTGGAGTTTGATGATCTCATTCCCGCAGAGCAGATAGAGGATTTTTGGAGAAGCTCCAACCTGATCTATCTCACGGAGAAGGATGTCCATGCCATCAGCAATAGGACTGGCATGAGGCCCCCGGACTTCGTGGATACCCTTTACGATTACAGTGAATGCTATGTGAAAATCGAGGACGAGGGCAGAAGGGTGATCCTCGACCTGCCGGTGATGAAAAGCAAAGAGGACACCACCTGCGTCTTCTACCAGGAGGGCTGCAGCATCTATTCTGTGCGGCCGATCGCCTGCCGGCTCTTTCCCTTTCGGGTGGAGGAGGAGACGCTAGACAATGGTGATATCCTTCTCAACATCAGTTACAATCCCACCTGCCCCGGGATTGGAAAGGGGAAGATGGTGGACAAAAAGAAGCTGGAGGGACTGGTGGCAGAACAGTTCCTGCAGAGGACCGAGAATGTCTCGCCTCATATCCAGAGGCTGAATGCCTCAGGAGCGATCGCCTCCGGGGCACAGATATACAGAACCTTGCCCGGCAGAGGGAAAAAGAGATCGCCTTCGATTTGAAATGCAAAAATATATTGAACGGCTTTGATCGTTTGGCCTGGGTTGGATGGGAGAATGGCTTCCAATCCGATCCCAGGCTGGGGAGGTTAGATCTTGATGGATGGACTCTTCTATGCCAGATGGCCTGATAGTGCGGCAATCAAGAATACAATTGCAGAAATAACAATAACGTAAAAGCCGCTATCCTCTGATGTTAAAGATCCCTTGACCTGTACATCCTTCCCTACATTGGGTGGTTCATTCTGTGTAAAGCCAGCCATATTCATCTCCTGTGCTCTGGACCAATCATCTCCCGGGCCAGTTCACAATCACAAGGCATGCATTCCGATTATTTAAAGTTTTTTCCGATAATAGACAATATTTTAGCCATCTAGTTTCTATATTGATCCAATATTTTCCAATGAATCCATAATTAGTAAATATCCATTTAACTATATGTCTAAATTGCTTTTTTACCATTTTTGCCTTTTTACCTTTTTACCATTGCCCCTCTCTCAATAGTTCGCTTCAAGCCCCAAATCCATGCTGCACTGGGCGGAAGATCCTCTGGCTGTTCAGAATCCAGCAGCAAAAAGTTTATCTTGGTCTGCACCTAAACTCGACTGGGATAATAATCAATTTCCGGAGGTGAGAAAAGATGGATATAATGTCTCAGATATACGCCATTATTCTATTTGGTGTGCTTGTCGTCGCCCTACCTACGCTCCTGAATAAGTGGTCTGATAGCAGATCCGGAGTCAGGTAAAGATATGATTGCTTTTATTGCATAGTCCTGGCATCTGTCAGGACTATAATTATCATTCAGATGTTCATCTCATTGTTCATCTCATCTTGCACTTCTTGCCGTAATGAGGGCATCTTGTGTTGGTGCAGACATCACGCGATGCCTCGGTGAGATTGAGCAAAAGGATATCAAGGCGGTCGATCAACTCTGCCCCCAATCCCGCAGCCTCTGCCCTGGCAACCTCGACCTCCTCTTTTAGAACTCTGGCCTTCTCGCCCTTGATATATGAGGCCCGGTCCTCCAGATCCCGTATCTCTCTCTCGGTAATCGTCTCCATAAATTGGAACTCTGTCCGCCGGACGGATCAACCTTCCTTTCCTGCCCTGACCCTCTCATCGACGGCAATTCCCAGGATATTCTCCTTTCCGGCGAATACATCCTCTGCTATCCTGGCGCAGCCCTGAGCAGCCGCCGATCTCTCCAGGGGGATAATCCTTCCATCCAGAAGGGCAGATACCCGGGGCTCGATCTCCCTTGCCGGGCTTCCGGCCAGGAAGAGCTGGGGATTCTCATGATCCAGGTCGCGGCAGAGGACCAGAAGGGCAGCCATCTCCATGGCAGCGAAGAGGGCGAGGGTCTCCATGGCCAGATGGCGCTCCTCCGGGGAGCATTGATCAAGCCCTTTCCTTCCTATCTTGGAGAGGATCCCCCCCCAGTTGAAAGCCTGGTTTGCGGTCAGCTTTCCGGAGTCGACATCTCTTATCGCCTGAACGTCCAGGGGACCCTGCAGGAGGCCGGGTGCGAAGATAGGTGCATCTATGGCTGCCACTATCTCGCCCTTCAGCACGGCGAAGCTGACGGTATTGGAACTGGCGTCGCATACGATAAAGCTGGAGCTACCCTGCCGGAAAACCCCATAGGCGAGGCCCACCTTCTCCGGGCTCATGCCGTGGCTGAATACCCGAAATCTGGGATCTATTCTGCTTGCGCGATGAATTCCGGGCAGGAGTATGGCCGGCCAGCCTGAGGCCCTGATGGCCTCGAATACCTGGGTCCCACCACCCTGGTGCAGCCCCGCCCCATCCTGACTTATCAGCCCCCGGTTAGCTGCATCCTCCAGCCGGACGATCTTTGTCAGGCCGTCGCCCATGGAGTAGGAGAGGGCAACCAGGTCCACCCTTTCCGGGCCCAGGCTCTCTTCAATCCGGGATAATATCTGCTCGTAAGAAAGATCAGCGGCCGAGCTGCGCGAGAGCTCATAAGATGAGCCCTTTTCACTGGCAAACCTGATAGCTGTGGTGCCGTGGTCTACGCCTAAAAACATCCGATCAAATCCAGCAAGCCTTTCGCCATTGCCAGACTCTCATTTTTTGTCCTCATAAGGGTTTTCATGCGCACGCAGTCCCCTGTGTAGTCGCTCTTTCCGTCGACCACAAAGATGTCTACCTTGCCTAAAAGTGCTGCCACTCCTTCATCGCTGGCCGGAACTCCCCGGGCCTCCATGAGCTTTGCCGCCGGGCCGCTCACGGGCTTATTTCCCACAAACGGGCTTATCGCCACTACCTTCTTTTTCTTCAGGCGATCTCGCACTCCGGCAAGGGCGAGGATTGGACCGATGCTGGTGACCGGATTGCTGGGGCCGATGATGATGGTATCCTCCTTTTCCAGGAGATCCAGGAATCCCTGGCAGGGGAGGGCCTCTTCCAATCCGGTGAAGCTCACGGATTCGACCCTCGGCCTTCCCTTGAGGCTCGCCCAAAAGTCCTGAAAGTGCATCAACCCCTCCGGAGTGCCGATAACCGTGGATACGATGTCATCGGTCATGGGGACCACCCTCTGCATGACCCCCAGGGCATTGGCTATGGCTTCTGTGGTCAGGCTGAGCTTGACTCCCCGGCGGAGGAGATTGGAGCGAAATATATGCACTGCCCGGTCCTTGTCCCCAATGGTCAGCTTCTCGTCCACTCCCATCATGAGGAGGAAATCGTGGGTTAATGTCCGGTCCCCCTTAATGCCCCACCATCGCTTCTCATCGATCATATCCGCCAGGGTATAAAGGACGGAATCAATATCTGGTGATATATAGTTTCCAGAAATCCAGAGGTCTTCGGCGGTGTTCACCGCAACAGAGAGCTCTTGGGGCAAAACGAACTCCTTTAAGCCTCTCAGGAGCTTGGGGGTTCCTGTGCCTCCGCTTAAGACCAGCATATCAGACTTCCAAAAGCATGATGCCTGTCTGGAGGCGGGCCATGTCCTCATCCGTCAGGGGGGAGACCACCACCTTTTCTGAGGCTATGGCGCTGTTCCCCAGTGGATCCTCGATGATCAGGGTTATGGGAAACTCTCCTTTGCGAGCGAGGGCGATGTTCTCCAGGATCTGCTCTCCTCTCCGAGCGCCATCCTGGTTATCTGCCGCCCGGGCCTGGGAGGTGGCAAAACAGACTATCTCTTCGATTCGGTCCAGCACCCCTTCCACGTTGGAGACATATGAGTCGGAGGCATACCCCGGCTCTACGTCCACCCCAAGCTCTGGCACTCGAATCGTTCCGCTTGATGAGCGAATGACCCTGGCGTTCAGATCTTCTATTGTCTGGACCGCCAGGGTATTTCTCACCGGCTCCTTCTGGGTCAAGAGAATGGTATCGCTATGCCGGAAGCCGCATTCGCAGACCCCGGCGATCAGCATGGCCTCGCCGAAATATGGTATATCCTGCGTCTCCCAAGAGAACTGCATCTGGGCAGAGCATACAGGGCAGTTGGCATTGGTTGTAAGATTCAATCCTTTCCTCCGACCACTTTTTCTCGGTCGATCTTTATGCCCTTTGGAACCAGAACTATCAGGTCGTCGCCGATGCCAGCAATATCTCCGGATACATCCTCGACTGCCTTCTTCAGCTCGCCGATTGCTCTGTCTAGGGCGGCTTTATCCCTCTTCAGGCCGGCGATGTCTGCAAGGACTATATTGCCGTTGTAGATCTCCTGCTTAACCTCAGGCAGAACCTCAATCCGTCCCATCTCCGCCACCCGCAGGATGATCTCATTCGAGCCCCTGGGCTCTTCGAACTGGCTTAAATCCACCTCTATGTAATCCTGCTCGCTGGACTTTCCAATGAGCTTGAGCTTTTCCAGAAATCCTGCCATTTAAGAATCCCTCAAAGAAAAATGTGTATTATTATATTTATATTTAACGCAGCTACATATCATCCAGCTTCAATCCCACGATGCCCATGGCCACGATGAAGAGCAGGATTATAATGGCTATGCTTGATCCTCTCTCTCCTGCAGGGAGGGTCATCTGCGCCCCCAAAATGAGGATGATCATCAAGAGCACCAGACCGGTGCTCAGCCCTATCTCAAGATATTTCTTCTTCACAAAACTCACCATCATTCCCTGGAAGATATACTTTTTCGCCACAGACCGTCCTCGCCGGCCAGGGCAGCTATCAGCCTTTGGGTCTTATGGCCATGCCACCCCTTCCTTATGAACCTGGGGTATACGGGCAGCCTCTCCTTCAGCTCATAGGCGAAAAGGCTCTTTTTCAGCTCCTCTTCTCTCGGCCAGGAGCTATTTGGATTTATCTCATCCCGGGTTATGGGACTGATCCCCCCCAGATCGTCCGCTCCTGCCTCTATCAGGGGCAGAGGGTCCGCCAGGTTGGGCGGGACCTGGACCGCTACCTCTCGAGGGAGTAGCTCGCGGGCAAGTCTTACCGTCCGTGCCAGATCCTCCCGTTCGGGTCGTGGATGGGTTGACATGGCAGTTCCCGGCTTGGGATCGAAGGGCTGCACAATCACCTCCTGAATATGGCCATGCTCATCATGAAGTCGGGATATAGCCTGAATGGATTGGATTCTGTCCTGCCAGCTCTCTCCTATCCCCACCAAAATGCCGGTGGTAAAGGGGATATGCAGCCTGCCCGCTCTGGCAATATGCTTAAGGCGCAGCTCCGGATTCTTGCCGGGAGATTGCTCATGAGCGTCGAGTGTGGCACAGCTCTCCAGCATCAGCCCCATGGAGGCATTATAGGGCTGCAAGGTGGCCAGGTCCTCTTCTGAGAGGAGCCCGGCGTTGGTATGAGGTAGAAGATCATGCTCTATCGCCAGCTCGCATAGCTCTACCAGGTAGCCCAAAAGATCCTCTCTGCCCTCTCCTGCCAGCATCAGATGAAAGCCTTCCACCTCCTCCGGCCTCTCTCCCAGGGTGAATAGGGCCTCGGAGCAGCCATGATCTCGCCCTTCTTCCAAAAGTTGCTGGGCAGCAGACCGGCTGATCAGATGGGCCTCATCCAGGTTTCTTCGAAAAGAGCAATATTGGCAGCGGTTGCGGCAGAGGTTGGTGACGGGCAAAAAAATATTTTTGCTGTAAGTTATCCGCTTCATCTATCGGCGAAACTCCACCAGCTTCAGGATATTCCCCCGGGGGCAGTCCTCCGGCGCCTCGCCCACCACCTCTACAATGGTGCACTTTTCTCCATCCTTCAGCCCGATGGGATGGCAAATGTCGTACATGCTGCAATCATAGTCATCGCATTTCATGGCCTCAAATACGATCTTGGATCCGGGGAATGCCTTTCTGGCATCGAAGGCTGCAATTATTGGGCTTTCTGCTACCTCCACGGCCCTGACTCCTGCCTCATGAATGGGGCACTCATGCACCAGCTCTCCGCGCGTTCCCAGCACCCGGTAGCGCCTCCTCGGCTCCAGATTGATGCAGGTATTCCTCAGCTTGCAGGATTCGCATTCCGGAGTAGGGCCCATGAAGGTGAACTCCATGCCAATGCTGGCAAGCTTTGTTCCAATCAATGTGATTTGGGTAGATGCTTCGGACATATTTCATTCTCCTTTTATTAATCATTATTATATAATTATTATATATTTCAATGAGGTCGGTTTTCCACACTAAATCACTCCCGTTGCCTCGGCCGCTCTGGCGGCTGCCTCACGGTTCAGTCCTGAGTCCAGGATGGTATATCGCTCCGGCCTGATCTTATGGGCATTGACCAGGGCCTCTACCACGGTTTCTGCATCCAGTCCGATCTGGTCGGCTGAGGTTGGAGCTCCTACCTGGGCCAGTGCCTCTCTTATCATCTTCCAGTCTTTGCCGTGCAAATACATCATCATTATGGTTCCCAGGCCGCAGAGCTCACCATGCAGCCCCCTTCTCGGTGCTATGCGGTTGATCGAATGGGCGAACTTATGCTCCGAGCCGCTTGCCGGCCGGGAGGATCCGGCAATGCTCATCGCCACCCCGCTGGAGATCAGAGCCTGTACCACGATCTTGGCCGATTCCTCCAGCCCTGGCCGGATATCAGAAGCACGCTCGACGATCATTTTAGCGGTCATGCCGGAGAGGGCGGAGGCATACTCGCTGAACTCCTCGCTTCTCAGCCGGTGAGCAAGCTGCCAGTCCAGGATGGCGGTGTAGTTGGAGATTATGTCTCCGCAGCCGGCGGCCAGAAGCCTGGCCGGAGCCCGAGCTATTATCCCGGTGTCAGCGATGATGGCGAGGGGTGATTGGGCGGGCAGGGACACCGCCTCTCCGTTAACCGTCAATGAGGCCTGGGAGGAGCAGATGCCATCGTGCGAAGCGGCGGTGGGCAGGGAGAGGAAAGGAATATTCGTTCTCATGGAGGCGATCTTGGCTATATCGATGGATCTGCCCCCACCAGCGCCGATGAGAAAGCCGGCCTCAATCTCCCTTGCCCTGGCCTCTGCGCGATCCACCTCCTCAAGCTTTGATGCCGTGCAGATGAGGGTTTGGGGCTCGAAACCTCCTGAGTTCAGCAGCTCTAAGATGGTCTTTCCTACCACATCATCGGTATGAGGCCCGGTGACGATGAGTCCTGGCCCCTCCAGATGGAGATAAGAGCAGATCTGGGGCAGCTCCAATATCGCCTCGTTTCCCGCGGCCACTATCCGCGGCAGCTCCATCCATCTCGATCCAGTCAACCGACTCACCCGCTTAGAAATGAGGTTAGAATTAATGCTCTTTGGCGATATAAAACCATATCTCAGCAGCTGGCAATCTCAGTGCGCAGGTCGCAGAGGATGCGATCCCTTATCTGGTTGACCTCAGTGCTGGTCCTAGTCCTGGGCCTGGGGAGGGGAATCTGAATTATATCCTTTATCCTTCCCGGCCGGGCAGACATGATCACAATAGCATCCGCCAGATATATGGCCTCGTCAACGCTGTGGGTGACGAATAGTACCGTCTTCTTCTCCTCCTCCCAGATTCTGAGCAGCTCAGACTGCATGGTATTGCGGGTCTGAGCGTCCAGGGCTCCAAAAGGCTCATCCATGAGCAGGGCCTTGGGGTCGTTGACCAGAGCTCTGGCGATGGCCACCCTCTGCTTCATTCCCCCGGAAAGCTCATGAGGATAGCGCTTCTCAAATCCCTCCAGGCCGACCATCTTCAGATACTGTCTTCCCCTCTCCTCTCTCTTGGCCTTATCGATGCCCTTGAGCTCCAGGCCGAATACGGTGTTATCCAGGATTGTCCGCCAGGGAAAGAGGGAGTACTCCTGGAAGACCATGCCCCTCTCAGGCGAAGGGCCTACTATGGGCTCTCCATCTATGGTGGCGGTGCCCGAGGTGGGCGCCTCCAGGCCAGCCACTATGCGAAGCAGCGTTGTCTTTCCGCATCCCGACGGTCCTATGAAGCAGACGAATTGATTCTCCTCGATGGTCAGGTTGATGTCACGCAGAGCCTCCATCTCCTTGCCATCTGCGAAAAAGTGCTTGTATACCCCTTTGATCTCCAGCAGAGCCATTATCTGGGAACAGGCAGTAGGATGCTTTATCTCTTTCCATAGAGAAGACAGGTGAGCAAATCAAGGGGAAGGCAGCCTTCCATCCCAGAAGCGTGTAGGGGCAGGGCTGCATTTCTTCCTTTACTGAAATGGAGCTTTCTCATATGGCTATTTATCCTCAACCCGCGCGGGGCGAAAGTATTTGCTTAGATCTTCTCCGGCTTATCCAATAGGCTCAGCTTTTGCATGAGCTCTCCCGTTCTGGCATGAGGTTGGCGAGAAACGGTATCATTCGACTTTTCCAGCTCTCTGGCCTCATCAGCCAGACGGGCAGCAGCCCGCATGACCTCGTGCCCTGCTGCAGCGGTGAGGGCGATCGGCTTCAGCTCCTTTAAGCGGAAGCAGGCCGCGGCATCTATGCTGGCAACCGTCTGGGCCATATAAAGGGCGCCCATCGCTTTGGCCTGGGCATAGGGATTGGAGAAGTGCATTCTCTCGGCGCACTTCTCCGGGGTGGCAAGAATTGTGGGCAGCTTGGCCTGTCCGGAGATGATGCTGGCTATGGTCCTGTCCAGCTCCTCCTCCACCAGACGGATGGCTCCGCAGGCGGCCAGGACGCGCAGGGCATCGGAGTTGAAGAGGGCCATCTCCGCTGGATCAAGGAACTCCCTCTTAGCTCCGATAAGGGGATCCATGGGAAGAATGATGTAGCCGTAGCCTTCGGCTGATAGAGCCTCTCTGGCCTCTTTTTTACTCGGACCATCGGAGATGATGATAGTTGGAATGCCACGGTACGCCTCCCGAGCGGCGGTGGGGCCTGCGGTAGCGGCATTGGGGCTGCTGATAACTACCAGTTGAGGCTGCCAGGCCTTCAGCTCTTCTGCAGCCTTTCCCTCCTTCTCAGTCATCTTGGGGCCGAAGCTGATGATCTTGAACTCTATATCCGTTCTCTCTGCGATCTCATCCAGGGACAGATCGATAGCCGTAGAGGTGGCTATGTTTCCCAGCTTCACAAAGCCGATCTTGAACATGCCGGTAGGGAAGTCATGGGAAAGATAAAAGGATTTTGTCTCCATTTTGCAGCCCAGTGCAGATGACGTGGATCAGACTCTGAAGCTGAATATCTCGCTGGAGATTTGTTTTCCATCTTTAACATACCACAGCTTGACGGTATATGTTCCTGTCAGCCAGGTATACTGTTGTCCCTGAAACCAAGTGGGAGCCAGATTCAGCCAGAAATTGCAGTCAATAGGCTGATTTACCGCCGTCGAAGACGTGGCAAAGACGTTTTCTATAATTACAGCAGCCCCGCCGGGCGGCACCGTGATGGTTTCCATTTTGAAATTGGTCTCATTCAATCCGCAGATGTCTTCCTGATTTGCTGCGGATCTTACCTTCACCCCGACAGTCACCGGCTCGCTATTGCCCGGAGCCGCAGGAGCTATCTTTATTTGACTTATGCCGATGGTGGGCGCAAAGAGCTGAGGGTCTAGTTTTTTAAGAGATACCTGGCTGAAACCTGGCGTGGGATACCCGCCAGCGACGCTTGCTGCCAGGACCAGCAGCATGATTATGCCTAGAGCAGCTATTCCTCTTTTCATTATTGATACACCCTTCTATTTAGACAATGCAGCACGGAATCTATGTCAGTTGATTCTGTTTTTTCCATAAACCTGGCAGCAAATTATTGGCTCCTCGCTATTTGGTATGGGTGAACTTGAATCGGAAATTCTCTGTGTCTTTTGTGCCTATGTAGTGAAGCGCAATGCTCTGACCCAACCACAGAGACACAGAGGAACAGAGACTATATTCTCTGCCGGACCTCACCCACATAATTCAGCGAAGAGCCTGCAAAGATTTAAAGCTTGGGTAATTCATTGGATTAATGGTGATCAAATGGGTTCAAACGATTCACAAAAAAAAGCAAATAAAGCTATGAAAACGGCATTAGGCCAATCTCTACCACCGGGAGTGGCAAATGTAATTCCCGATATGCCAATGCCAAAACCACCAAAAGAACCGAAAAAACCAAAAGATGATATCGCTGGTGGCACAGTGAAGCTTTAGGCTCAAATTGGGGCTATTAAAACCACCCCCTCATCGCCTTCATAATATAAAATTGCTCCCTTGCGGCTCGGCTGTTCGCCTGATCGCAAAGGGGCACCTCTTTCGCTACTGCCTTGAAGAGGTCCTCTTATGCTTGCTGTTTTTCCCGGGGTGAAAGATCCTTGGCGGGGCAGCTGCAGTTGCCCAGCGTGGCCACATAATAGGGCGTTTGCTTAATTTCAGCGCTATTTCGCCGGGTTGCCTGCAAAAGCCAGCATTTCAGCAGGTGCTTGGCCGTGGTTGTGAAGGGAAGGCAGGATAGTGATCTCGGGCGGTATAATGAAGCTTGAAATTATCCTACCCTTCCAGGCAAAACTCCTGCGGCCATAGCCCCTTTTCTTTAGGGCCCACACCTTCAACTTCAAAACGGCATAGGATCATCTCATCAACCTCCGAGAGCGGAATCCTAAAGACCTCTGCCAGAATCTCCTTGGCGGCTTCCAGCTCCATAGCCTTCAGATCACGGTGCACTACCCTATTTTGCGGTCTGATTAGCTGCTCAAGGACTCCTGCCATAGATAGCATATACTGCGTGCAAGATTAAGAAGATTTGCCAGAAAACAATATCAATAAACCATTTTTACATAATAGAATGTATGAATAAGATACAAATGAGCAAATCAAGGAAAGTGTGTTCAGATCTCAGAGAATAGCCAAATGAAATCGTTTCCTTGGGCTATTTCTTACAGGAAATAAAACGCCCGGACCGGGATTCGAACCCGGGTCGAAGGCTCGACAGGCCTTCATGATGGGCCACTACACCATCCGGACACAACAGATCCCGCCTCCCAGATTCGAACCGGGGACATCGCGGTGACTGCGCGTAGCACCTCTACGGTGCGAGACATACTACAGCCGCGCACTCTACCAGGCTGAGTTAAGGCGGGCCTCTCGCTACCAGGTTAGTTCTTGTACTTAGATCTTTCGGGCTGGTCCAGATGCAACTGCAAGCATGAGCGCAACTGATAAGAATGCTACAATTATAGCATAAAGGGATCTTATGTTGATTGGTATAATGTCCGATGCCCATGACCGATTTCAGGGCGTCAAGGATGCCCTGAGGGTCTTCTCCTCCAGAGGTGTCTTTATGATCCTCTTCGCCGGAGATATGATCGGCTCAGGCAACTGCTATATCTTCGAGGGCCTGAATATCCCCATAAAGCTGGTGTATGGCAACAACGATGGGGACCGGGTGGGCCTGGCCAAGGAGTTTGCCCGGATGGGCGGGGAGTATCTGGGAGACTTCGGAGAGGTTGAAGTGGATGGTTTGAAGATAGCCCTTATGCATGGCACAGAAGAGCCTCTGGTGAGGGCGGTCCTGGCATCCCAGCTCTATGACGTCCTCGTCCGTGGGCATAACCACATCTTTGAGGTCTCCAGCCATGGCAGGACCCTGCTGGTCAATCCGGGAGAGATCTGGGGCCACCTCACCGGCTACTCTACCGTCGCCATCCTGGACACCGCCAGCATGGAGGTGGAGCGGGTGGAGCTCGGCCGGTTTAAGACCTACAGGGAGATCATCGAGGGATGACTACGGGCGCTTTTGTCACTGCTCTTGACCTCTGCATCATTGTGGAATGCTCGGGGCAGAAGGTCAAACGAATCTATCTCTCCCAAGAAAGCCCGGACGAGCCCTCCCTCCTGGCGGAGAGAATTGCCGCTCATTTAGAGAAGGGCGTGCCCTGCCCCTCTCCGGATCTGGATCTTTCCAGATGCACTGATTTTCAGAAGAGGGTATACTCAGTGGTGCGGGGGATCAGGCGGGGAAGGACTCTGACCTATGGAGAGGTTGCTCTTCTTGCCGAATGCCCGAAGGGCGCAAGAGCCGTGGGAAGTGCCTTGGCCAAAAATCCCTTCGCCATACTCGTTCCCTGCCATCGTGTTGTCGCCAAGAAAGGCTTGGGCGGCTTTGCCTGGGGTCTGGAAGTCAAGGAGCGAATGCTGGCCCTGGAGAGGAATGACGCAGCGGAAATGACGGAATGGAAATGAAGCATAGCGATCTGGGGCTGTAGAAATGCTCTAGAGCGATCCGATCCGCAATCAACCCTTCTCCGCCTGCTTCGTAGCGTGACTGAGGTTTATGGTCAGCTCACCGATGTTCATGATATAGTCGAACATCCTCTCCAGGCTGCCAGCCAGGACGAGACGCTCCAGCATCTCCGACTTGCTCAGGTTATCCGAGGTTACAGTTATCCTCGTGGCGCTCTTTTGAATCTCCCTGATCAGATCTATCATCTCATTGGCCTTGTCTGAGTTGGTCTGCAGCAGATAGGAAATGGAGTCGTCAATAAATCCGCATAACTGAGCCTCCATATCCAGCAGCTCCTCTTTCAGATCATCGGCCAGGGTGCAGTTGTACTCTCTGGCGATCTGGGCAATCCTATGGGCGTGATCGGCAATTCGTTCCAGGTTTGAAGCCGCCTGCATGTAGTTGAACGCATGGATGGGATTTTGTGTCTCCTGCTTAACCGAACCGGTCCGGAGTATCTCGGTGAACTGGCGGGAGATGAGAAGGTTGAGCCGGTCCACATCGTCATCCCTCTGAATCACATCCATTGCCAGTTCATCCTGGTTGTTGTTCAAGAGGCTGGTAAAAGAATCATGAATCATGGATTTGACCACCGTCCGGATCCTCCTTAAGGCCTTCTCTGACTGAAGCTCCTCTGAGCTCAAAAGGTCCTGAATTACCACCTTATTGATGGTCTCCTCTAAAATCTCAGGCCCGATGAGCTTGTTTACGATCTGATGCAGATCCTTTTTCTGGGCAGATGACATATGAGGGCTTGTGACCTCAATGATCCTGTAGCCGCCAACATAGCATCCGATGATGTCCCTGATCAGATCATCTCCCGTCTTCTCTCCTATATCCAGCTTCACTCGCAGATCTCTCTCCGAGCGATCGGTGGATAGGGTTAAAGCCCCGTTATCCCCCTGATTGATGTAGACTATTGAGCCAGCGGCAATCCCGTTCTTCGTGGCCCAGGTTTTGGGGAGGGATACGATGAATGTGGACTTGCCGGTCCTCTGCACCTTCCTGGTGTCCATGAACCTCCTAATTCAGGTGTTCCCTTTTTGCTTCCACTATGTAGACGATTGTCTCACAGATGTTGCAGATGTGGTCTCCCGCCCTCTCCAGATGCCTGTTCACCATGAGCAGCGAGGTCCCCTCCTTTATCACTTCAGGCCGATCGATTATGATTTTCAGAAGCTTATCCATTGCCTTGACATACAGCCCATCGATCTCATAATCCCACTTGGTGATCTGCCGGGCCATATCGTCGTCGTCGTCCATCAGGGCCACCATCGATTCCCTGAGCATCTTTCTGCTGATCTCCGCCATGCGCGGTATGAACTCCAGCTTGGTTATCTCGTTATGGGACTGGGCGGCAACTCGAGCTATGTCCACAGCCAGATCTCCTATTCTCTCCAAATCTATTCCTATCTTCAGGATTCCAATGATCCTCCTCAGATCCCTGGCCATGGGCTGCTGAAGCACCAGGAGCTCCATGCATAGGTTCTCGATCTTGATGCTCAGGTCGTCCACTTCCTGATCATTCTTTATGATCTCTCTTGCCAGGTCAACATTTGAATCGGACAGGGCGATAACGGATTTTTCTATGGCCTCGCCCACATGATCGGCGAGATCCTTTGTCAAGCTTTTCAGATCTGAAAGATCTTTGCGATACCGCTGTCTATAAGGGATCATTCGCTCCTTCCCCACCAGGACTCATCCAAACCGTCCGGTGATATAATCCTCGGTGCTCTTCATCTCGGGCATTTCAAAGACATGCTTTGTCTCTCCTACCTCAATCAGCTCGCCGAGAAGGAAGAAAGCAGTGATGTCAGAGATCCTGGCAGCTTGCTGCATGTTGTGAGTGACTATTATCTGGGTGTACTCTTGCTTGAGGCTCTCCAT
This sequence comes from Methanothrix sp., assembly GCA_011620785.1. GTDB lineage: Archaea > Halobacteriota > Methanosarcinia > Methanotrichales > Methanotrichaceae > Methanothrix. Next base: position 9,238 of record WOYM01000103.1, on the reverse strand, counting down.
GAGGCTCTCGATCTTGCCGGTTGAGATCGGGTCTAATGCACTGCAGGGTTCGTCGAACAAGATAACATCAGGCCGCATGGCCAGGGTCCTGGCGATGCATAGCCTCTGCTGCTGGCCACCGGATAGGCCCAGAGCCGGCTGGTCCAGCCTCTCGCTGACCTCCTCCCAGAGGGCGGATTCCTTCAGGCTGCGCTCCACTATCTTGCTAACATTTTTTTGTCCATGAATCCGTGGGCCGTAGGCGATGTTGTCATAAATGGACATGGGAAATGGATTAGGCTTTTGGAATACCATACCTATTCTCTTGCGCAGCTCTACCACGTCTGTATCTTTTCCATAGATGTCCATATCATCATAAAAGACCTTGCCTTCGATTCGAATGCTAGTCACGAGATCGTTCATCCGGTTCAGGCAGCGAATAAATGTCGACTTTCCGCAGCCTGATGGGCCGATGAGAGCAGTTATCTGCTTTTCCGGTATCTTCAGGGAGATGTCCTTGAGAGCCTGCTTCTCCCCATACCAGAGGTTCAGGTTTTCCGAGACTATCTTAAAGGTCAAAGCATATCCCTTTTAGCGTTATCTGCATATGTACATCTCTGATTGGGGACTCGCTATATAGTTCTTCCTATATAGACTATATGTTAACTGAGCTAAATAACAATGAAGATAGCAATCACGCGAATTCTTTATATAGAACTTTAAACTCGTATTAAGAAAAAGTCGGGGAGGACTAAGGTTTGGCAGGTTTGAGCGGAGTACCAGTAATCATATTGAAGGAAGGAAGCGAGCGAGAGAGCGGGAAGAATGCTCAGCACAGGAATATTTTAGCAGCAAAGGCAGTCGCAGAGGCTGTGCGGACTACTCTTGGGCCTAAGGGTATGGATAAGATGCTCATCGATAGCGGCGGTGATGCTACTATAACCAATGACGGAGCTACAATCCTCAGAGAGATGGATATAGAAAATCCCGTGGCCAAGATGATCGTAGAGGTGGCAAAAGCCCAGGATGATGAGATTGGGGACGGAACCACCACCGCAGTGATCATTGCTGGAAAGCTGCTGGAGAAGGCGGAGGCACTCTTGGAGCAGGATGTCCACCCCACGGTTATTGTGCAGGGATACAAGCAGGCGGCCGCCAGAGCACAGGAAGTATTGAAGAAGATGGCAATAGATGTCTCAGGAGACCAGGAGATGCTCCTGAAGATCGCCCGGACCTCTGTCAGGGGAAAAGGCACTGAGATGGCCCTAGATAGGCTCTCTCAGATATCCGTGGACGCCGCGCGGGCCGTGGTGGGATTTGAGGGCAAGGACATTGAGGAGAATATCAAGATGGTCCACATTCCTGGAGGCAGAATTGAGGAATCATCCATAAACTACGGCATTGTGCTGGAAAAGGAGAGAACATCTCCTCAGATGCCGAAGTCAATTAAAAATGCCAGGATTATGCTTCTTGAGGGCACCTTAGAGCTGAAAAAGCTGGGAACTGATGCCAAGATTACCATAACCGAGGCCAAGGATCTCACCTCCTTCAAGGAGGGTGAGGAGAAGATCATCAAGGAGCAGATCGACGCCATTATCGCTACTGGAGCCAATGTGGTCTTCTGTGAGAAGGGAATTGGAGTGTTCGCCCAGGGCTATCTGGCTAATCGCGGAATCCTGGCTGCCCGTCGGGTTAAAAGAGAGGATTTGAAGATGCTGGCCCTGGCAACAGGGGCGAAGCTGGTGGGCGATGTAATGCAGCTGCGGCCAGAGGATTTGGGATCTGCAGCCCTGGTAGAGGAGAGACGGGTGGGCAAGGAAAAGCAGATGATCTTCGTTGAAGGCTGCGAGAAGGCCAAAGCCATTTCAATCATCCTTCATGGGGTCTCGGATCAGCTCTTGGAGGAGATGGAAAGGGCTCTGGACGATTCGCTCAATGTGGTCTTGGATGTCATTCGGTCCGGAAAGATCGTCCCTGGAGGAGGAGCCCCGGAGATCCTGGTGGCTGAGAATCTGAGGCAGTACGCCTCCACTCTGGAAGGGAGGGAGCAGCTGGCCATCAGAGCCTTTGCCGATGCCGTGGAAGCCATTCCATTTACCCTGGCCGAGAACTCGGGATTCGATCCTGTGGATTCTCTTGCCGCTCTGAGAGCCAAACAGGGTGAGGGCAAAAACTATGGATTGGATATCGCATCCGGCAAGCCGGCGGATATGATGGCCCAGGGCGTGGTCGAGCCTTTAAAGGTGAAGACCCAGGCCATTAAGTCTGCAACGGAAGCCGCTACCATGGTCCTTCGGGTGGATGACGTCATCGCCGCCAAGAGGGAGGAGATGACGCCCAAACCCGGTCAGAGCCCTCATGACTACACCATGCCCCAGATGCCAATGCCTCACTATTGAGGGAACCAGGCGGCTTTTGCCTATCCTCCCTTTTGATCAAATGAACAACGATACTTCGGGTGGAGCAAATGGATGACGATACAGCAGTAAGCGCACAGGATGAAGAGGAGGATGAAAGCTCCTTAACTGCCAGAATAGATGAGCTGGAAGGGAAGCTGGTGGAGATGCAGATCCTGTCTGAGGAGCGCCTCGATCAATTGATACGCTGCCGTGCAGATCTCGACAATCTGATGAAACGATCTGTTCGGGAGAAGGAGGATACAGTTAGATATGCGTCAGAAAAGCTCGTCCAAAAGCTTCTCCCCGTGCTCGACAGCCTCGAGCAGGCGGCAAAGCACGACGAGGGCCAAAAGGTGCTCCATATGCAGCTTCTGGGAGTACTCTCCACGGAAGGTCTCGTTCCCATAGAAGCAGTTGGCAAGAAGTTCGATCCCTACCGGCATGAAGCCTTATTTCAGGTGAAGAAGGATGATCTGGAAGAGGACATAGTGGCCGAAGAGATACAGAAAGGCTATCTCTTCAACTCTCGGGTCATTCGCTTCTCCAAGGTCGCTGTGAATAAGCCCCTGAAGGCAGAAGGCTGTAAATAAGGCGGGTTGAGATACAATTGGAAAGATATGATGATAGGTTTAAATATTTACAGAGTAGTAGCATTTACTAAGTTCAGGAGATGAAATATTGTCAAAAATTATTGGTATTGATCTTGGAACCAGCAACTCGGCAGCAGCAGTTCTGATCGGCGGCCGGCCCACAATAATTCCCAGCGCAGAAGGGACAAGCATCGGTGGCAAGGCTTTTCCATCCTATGTAGCCTTCACCAAAGATGGTCAGGTTCTGGTCGGAGAGCCGGCAAAGAGGCAGGCTGTAACCAATCCAGATGGAACCGTCCAGGGAATAAAAAGGAAGATGGGCACGGACTACAAGGTCAGGGTTTTCAACAAGGAGTACACCCCTGAGGATATCTCCGCCCAGATCTTGCGAAAGATCAAGACCGATGCCGAGACCTATTTGGCTGACAGCGTGGATAAAGCGGTGATCACCGTTCCCGCCTACTTCAATGACAACCAGAGGCAGGCGACGAAGGATGCTGGCACCATCGCTGGCCTGGAGGTCGTTCGCATAATAAATGAGCCTACTGCAGCCGCCCTCGCATTCGGCCTGGATAAGGCGGGCGAGCATAAGATCATGGTCTTCGATCTGGGCGGAGGCACGCTGGATGTCACCATAATGGAGATCGGCGAAGGAGTTTTCGAGGTCCTGTCCACATCGGGCGACACCCAGCTGGGTGGTCGAGATATGGATGACCGGCTGACCAACTATGTGCTGGACAGGTTCAAGCAGGAATCTGGAGTCGATCTGCGTGGCGACTCCATGGCCATGCAGCGCCTGAGGGAAGCAGTGGAGGTGGCGAAGATAGAGCTATCCAGCGTCCTGCAGACCAACCTCAATCTGCCCTATATCACCGCCGATGCCAGCGGCCCCAAGCATCTGAGCATGACCATAGCCCGCTCCAAACTGGAGGAGCTGGTAGCAGATGTGCTGGAGCGCTGCCGTGGTCCCATGATCCAGGCTCTGAAAGACTCCAAGCTGGAGAAGTCCGATATCGGCAAGATCATCCTGGTGGGCGGACCGACCAGGATGCCAATGGTCCAGGAGTTCGTTAAGAACTTCCTTGGAAAGGATATCGAGCGAGGAGTGGATCCCATGGAATGCGTGGCTATGGGGGCAGCGATTCAGGCGGGCGTTTTGGGTGGAGAGGTCAAGGATCTATTGCTATTAGATGTAACGCCTCTCTCTTTGGGTATAGAGACCCTGGGAAGCGTCACCACCAAGCTGATCGAGAGGAACACTACCATTCCCACCAGAAAGAGCCAGATATTCACCACCGCTGCCGATAACCAGACCAGCGTTGAGGTCAATGTCCTTCAGGGAGAGAGGCCCATGGCCAAGGATAATGTCTCATTGGGAAGGTTCACCTTGGTCGGCATCCCTCCGGCGCCAAGGGGAATACCTCAGATCGAGGTCACATTCGATATCGATGCCAATGGCATCATTCATGTCTCAGCCAAGGATCTTGCCACTAAGAAAGAGCAGAGGATCACCATCACCGCTCCCCATAAGCTGAGCAAGGAGGATATCGACGCCAAGATCAAGGATGCTGAGAGGTTTGCCGCCGACGACCTGAAGAGAAAAGAGGAGATTGAGGTCAAGAATGCTGCTGAATCTCTGATCTATGCCTCGGAGAAGATGCTCAAAGAGGCAGGCGACATAGCCACAAGCGAGCAGAAGGAGAAGATCGAGAAGGCCATCAGCGACCTGAAGAACGCCCAGACCGGTGGAGAGATCTCCGAGATCAAGGCCAAGACGGAGAGCCTGCAGAACGCAATTTATGAGCTGTCTGCCGCCATGTACCAGAAGGCGGCGCAGGATCAGCAGGCTCAGCAGGGACAGGCAGGCCAGGGATCCGGCCCGGAGGCGGGTCAGGATTCCACGGGGCAGGATCAGACGGTGGACGCAGATTACGAGGTAGTAAACGATAAGAAGTAAATTGGAGAATAAACTATAAGGAAGAAAAGAGTACTGGAAGACAGGGAAACCAGAAGAAGGAACTGACTGTACCATGCCGGATAAGAAGGACTACTATGAGGTCCTTGGGGTATCCAAGGATGCCAGCGAGAAGGATATCAAGACCGCCTACCGCAAGCTCGCCATGAAACACCACCCCGACCGGTCAGACGATCCCAGGGCGGAGGAGATGTTCAAGGAGCTTTCTGAGGCTTATGCGGTTCTGTCCGATCCGGATAAGCGGCAGAAGTACGACCAGTTCGGCCATGCAGGAATCAACAGTCAGTACTCGCAAGAGGACCTGTTCCGCGGAGTGAACTTCGAGGATCTCCTTCGGGGCTTTGGCGCGGGCGGAGAGAGCATCTTCGATATGTTCTTCGGCGGAGGGGGAGGACGGCGGGGGCCAGCCAGGGGCCGGGATCTGCGCTATGATATCGACCTTACCCTGGAGCAGGCGTCACGCGGCCTGGATACCATAATAGAGGTTCCGCGGACGGAAAACTGCCCCAAGTGCCAGGGCAGCGGGGCTAAGCCCGGCACAAGTCCAGTGACCTGCAGCACCTGTCGGGGCTCGGGCCAGGTGACCCGGGCCCAAAACACCCCCTTCGGCCAGATGGTCACCTCCTCCACCTGTCCCAAGTGCGGCGGCAGGGGAGAGCTCATCACCAGCCCCTGCGAGGACTGCAGCGGCACGGGACGGGCAAGAAAGGCCCGCAAGATCAATATCAAGATCCCGGCGGGCGTGGAGGACGGCCAGCACCTCAAGCTCCGCGGCCAGGGGGATTCTGCCGGCCCCAAGGGCGTCTCCGGCGATCTTTATGTGGTCATAAATATCCAGCCTCACAGACTCTTCCAGCGGTTGGATAGCGATCTGATCATGGAGACTCCCATCAGCTTCACTCAGGCTGCCCTGGGAGCGGATCTGGAGGTTCCCACCCTGAACGGTCGGGCTAGGATCAAGGTGCCCGCAGGAACTCAGACCGGAACGGTCTTCCGCTTGAGAGGAAAAGGCATGCCCAGGCTGCATGGCACCGGCTCAGGCGATCTGCATGTAAAGGTCAAGATCAACACTCCCGCCTCTCTCACCGCCAGGCAAAGGCAGCTATTGGAGGAGCTGGCAGAGGAGTTCGGCGAGGCGAAGCGATCTTCCACTGAGAAGGAGAAAGAGAAGGAGAAAAGCCTCATCGATAAGATCGTAGACGAGGTTAAGAGCGCGGTGCAGTGAAAAGGGGGATTTTGTGCTCTCCCTCGCTATCATGTATGATGCAGTTGCTGCCCTTTTTGCACCCGCCCCGCTGGAAGTCCTGGTATTTTTTGGTGAGCGCTATTGCCTCCACAATCTCTGTGATATGGCGCAAGATGAGCTGCCCGGCGATCTCTTGGGCCGCATCCTCATTTATTCTCATCCCCAGGCCGGGGCATTCCGAGCAGCGTAGCTCGCCCTCCACCAGGTAGAATGGATAGGTGCGGCAGAGAAGGGGGCGCTGGCCATAGACAGTGCATTTCCCCTCATCATAAAACCGGCAGCGCAAATCCACCTTTTTGAGCCTCCACTCCAGGGTATGGAAGTTGCCGTTGTTGTCCCATTCGCCCTCTTCCGGCGGCTGGGCTACCTCCAGCCAATCCAGCTCCCTCTTCGCCATGATTCGCCTTACCTCAAAGGGAAAGACAACCACGCTGTTATCATCGCCCCGGCAGCATTGGCCGCAGCCCAGGCACTGAAATCCGATCCTCTCGATCTGGCCGGCCAGGGACCGGGCCGAGAGGCGCAGAGCTGCGGCGTATGATTGCTCAAGATCTGCTAACAGAAGATTCTTATCGGGCACGAAGCTCACACATCCATATTGGACATCCCGTCACTTAAGAAGCGGTTCTGGGCGTGCAGTCATCCCTCTGGGACCCCGTTGGAATCATCTTTTGCATATGTTTATAAAATTATCCAGAAGCTCTTCACCATGCTCAGTGTGCACCACCTCTGGATGCCACTGCACTCCATACAGAGGCCTATTGCGATGCTTCATGGCCTCGATATCACAGATCCCGGAGGTGGCGAGCCTTTGGAACTGAGAAGGAAGCAGGGACACCTGGTCGGCATGAGATGCCCAGGTTTTGAACTTTGCCGGAAAGCCTTTCAGGATGTCGTCTTCATCGATCAGCTCCACATCCACCTGGGCATAGCCTCCAATGCTTCCTGCCGTCACCTGACCACCAAAGGTGGTGCCCATGATCTGCATGCCCAGGCATATTCCCAGGATGGGGATATCAAGCTTCAAAAGATAATCGCGACAGTTTCCGGCGCGATCCAAGGATGGTCCTCCTCCCAGTATCAAGCCGTCGGCATCGATATCTTCTGGTGGCGTCTGGTTGGAGGCGAGGTCACAGTCCACCTTATCCCGGATGCTTCGCCTGATGAGGTGATTGAACTGTCCATAGTTGTTGATAACGGTCACTCGCATTAATGCATCAATGCATTGCATTATGATGATATAATTTTTGGCCGACTGCTTAGATTACAAATTTATATGAATAAGACAAAAAGGTTGGTTATGTCCCAATCTTTTCAAAAGGTATTGGTCGGAGAAGCGCTGGTCGGAGAGGGGCCCGAGGTAGCGCATATAGATCTGGTTATCGGACCAAGGGATAGTCCGGTGGAGAAGGCATTTGTGAGAGCATTGGCATCGCCATCCAGGGGACATACGCCATTGTTGGCCGTCCTTGCCCCCAACCTGCCGGTCAAGCCCTCGACCCTGATGGTCAACAAGGTTACCATAAAAAATGCCCAGCAGGCAACAATGGTCTTTGGCCCTGCGCAGGCAGCAGTGGCACGAGCAGTGATGGATTGCGTCGAGTCGGGAGTACTGCCTGAGGAGTTAGCGGATGATATTTTTATAATAGTATCTGTATTTGTGGAGTGGGATGCAAAAGATAAAGATAAGGTTTATGAATATAATTATCAGGCCACGAAGATTGCCATAGAGCGTGCTGCGAAGAGAGAGCCAAAGCCAATGGATATCCTGGCAGCGAAGAGCACTGCAAAGCACCCCTTTGCTTGAAAGCATCCTTCTGCTCTAGATCTATACGGGGCTCACAGAGGTTTCACATGAGATTGAGCCCTGAAGAGGTCTTGATAGGGTCTCAATGTGAAAAATAAGTTCATAAATCGGATGATAGTTCTCGGCCATGAAGGCCGTTGGAAGGAAGTGGGATAGGAGAGGAGAGTGAGGATATGCATAAAAGGGATAAGGATAGCGAGTATACCGTTAATGTTAAATTAAAAAAAGTGCTGAATCATAGATACAAGAAGCAATTTCTTGTTCTTGCTATGATCTTGTGTGCAGGCGTACTTTTGAATGCATTCGCTTATGCGCAGGAACAGCCTGGGGGATTTCCCGAGGGGATAGGCTTCCCAGAGCAAATAGATTCTGCATTTTCGGATAGCTCAAATCAACCACCATCAATCAGAAGCGTCGAGCCGGACAAGCTCAGCCCCCAGCTTAAAGGCACCGCCATAAAATGGACGGTAAGGGCAGCGGACCCTGAGAACGATCCCATATCGTATATGTTCCAGCTTAAGGGTCCAGCTATCGCAGGTCCGAGCGGGAATGCATGGGTCCCATTGACGCAATGGACAGAGGAGAACACCTGGACTTGGAACACCGCAGCATTGGAGCCGGGAGATTACCAGATCAAAGTTCTGGTAAGAGATCCAATGCATACCAGTGAGGACTTCAAGCCCGATGAGAGGATAATAGACTATCAAATAACAGCTCCTGAGGTCCCGGCAGTGGTCAGTGCGCCTGCAGCCGTTCCCGAATTGGAACAGGCTCCTGTGATTGAACAGCCTATAGTGCAGGCCCCAGAGCAGGTAGCGGCGCCGGTAAATCAGCCTCCTCAAGTGGTGAGCCTGACTGCCGATCAGCCCAGCCCCCAAATTGCTGGTGCAGCGGTGACCTTCACTGCAGCCGCATCCGATCCGGAGAACGATCCATTGGAGTTCATGTTCCTCTTGGATGGCGCGGCTCAGACAGAGTTCACCTCCAGCCCGAGCTGGACCTGGACAACCACTGTTGAGAATATCGGCCCCCATACCATCGAGGTCAGGGCCAGAGACAACAACCACAATCCAGAGGGCGACAGCTCCAAGACAGCGGAATTCGCAATTGAGGCAGTACCCAACAACCCACCAGAGGTAGTTGATCTGGCTTCAGATCTGGCCAGTCCCCAGATAGCCGGGACAGCGGTGACCTTCACTGCAGCCGCATCCGATCCGGAGAACGATCCATTGGAGTTCATGT
>WOYM01000051.1:32681-50726 GCA_011620785.1 Methanothrix sp. | reverse complement strand
CCTGCTCCCTTTGTACCTCTTCCATCGCCCGGGTTAAAATCCCCATAGTCTCCACAGAACCCGGACATGACGGGTTTACCACCACCTGATCAGAAGAGCCGTAGACCCCAAGGAAAGGAAAGATGCGGCAGGACCAGGGACGGGCAGCATAGATCTTGCAGCCGCCCGCCAATCGGTCATAGAACTTGCAGGGCAGGATGTGCTTGAAGTCCAGAACTCCGGGCTTTTTGGGATCGGGAATGGTGTACTTTTTCAGGGCCCTGTTCAGGGGGATTTTGAGATGCTTTGCCAGTTGTGCCGCATCCTCGGGCCGCAGGCGGATGGGGTCTCCGGTGGTGCAGCATGTCCCGCATCGGTGGCAACGGAAAAGAATGTGGCAGGCCATGCGGGTGTAATCTGCCGGGGTGTACTTCGGCTGATCGAACCGCGGGAAGACCTCTCCGTCGGGGAGCATCGTAGCCTTCAAGAGCAGAACTGCGACCTCTTTTGGATCCTTTTCCCCTTCCGTCATTTATGCTATTGTTCTCAGATAGGCATCCTTTTCAATCTTGCCCTTCCTCTTAATGCCATGTCCAAGGAAGTTGTCCTCATCGGCAGGTCCAACGTCGGCAAATCCACCCTATTCTGGGAGCTCACGGGAAAGAAGGTTCCGATCGGCAAGCGTCCTGGTATCACCCAGTACCCGTTCAAGACCAAGGTAGGCAACATCTTCTATGTGGATATGCCCGGCTATGGCTTTATGTTTAGAACCACCAAAGCCGACCAGGAGAAGACCAAAGATCTGATCGTCCATTATTTTGAAGAGCATGCCAGGGAGATTCTCCTGGCAGTGCAGGTGATCGACGCCGCATCCTTCCTGGATATAGCCGACCGCTGGGAAGGGCGGGGCGAGGTGCCGATGGAGATAGAGCTTTGGGAGTTTCTGGACGATTTGGGCCTGCACTCGGTCCTGGCAGCGAACAAGATGGACCGAATAGCCAAACAGGACAGGGATGGAGCACTTGACCTGATCTGCGAGCGTCTGGGGATGCTCCCACCCTGGACACAGTGGCAGGATAGGGTTGCTCCCATCAGCGCCAAACGCGGTCAGATCGATCCCCTTCGAGCCATCATCTCCAGAAAGGTGGCCGTAGCCTGAATGGGCATGATTGAGAGCTATATTCCCTGGGCCTCAAACTCCTTTAGATCCATTTCTTCCGGTGGAAGTAGGCCAGCATCACCGCCACCACCAGCAGCATCAGCACCAGGACTGCGGGATAGCCCCAGGGGTGCTCCAGCTCCGGCATATGGGTGAAGTTCATACCGTAAAGCCCTGCCAGGAAAGTCAAGGGGATGAATATGGTGGAGATGATGGTCAGGAGCTTGATCACCTCATTGAGCTTGTTGCTCAGGCTGGAGAGATAGGTCTCCAGAAGGGAGGTGGACATATCCCTGAATGTCTCTATGTTCTCGATCACCTGGATGGTATGGTCGTACACGTCCCTCAAGTAGATCCTGGTGGTCTCGGAGATGAGGTGCGAGTCCATCCTCTGCATGCGGCTTATTGCCTCCCGGAGAGGCCAGACCGACTTTCGCAGAAAGAGCATATCCCGCTTCAGATTGTAGATGGCGGGAAGGATGCCCGGCTCCGGATTGGAGACCACTGAGTCCTCCAGATCCTCGAACCTGTCGCCAAGCTTCTCCATGATCACAAAGTAGTGGTCAACGATCGAGTCGATCATGGAGTAGGCCAGGTAGTCGGCACCCTGCTTTCTGATCCGGCCTTTGGAGGTTCTCAGCCTCTCCCTGAGGGGCCGGAACACATCAACATCCTTCTCCTTAAAGGATATTATAAAATTGTTGCCGAAGATTATGCTCACCTGGTCCATGTCAATGCTGAAATCCCCCATCACGTCGTCCCCTTCTTCCTCGTAGTAGAGCATCTTGAGAACGATGAATATGTAGTCCTCATAATCCTCAACCTTGGGACGCTGGTCGGTGAGGATGTCCTCCAATACCAGGGGATGCAATCCATAGCATGCTCCCAGCTTTTCCAGAGAATCCACCTGCCGGGGACTGTCCACGTTGATCCATATCATATAGGGCCGGTCCCGGAATAACAGACAATCCTCAACCTCATTTGTCTCCGTTTCAAAAAAGTGATTCTCATCATACTCTATCACTGTAAACCTGGGCAGCTCTCGGTTCGGCTTTATTTCTGGAGTCGCGGACCCATTGGGAACTGGAACTGAATTCGAGTCAGAGGCCAGGATATCCGGCTGGATATCCGCATCTCTTTCCGATTGGATCGAGGACGATACATAAGGCGATCCTGCAGGAGAGGGCTTGATTGGAGCATCAGCGCAGCTGCTGGATGAGCGATCTGGCGAATATTCATCCCTTTTTGGTTCCTTCAAGCCACTAACCTCCTATATTGCCCGCTTTATCGCTTCTATTTCGGAAAGATGGTCGTAACCACTAAGAGCACAGTGAGGATGCTCATGATAATGGTTGTGCTCCAGGCTCCAGGCGATCAGATTAAAGAGCTTTCCGTTGGTGTATTTTCCCATGATCTTCCGGTCATTGATCAGAATGAGAATAAAAAGCAGTACCATCGGCAATAAGGATCCGTTGATCACCTGAGAGAGGACCATTATCGCCAGCAGCGGCGCATCGGGAATCAGTATGAAGATGGCACCGAAAGCTATCAGCAGGGTGAAGAGGAGGTAAAACTGTGGTGCATCCCTGAATTTCTTGTTCAACCCGGAGTCCCAGCCCATCTCCTCGCCCAGGGAGTCGAGAATGAGAAGACGATCCCTGTTGTTCAGCTCCTCCAGGATATCGGCTATATCCGCGGGATGAAGGTCATTGATGGTCTTTCTGGAGATCTTGAGGTGAAGGCTTCGCAGGTTGGGATCGAGGGGATCGATATAAGACCAGGGTACAATGCGGTTGGGCAGTCTTGCCATCAGGCCGCCAGAAAAGCCGCCAAATCCCAGCCTCCTGATTATCCCCTTGAAGCCGACGTCCACTCCTACCAGGCAGAGGGATCTCTTTACCTGGCCGAGGAGGATGTCGTTTACCCTCACCACCTTCAGGCCGTCTATATCCACGATCTGCCGGTCAAGAATGGTCTCGGTAACCAGGAGCTCATCCTCGGTGAGCTTTCCCGGCGGGATCTCGTCCCTGGACACATCCAGGCGGATATCGCCATTGATGCTGCCAACGCTGGATATGGGCAGGATGACCTTCTCTTCTCAGGATATTGGAGGTATAGACGATGCGCGAGATCTCCAGCAGGGTATCCCCAGGCTGGAGGGCTAGGTCTGATAGCTTGCCCACTGCATTTCCCTCCCGATCGTAGATCTTCATTCCCTGCAGCTGGCTGAAGAAGCTTACCCGGTTGGATCCATTTGTTGCTGCCTCCTTGACCCAAAGGGGGCCATTGGCTGTGATCTTCTCCGCGATGCTCCTGGATGTGCGCCACATATCACCTCAGTACCTTAACAGCTCAATCTCAACTGCTCAATTCTCTGCTAGCTTAATCTGCTCGATATTCTCAATGCATCCTAGACAGGAGGGCTCTCCTCTTTCGCCCGATCCATGACCACGATCTCCAGGAGGTTTTTAATCCCTTCAACGGAACGGATACGGTCGTTGATGATGGTCTTCAGCTCTTCCAGGCCACGAGACCAGACCTTGAGGAAGAGGTCGTACTCTCCTAATATTCCGTAGACCTCGGTTATCTCCGGGATCAAGACCAGAGCCCGAACCGCCCGATCATGGCTCTCGGAATCGGTCTGGACCAGCATGATGGCGGTTACTGTATAGCCAGTGGCCGCGGGACTGGCGCTGATGGTGAACCGCTCAATGACCCCCTGGGACTTCATGCGCTTCAGACGGAATTGGACGGTTGCATCGGCAATGCCTGACCTCCGCGATATCTCCTGCAGGCTCATGCGACTGTCTTCTCTAAGGTTGCGGAGAATGGTCCTATCTACCTCATCCAGCTCCAAGCTATCGCCCACATCTATCTTGTATTTCTTCAATGATTCCTCTTGATGTTGGCAGAAAACCAATAATGCCATATAAAGATTCCTATTTGACCAGTTTTTTGTTATAGATCACACATTTTCAACTTGCCCGAAAATTTTCCTGGCTAGCGAGGGGGATACCAGTTTAAATTTAGATAAAAAAATTTTTAATAACTCGACGATCTTTGAACCTCGAAATCCCCTTCCAGGGACATACTGGATCCGATCTTGCTTTTGCCCAATCCGCCCTGGGATGATGAATACATTGAATCTTTGCCGGACCCGATCCGGTCAGAAACATTGACTGCGGTTGCATTAAAAGCAGTGGTGTCGAGCGCAGTCCAGTTCAGTGTTCTTGTGTTAATGATCGAGGCATTTTCAGCGCTGGAATTTGTGGAATCATTGGAGGATAGATTGATGAGCTTTGATAGATCGACAGTTGAGCCATTCGATTGAACAGTATCAATACCGATGCTAAAGAATGTGCTGTGCTTGTTATTTGACTGGTTGGCGTTGGATACGGAACCGCTCTGCAAATCAGCGATCTTATCCTCCATGCTCTGATCATCTATATTCCCAAGGCCAGACATGGGTGTAGCAGATCCGGTGATAGTAAGCCCTTCAGATTCGATACCATCCGCGGCCAGAAGGGAAAGCGCTGCCGCTCCAAGGACAATTAATACTGCCATTTCTGCCTTCACAGTTCCACCTTCATGCTATTAGCATTATAGAGCAGAATTTATTGGGCAGGAGGCGAAAGCCCCTCGCTCCTGCCCATCGTTCCCAGCTAGATCGACATATCATTCCGGGTTCGAATCATTTTCGGATCTTTGCTCAGCCCTTCTACATGATATCTTCTGTATTTAGCGAGGTTATTGCAGTCTCGGCCGTGCCAGGGGTAGCATTGCCCGCTGGTGTATCCGCTGATGTATCATCCTTGGTCTGTTGTTTGAGCCTCTCTCTCGCAGCAGCAAGCCTGGCCTTGGTGGAGCTGACGCTGGAATTGATGTTAGAGGCCACGGTTGCGTTCTGGGCTGTGGTGTTGTTGGCCGCAGCTCCAGCTACAGCACTCTCGTTTGTCGTTGCAGCGGCCAATGCAATCGGCTGGACTGCTTGCCCGGCAGGCTGAGCTGCGGAGACATTTTGTGCTCCCGCCGTCCCATAGACCTGCTCATTTGTGAGCTGGGTGTAAGCACTATCAAAGTCAATGACTATGGGACTCTCGGTATAGTAGCCATACACCAGAGCCACGGGCCTGCTCTGCAGAGAGATGCCGCTGAAGCCCACCAGCACCCTTTCCTGGCTTGCGTTTCCAGGAGCTATGACCTCGGTATCGAATCCTGCGGTCGCACTATACGGCCAGCCCCACTGATCAATAAGAACGAAATTCTCTGGACTGAATGTCACATCCTGGGTGCCATTGTTCTGGCCACGGACCTGAACCACTATTCCCTGCTCGTCGGGATTTATCAGCCAGTCTGTGATCCCATAGTACCTTATCAGCAGAAACTCATTGCTCGCTTTGGGTGTAGCCCACCAGTTGATATTTATGGGCCTTCCGCCCTCAGGAGTCGCAGTAATCAACTTGAAGAGGCTGTCTCTGGGAACCACGAAGTAGACCAGCTGCCTTCCCTCGTTCAGGGGTTTGTACATCGCTGGATCGTAAACAGCATCATACTGATCCACCATTTGATATGTGGCATTCGAGGCGTTCAGAAGCCCGGTATCCACCTTCAGGACCTCCTCACTATCATTTAACTCATATGGCATCCTGATTGACCCAAACAGGACTACCGTAGCATTTCCATCGCTGGCCTGCAGAGGGTAGGCTCCTGCCGGGCCCATAGCCAGTGCCAGTAAGAAGGCCGGAATAATTAAACACATCTTATTCATTGAATATCCCCACTTTTGCCATCATCTCTCATGGAATGGCTGACTTCATGCTTTTCGCCTTTAAATTGCATTCTGCCATTATCTGTATTTTATCATCCGGTTATATACATTTTATCCAGGATCCTTCCGACCAGGATCCTGTACCATGCCCAGGAGAGCTATTGGGAAACCTATATCTCCCTGTTCTTTCATATCCAGCGGCGGTGTTCTCAATTGTCAATGCCTATCCTTGTAACCTGCGGCCTCCCTTACGCCAACGGGCCCTGTCACCTGGGCCACCTAAGAACCTATGTACCAGCGGACATCTTCGTCCGAGGATTGAGAAAGATGGGCAAAGAGGTGCTCTTCGTCTGCGGCTCGGATTCCCATGGAACCCCGATCGTGGTCAATGCCGAGGCTCAGGGAATGACCCCCAAGGCTCTGTCCATCAAGTATCACCAGCACTTCGATGAGATCTTCCAGGGAATGGAGGTTGATTTCGACTTCTTTGGCGATACTGATGATCCAGCTTGCCACAATCGCACCAAAGAGATGGTAGAAGCTCTCATGGAGAACGGCTACGTCTATCCCAGGGAGATCGATCTTGCGTACTGCCCTAAATGCGAGCGCTTCCTGCCGGATAGATATGTGGAAGGGGAGTGTCCCTACTGCGGCAAGCCCGCCCGGGGAGACGAGTGCGACATGGGATGCGGTCGCCACCTGGAGCCGGGGGAGATCAAGAATGCCATCTGCAAGGTTTGCGGCGGCAGGGCAGAGTACCGCAAACAGACTCATTACTTCTTCCGCCTCTCTGGATTCCGGGACTTTCTGCTCGAGCATCTGCAGACCCTGGAAGGAACCGCCTCGGCCAGGAACTATGCCACGGAGTGGGTGCGCTCGGAGCTCAAAGACTGGTGCATAACCCGCAATATGGCCTGGGGGGTCAAATTCCCGGGAAGCGACGACCTGGTGGTCTACGTCTGGGTGGACGCTCCTATAGGCTATATCGCCTTCACCGAGGAGTGGTGCGCCAGGTCTGGCCGGGACTGGGAGGACTACTGGAAAAAACCTTCCCAGATCATTCACTTCATCGGCGGAGATATCGTCTATCATCACTGCATCTTCTGGCCGGCGATGCTCAAAGGTTCGGGATATACCCTGCCCTCGGCGGTAGTTGCCAGCGGCATGCTCAAGATCGATGACAAGAAGTTCTCCAAATCCCGAGGGAATGTCATCTGGGTGAAGGACGACTACATGGACCGAGGCCTTCATCCCGACCTTCTGCGCTATTACCTGGCCAGCTATACCGCCCACAATAAAGAGGTCAACTTCGCCTGGAACATATTTGCCGATAAGGTCAACTCCGAGCTGGTGGGGGCTTTTGGCAACTTCATCAACCGGGCCCTCACCTTCAGCGTGAAGAACTTCGAGGGAAAGGTGCCTGAGGGCAGCATAGATGCGGATGTTTTGGCCCGTATCGAAGAGACCATGGCTGAGGTTGTATCCGGCCTGGAGGAGTACGAGTTCAAGAAGGCCACCGACAGCGTGATGACCCTGGCCGATTATGGGAACACCTACTTCCAGAGCCATGAGCCCTGGAAGCTGGTCAAAAGCGACCGGAATGCCGCGGCCTCTGTCCTGCGAAGCTGCCTGCAGATCGCCAAAGCACTGGTAATTATGATGGAGCCTGTAATGCCAGCAAAGATGCAAAACGCCTGGAAGCAGCTGGGCATGCCCGGAGAGGTCAGTAAGATCGCTTTTGGAGATGCTCTTGTGCCCCTGGACTCCGGCCAGAGCCTGGGAACCCCTGAGATCCTCTTTGACCGCCTGGAGGAGAAATTCGTCAAAGAACTGGAGAAGATCTTCATGGATAGGATAAAAGAGGCCGGATCCAAAGGTAAGGGAACGCAAGATAAGAAGAAAGAAGAGATCTCCTTTGAGGATTTCCAGTCCATGGATATAAGAATAGGGGAGATCAAGAATGCAGAGGCCATTAAAGGCTCAAACAAACTTCTCAAGCTCGCTGTGGATATAGGGGGAGAGGTCCGCCAGGTGGTAGCAGGCATCGCCCAGTCCTATGCAAAAGAGGACCTAGTGGGCACACAGGTAGTGGTTTTGGTCAATTTAAAGCCGGCCAAGCTCTTCGGAATAGAGTCACAGGCCATGCTCCTGGCGGCTGATGTGGAAGGCAGGGCAGTGCTTCTCAGGCCGAGAGAAGCTGTGGAAACGGGAACAAAAGTACGTTAGGAGGTATGATTTTGCTGCAGATAGAAAATCTTTCCAAAACTTACAGGTTAAATGACAGGGATATCGAGGTCCTGAAAAACATAAGCTTCACCGCCCAGCCGGGCGAGATTTTGGGAATAGTGGGCAAGAGCGGTGGCGGAAAGAGCACCCTGATGAAGATCCTGCGAGGCATGGAGAGCTTTGATTCCGGCAAGATCACCCTGGACGGAACTACCATCACCCCTGACTCCAGCGATGAGGAGGTACGGGCGCAGATGGCGGTCACAGCCATACATCTACAGAGGGACTTTGCCCTCTGGACGGAGACCGCCCTCAATAACGTGGTGCGACGAGTTCATTCACGCAAGACGGGCTATGAGGTCCTGCCCATACCCGAGAATGCTGATTACGATGCAATGTACAAAGAGGGGCTCTTCTACCTGGGCCTGGTGGGCCTGGAAAAGAAGGCCAGCCACCTGGCAACCATCCTCAGCGGCGGTGAGAAGCAGAGGCTTGTAATCGCCAGACAGCTGGCCAAAAAGCCCAAGGTCCTCTTGCTGGATGAGCCGGCCACCATGGCCTGCCCGGCGACAAAGCAGGAGGTTTTAGATGCCATCAAGAACGTTCGGGATAAGCTTGGCCTGATCATAGTCGTCGTCTCCCACCTGCCGGAGGTCCACGAATACCTGGCGGACAGACTGATCTGGCTGGAGAAAGGCGAGATCATAGCTGACGGAAAGCCAGGAGAGATCCTGGACAGGTTCCTGGCAGGAATTGGAAAGCTCGAGCCCCTGGCGCTAAAAAGAAACCTGGGACCATTGATCAAGGTGAGAGACCTGTCCAAGAGGAGCTGCCAGGTCTGCAAGGGAGAGGTCCTTGACATCCTGCGGATGAAGAAGCTCAACTTCGACATAAACAAAGGGGAGATCACCTCATTCATTGGCAACAGCGGCGGAGGAAAAACCACCCTTCTCAAGATCATGCAGGGGGTCAGAATGCCCGATGAGGGGGCGGTCTATTACCGCTATGGCGATGAATGGGTGGATATGCTCACCTACTCGCCCCATAGAATGAATGTGCGTCGAACTTTAGGGATCATGTATCAGGAGTTCGCCCTTTATGCCGGGGAGACCATCATCGATCAGATCGCTTATCAGATGGGCATCAAGGGCACTGATGTGATTGAATATGCCCGTTCCGTTGCCGAGGAGATGGGCATAAGCGAAAAGGTGCTGGATGTCATCTATGCCATGGCGGATATGTCAGAAGAGGATGCAAAGTCAGCTCTAGAGTCTCTGGAGCTTACAAGGGATATATTCAAGGATCTATTCCCCCGCTTTCCAAACACTGAGGCCCAGAAGTTCGCCGAGCCCATATTCGACCTGCTGGATTTGGATAGAAGTGTCATGTGGAAGCTTCCCAGGCAGCTGTCCGGCGGGGAGCTGGTGAGAGTCTCTCTGGCCATTCTCCTCGCTGCCAGGCCAGAGGTTATGATTCTGGACGAGCCGTTTGGAGATATCGATCCCATCACATTGCGGGAGGTCTCCAATGCCATAAAGAAGATCAACTCGGAGTTTGGGACGACCATCATCCTGGTGAGTCATCATGTGGATTTCGTCAAGGAGGTATCTCACCGGGCCATACTGATGGAGAACGGGGCGCTGATTGCAGACGGAGATCCCATTGAGGTCTGCAATGCCTTCCTTTCCCGCTGCAATGCCCCCTACCTGAGAAGTACGCAGGAGCGTTATGCCATTCATGGATGATCGTTGATGGACTCAGAGCTGGAGGAGATTTACCGTCAGGTTGCAGACAGCATATCGCCTGAAGAATTCGAGGAGAGGGTGAAGGAGAAGGTGGCCCTTATGGCCGGCTTATGCGACTCCCGGACCGCAGCCATGCTGGTGGCCAGGGACCTGGGCAGCCCTGATCTTCTGACCAAGATCGGGAGCATCCGGCCTGAGATGGGGAACGTCACATTCACCGGCAGGGTGATCGCGGTATCTCCTGTGCGGGAGTTTCAGCGATCAGACGGATCTCTTGGCAGGGTGGCAAATATCACCCTGGCGGACGAGACCGGGTCGGTGCGTGTCGCCCTCTGGGACGAGACAGCAGAGCTGATCAAGTCAGGGGACCTCGCTGTGGACCAGTGCCTCAAGGTGAGGGGACTGGCCAAAGAGGGATTTGCGGGGACTGAGGTCAGCCTGGGTCGCGGCGGCGGATTCGAGGAGATAGATCAGGATATTCATCCACGCGTCGCGCCTTACAGGATTGGAGAGCTTAAGAGGGACATGAGTGATGTCAGCCTTCTGGCGGTGGTTGTGGACCCGGGAGAGATGAGGGAGTTCGAGCGCAAAGATGGGGGCAAGGGCCAGGTTCGAGGGCTGACGCTGGGAGATGAGACCGGCAAGATCCGGCTCACCCTCTGGAATGAGCAGGCCCAGATGCCTCTTCTTAAGGGGGAGACGCTTGAGATCGTAGGCGGCTCAGTCCGGGAGAGGTACGGCCTGCTTGAGATCCAGACCGGTGGGAGCACCGCTATTCGCAAGAGCACTAAGAAGCTGGACTTCTCAGAGAGGATGACCCCCATAGCGGAGCTGAAAGAGGGAATGCTCTCCAGCGTTTCCGGCTTTGTATCCGGCCTGGGGGAGGTGCGGGAGTTTCAGAGGGATGATGGCAGAGTGGGCCGGGTGGCAAATATCTACATCTCTGATGAATCCGGCCGGATCCGGGCAGCTCTATGGGGAGAGCATGTCGATCGATTGGTGGAGGTTGATCTTGGATACAGGGCGGAGATTATCGATGCGCAGGTCAAGAGCGGCTGGAATGAAGGACTGGAACTCTCCTGCGGATGGCGCACCAGGATTACTTTCGCCCCGCCTGAGTAAGGAAGTTAAGTTAGCTATGAGAACACATACCAGAGGAACTGTGACGATGGCAATAAAACTACTGGAAGACCTACCTGGCGTGGGTCCGGCCACTGCCGAAAAGCTGCGCGAGGCGGGATTCAACTCAATTGAAGCCATTGCCGTTGCCTCTCCTGGAGAGCTGGTTACTGCGGCAGAGGTTGGTGAGGCCACTGCCGCCAAGATAATAGCCGGGGCCCGGGAAGCGGCAGACGTAGGAGGCTTTGAGACCGGTGACCGCATCCTGGAGCGGAGAAAGCAGGTGGGTAAGGTCACTACAAGCTGCAAGAGCTTCGATGAGCTGCTGGGCGGAGGTATGGAGACTCAGGCCATTGTGGAGCTCTACGGAGAGTTCGGATGCGGCAAGACCCAGGTCGCCCACCAGCTGGCAGTGAATATCCAGCTGCCGGTGGAGATGGGCGGGCTGAACGGCTCCGTCATCATAATCGATACTGAGAACACCTTCCGGCCGGAGCGCATCGACCAGATGGTCAAGGGGCTGCCGCCTGCACCCGACGGCCGGATCTGGGAGACTGAGGATTTCTTAAAGAACATCAACGTGGCCAGGGCCTTCAACTCCAATCACCAGATCCTGCTGGCGGAGAGCGCCATGGACCTGGCAGAGAAGGTCAAAGATTCTGAGAGGCCGGTCCGGCTGCTCATCGTGGACTCGGTGACTGCCCACTTCCGGGCGGAGTATGTGGGGCGGGGAACCCTGGCCGACCGCCAGCAGAAGCTCAACAAGCATCTTCACGACCTGATGCGTTTTGGAGACCTGAATAACGCCGTGATCCTGGTGACCAATCAGGTCATGTCCAAGCCGGACACCTTCTTCGGAGATCCGACCAAGCCCGTGGGAGGGCACGTCCTGGGCCATACCTCCACCTTCCGGCTCTACCTGCGAAAATCCAAAGGGGAGAAACGCATCGCTCGCCTGGTGGATTCGCCCAACCTGCCCGATGGGGAGGCGGTCTTTTCGGTGACAACAGATGGATTGAAGGACTGAACGCGGGAACGGGAGCGTCGGTCAGACAAAAAAAGAAAAGGTGAGGGAGGAGGGGGTGATCCGAGGACGCAGGAGGCAAGGAGCAGTGCTCCCGGATCGCCACTTCTATTAGCAACTATATAGATATAGACGATTGTGATACGAAGTTGCCCATGATGCAAAGAGAGTAATAAGCGATTCTGCACTCCCTTTTTGGGCTCCTCTCCATTCCAAAGCATGAAAAACCAGTATGCTTTAAGATTTTTCATGTGGAGACACAGAGGCTACAACCTCTGCCGGACCTCACCCACATAATCTGGAGAAGAGCATCCTATTAGCGCATCCGGGATTTTGATCCCTCAACCCAAAGCTTTAATGTCTCCAGCGCTCTCTTTTCTGCCATGAACCTCGGTCGCCTCTTCAAGCCGAAATTTTCACCACGCATAGCGGAAAGCCCGCCGTTCAACTACCTGGATCTGAGGAGCAAGCCATTCTACATCGTGGCCTCGGTGGAGGTGGGCAATACCACCACCAAGAGCATACTCACTGCTACCGATCTGAATACCGGCAAGACCTACATCGTGAACAAGACGGTAAAGATGACCAGAGATGTGAGGCTGCCAAAACCAGGAGAAGAGATTTTTGCCCATACCATCAATGGCACGCCCCTCACCAAGGAGTCCGTTGCCGAGCTGGTGAAAAACACCCTGATTGAGAGCCACGATAGAGCCCGTCTGGACATTAAGACCGATCTGAACTTCGTGGTGCGCTCAACTGGCGTAGTGGCCGAGCTGGACTCTCCCGAGCAGGTAGGAATATTCATTCAAGCCCTGGCCCAGGGCTGCCTTGATGCCGGCGTCCCTCCCCGGCTCATGACCCCGGCGATGAGCATTCACAACATACTGGAGAAGTTCAAGAGATATACCATGATCGAGAAGGTCATCTTCATGGGAGCAGTGGCCTCCTGTTTCCCGCCCCAGGGGTCCACCGGAGTCGAAGTGGTGGCCAATGAGATGGAAGGAGAGCTTGCCACCGCCGGAATCAAGGAGGGCAGCCGCTGGACAGACGTGGACTTTCGAAACCCCTGCCTCTCCATGGACTTCGGCACCACCCTGGACGGCAGGGTGACGAGCGAAGAGCTGCCCTATGCCCATACCATTGGCAACCTACTGGGCCTAGCTGGTGCCATACCTGATGCCGTGGTCCAGGGCACAGGGCTGGTGGACAGGAAGATAGGGGCGACCCTGGACATATTCGACGCCGGCCTGAAGCCCGACTATGGAAAGGAGGCCCAGGCCTATGCCGACCGGATCGACGAGCTGGTGATCATCGAAAAGGTTCCATTAAATCGCAAAAAATACGGCCTCGTTCCGGTGAATCCAGATGCAGCGGCCAAGAACAATGTGGTCCTCATCGGCTGCGACGTGGGGGTAAACGGCAGCGACCTGGAGAAGCTCTCCGGAATCGGCGCGGATATCAATAGCACTAAAAGCCGAGATCTGAAGGTACTCTTTGGTGCTCTGGACCTGGCCATGGCCCGGGTGGCCCGCAGGCTGGTCCAGGTTGGGGTCGAGGAGGGCATAGTCACCGGCAAGACCGCCATTGGTGTGACCGGTAGGGCGGGTATCACAGGCAACAAGCCCCGCCGGATCTTAGAGGAGATAGATAAGCTCGGGCTGTATGATCATACGGACCAAAATGTGGTCTTCGTGGACGATGGCCTGGCCAGAGGAGCAGCGGTGATGGCTCGATGCATGAACTCCATGGGCACTCCCAGAAATCCGTTAGGAGGGCTGCGCAAAGGAGCGTGCATTCTCAAGAAGAGGATGAGCTATGAGGTGGAAAAGGGTCTGATCCCCGCACTTCAGGAGGCCCGGCCGGATAAGGATACCCACGATTACTTCGAGGGAGGCCACAAGCGAGAATGAGAAGAGATTGAGCAGAAAATGCCACCACCACCCAGATCACATCCTCCTGCCAAGGTCGAGGAGGAGATTCCCGTATCCGTGCTGGCAATAGAAGAGCAAGAGGAGACGATCTGGATCTCTATGCATGCAATTTCAGCCAGCGAATTCCCTCCTTGCATAAAGAATATAATTAGAGGGCCTGGAGGCGAAAAGGGGATGCACAGGAGAGGAGCGATCCTGGCCTCATTCCTGGGCCAATGCGGTTGGAGCGAAAAGGAGGCAGGATCCCTCTGGCGGGGTGCTATATCTGCAGAGGAGAGGATCTACAGGAAATGGTTTGGGAATATGAACTGCCCAAAGTGCGAGACCATGCAGCGGCAGAGCAAGGGCTATCCCGACCTGGGCATTGAGGATCTTGAGCTATGCCAGCCGGATGAGAAGTGCCAGAGGATAAAAAGCCCGGTGGAGTATGCTGCAGATCTGTTTGCCGAAGAGGTGCTCTCCAGAGGGAGACAGGAGCACATTCGAACTATATTTCTGGCCCGACTCTTCAACTGGAAGACCGGTAAAGAGTTCGATATCGACCTGACGGCAGAGGATAAAGAGGATCTGGAGAGCCTGAAAAATAAACAAATGGAGACGGATAGCGCCAACACCATCCTCATCTTCACCTGGACCAAATTCAGGGGAAGGCTCCGTCCCAAGTTTCGTCTTATGGAGACTGATCTGCCTCGAAGGCGGATGTTATCCGAGCTTCTTTAAGGGGCTTGCCACCCGCATGGCCTCTAGGCTCTATTCGAGTACGTTTATCTGCAGAACATCATTGAAGGTCTCACTTCCCTGCAATGACGCGGCAGATACGCTGACGCTGTATTTGCCCGGAGGGACATTGGCATTCCAGATGCCGGTATACTCATTCTCAGAGCCCTTGATCAAGACCACATTTCCCGAATTTATGCCTGTAGAATTAATTATAGTGGCGCTGGCGGTGATTCTGCTCTGGCTGTCAGAAGCGCTATTGTTGTTGCTTGCAGTCTGTCCATCACCAGCGGTGGCAAGTGAGGCAGTGATATTGACGGTGCTGCCCGCTGTCACATTTATCGGATCGGCATTGATGCTCATCAGGAATATAGCTGGCGCGGAACCCGCGTTAGCAGTGGGTTCAGTCTGAGCGGGAGCGGCAATTGCTGTGCCTTCTGGTTTCTCCTTCTCGGCACCGGATTCTTTCTCAAACTGAGAAGTGGTCATGCGCGCTGCCTTTGGCCCATAATCCTGTTGGGTTTCATTAATGGGAATACCCTCCAGGAAGCTGGTTGCGCTTAGGGTCCAGTCCCCTTCCTTGGAACAAGTTGAGCACCCCGCAGATGCGCTGATGGTCAGGGCTGCAGTAATCATTATAAAGACTATACCAACCGGTATTAACGCTGATATCTTCATGTATTCTCCTCATGTTTATGATGCCCGGATGTATTAATACAAGCAGGCTTCTATGGCTTTGTTTGCACTTTATTTATTTCATCCTGGCGCCCGAGAACGCTCCGAGTCCGAACCCTCAGCCATGCCCTTCATCCATCATTTTGCATTTCATAGAGAAGGAGTATTCCACCCCAAGGGACGACGTCAATCGGTTCTATAAGCTTGGCAATCAGATCACTCCCCCTCGATCTTTTTCTTCCACTCCTCTGCCTCCTTCGCCAATTCTGGCTTTCCCAGCACTCTGGCCACGGATCCTATGGCCTCCAGATAGCGCACCATCTGGTCTAAATAGTTGATCAGATCGCCCTGGTAGGCATACATTCCATATCTATCGCTGAAGTAATCGATGATCTCTTCCGGGCTCTTGCCTTCCGCCCTCAGATCGAGAATGGACAATGATATGCTTTTTTGGACGCAGCCGCAGTAGGGAGACTCCTTGCAGGTGCAGCGGAGAAAGTCGCGGACGAAGTCCAGGCAGTATCTCTGAATCTTCCTCTCCAGCTGGTTCAGGTCGGAGCTGCTTAATAGATCCAAAAATGAGCCATGTAGAGCCCTCTGGGAGACCTGCATATGCAGCTTGGTGGATATATGCTCGGCGAACTTCAGATAAATAGCCTCAAAACCCTCCAGTTCAACTGCCACCTCCAAAGCGGATCTTCCTTTGCCAATCCTCTTAGCGATGAGATTTGTCTGATCTGGGGTGAGAAAATGGGCTGCTGCTGCCGCTCCGAGGCGGGTGGGCTCAAAGCCTTTGACCAAACCTGCCCTCTCGAGAGAATTCAGGGCGCTATCCAGATCATCCAGACCCAGGGTCAGATCATGCAGCTTCTCCAGCTCCTGACGGGATCTGGCAGCGACAGCATTGGCCAAGACCTCCTCTTGCTGCTGCTCATCCGAGAACTCCGGGGCCACATCCTCCATAGCGCCGTGCAGAAGGGCAAGTGCCATCTCATCCTCTGACTCCCCCCGACCAGAGGAGAACCGTCGGCCCGGCTCGGCCAAGATGTAGACCAATCCCAGGTCATGATAACCTGGCCTGCCTGCCCTCCCCAGCATCTGATTGAACTCGTGCACATTCAGCCAGTTGATGCCCATGGCCAGGGACTCGAAGACCACCTGGGAGGCGGGAAAGTCTACCCCGGCGGCCAAAGCTGCGGTCGTCACCACAGTGCTGATCTTTCCCTGGCCAAATAGCTCCTCGATTCTCTTCCTCTCTGGATACTGTAGGCCGGCATGATAAGCTGCCGCCCCGGGGATCGCCTGAGCGAGGTTATAGCAGTTTTTGCGAGAGTTGGTGAAGATTATTGTCTGGCCACGGTAGCCGGTAGACGATGTCAGCTTCTCCGCCTGGGCGACCAACTGGCGCAAAAGCGTTCGCTTCTCTTTTCCCGAGGAGAAGATGAGATGGCGCTCAATGGGCACCGGTCGCACCTCGTACTCCACTAAAGCTGCATTCAGCCGCTTGGCCAGGGCCCCCGGATTTCCTACTGTGGCGGAGAGGAAGATGAATTGCGCCTCTGGGGCAGCATTTCTCAGGCGGGCGATCATCCCAGCCAAACGATGGCCGCGTTCAGCATCTTCCAGCATATGAACCTCATCGATCACCACCGTTCCCACCCGCCCCAGGCTCTTTTTTGTGCGGATCACCTGATCTATGCCCTCGTAGGTGCCGGATATTATGTCAGCATTAAGGCTCTGGACGATCTTCCTCTTCTTTCCCAGGCGGATGCGACTTGTTCCCACCCGAATGGAGGTCTGAAAGCCCAGTTCATTATAGGCAGAGAGCTGATCGTACTTCTGGTTGGCCAGGGCCACCAGAGGCACCAGAAAAAGTAGCTTGCCATTTCCCTGCAAAAGGTTCTTTATCCCCGCCATCTCTCCGATCAGGCTCTTACCAGTAGCGGTAGCTGATACAACCAGCTGACTTTTTCCTTCCAGGAGGCCGGCTGAGATCGCCCTGGACTGAACGGGCAGGAGTCTTGTCAGCCTGCGACGCAACAGCTCCTTAAGGGGTCCAGGCAGGTCGATTGAATCCAGGGGCAGACCAGTTTCCTCATGGCTGGCGGGAATGAGGTCAAAACGGGTTAGCTCAGGCTCGAGCCTCTGCAAAGATAGCAGGCCGATGACATCATCCAAAGATCGCCTCTTCTTAAGGATCCTGGCCAGATGGGACTTGGCAGGACGGCTCAGATGATGAAAATCGGCCTCTCGGAGAAGCTCTGCTGCTGCACAGTTCTCGCAGATGCGGGCGCCCTTGTAGGTTATGGCATCTCGCCCCACATAGGTCACCCTCTTCTGCCCCAGACAGTGGCCGCAGACCTGGACGAAGCGGTACTGTAGCTGGTAGGACTCCAATAGCTCCAGGAACCTTTTTTCCAGAGCCGAGTCCCCCCTGACGAGATAGATGGCCCCGGCTTTGCGAAGCAGCCTCATAGCATCCTCTGGAGGGAGGTACCTCTCGGCCTCATTCTCCTTCTTGACCAGGAACTTGAAGACCCTTGGCCCCTGGGGCATGTCCTTCAAGCGCAAATGGCCCTCGAAGAGAACCTTGTCCCCGCTCTGGGGCAATAACTGTATGCGAGACCTGTCCGCCTGAGCAAGAACCTGAAAAGTCATCTTTGAATCTGCGAGTTCGATTCAGCCAAGAGTGAGATCTATGA